>NZ_CP197413.1:2306500-2636000 GCF_052161635.1 Lacunimicrobium album
CAGGTCAGTATTCAACTCTCACAGCCTCTGGAGTACCTTTCCTCAATGCTGGAAGGTTATCAGATGGTTCGCTCGCCAGAATCGACGGGCGGCGGTCAACGTCTTACCTATGAGAAGCTCTCTCAGACGGGGAAGATTGCACTCGAACTGTTTCGGCCTGCTTTCGAGTTGCTTGTTCACAGCAAGCTCGACGGGATGATTACCCCGGGCGGGTTTGTGTATCGACAAGAGTTTGAATTCACCTCTCTGTCGGGACGAGTCGAACAGATTCTGTGTCAAATCCCGGACGCTGCGCAGGTTCTTGATGTTCGGCTTGTCAATGACGCGATTTCTGTCGGCAACAATGAAGAAGCCTTCCGCTGGCAGATCAGCGATGCTTTGAATCGTCCGCCCCGACAGCAGCTGCGCATCGATGTGCTCAAGCCACAGCTGGCAAGTGCCGGGACACGTCTGCAGATTGATGCGTTCTACCGGTTTGACAAGAATCCCTGGAAGTCTTCTGCGTCAGATAAACTGAGTTTCCAACCGTCCATCAGACTCGCGCAAGGACAAGTCCAGAAGCAGCAGGTCCAGCTGAAATACGACTCGGTTCTCAATGTTGTCGTCAATTCGGACGCAACGCCTGTGTCTTCGGAAAAAGAGCTTCCCCGGACCGTCGAAACCAGCGCGACCAAAGATCTGGCTTCCCTGCTATCACTGCTTCCCAATACTTTGAAATCGACTCTTGCACCCGCCAGCAGTACAACTCAGCTGTTTCAGATTCCTTCCGTTGATCAGAATCCGGCCATCGAGATCTGGAATGATCATTCGACTCTGATGGTCGATCATCATGCCCAGATCAATTCTCCCTACGTGAATCATCGTGTGGAATTGCGAATTCAAGGACTGCTTTCCAACACCGATGAACTGACGGTCGACATTCTCAACTCTCCTGAGGCGCCGATCTTCCTGATTACGCAGGAGACTTCGTCCACAGTTCTCACATCTCAACGTCTGGATGATCCCCATCCTGGGACTGCGCGTTATCGTATTGAACCGTCGTCGACTGGATGGGAGTCGTTGACCACTCCGATGATCGTCGAATTCAAACAGCTCCTCTCTGACCGGACGCTTTTCCCGCAGGTCTTCATTGCGAGTTTGAAATCGTCTCGCTCACACATTGATATCGGCCCTCTTCCGTTACATTCCAACGTGGCGGGATTGACTGAGAGTTCGCTCGACTCGAAGACCTCTGTGTTGCAGGGAGTCTATTCTGCTGACCAAGAGGTTCTGCTCACTGTCGACACCGGCACGACGCTGGTCCCGGCTCCGACTCAGGTGCTGGCGACTCTTTCCACGTTGCTGCCGCGACAGGATTTCAGCGAGAAGGATCTGATTGTCCATCACCGCCTCGAATATGCCCTCTGGGGGTCGCGTGCAAAGCCAGTCTCCTTATCGATCCCTGAATCATATACTCGTCTTGCTGCTCGCGTGGACGATAAGCCGATTGCCTATGATCCATTGACTCGCGAAATCATTCTGCCAGCCAGTTCGCAGCAGGTGACCCGAGTTGTCCTCGATATCGATCAGACATGGCCACAGCGAGTGCTTTGGACTCCACTCTCAGTTCCGCTGCCTGTGTTGTCGGTACCGGTTGACTCACTCGCCTGGAAGCTCAACACGGAGCAGGATGATGTTTACTTCGATGCCTCACAACTCGTCGGTCACCTCGAACATGACTCGCGACAGTATGCCTATCAGCCCGCGCTCGATAGTCAGTTACCTGCCAACATCCTGACGCAGAGAACGTCGACTCAGGATCGAGGCTGGCGACCGTTTGGCTGGCTGGATGCAGGCCGCATGCTCAAAGGTCAGCAGTTCCGGATTGACTTGATGTCAGACTCGCAGGCTCAGGGGCTCCAACTGCCTGCGTTGACCATTCAGACCGCCCGTGTCTCGACGATCACACAACTGTCGCTGTTGACGGCGGTCTTGATCATCGTTGTCGGTGTCGTCATTCGGCCCCTTCGCTGGTTCGCGCTCGCGTTGAGTTTGGTCGGTCTGATCTGTTTGTTGACGCAAGTCCTGGATCCCTGGAGTGTGTTGTACCAGCCGATGATTCTGATCATCGTGAGCAGCGCCCTTCTGTGGCTGATTCCACAAGTGACGGTTGACGATGGGAAACGCAGTGCCCGTCCTTCGACGATCCTTGAACGGACGGCGACAGTCGTCTCTGTCCTGATTTCTTTCTGGCTGACGTTCACGCTGCTGACCAGTTCAAGTTCACTGCAGGCTGCTCAGCCGGCGCGTGTTGACAACAACATCACCATTCTGATTCCCTACTCAGTCGCCAAGCAGGTGACCAATGCTGCGAATCGTCCGCCGCTGACAGATGAACCGATCGTTTATTTAGAACGACGTGTTCTCGCGGACCTTCAGCAGAGAGCGCAGGGGACTCAGCTTTCCTCGTCGGTTCTGTTCCAGAAAGCCGATTACGAAATCGATGTTCAACTGGAGCAGACACTGGTCTTTGCCCGTTATGAAGTCTTCATCCCACAGGATGGATCGGTCCGGGAAATCAGCCTGCCATTTCAGAATGTCGCGTTCTCGGGCATCAATGGCTGCTTCGTCGATGGTCGTCCCGCGAGCATTGGTTCGTCAACGACGACCGCGGGCATCCTGGTCACCTTGCCCGCTGACTCAGACCCACCTCCGACGACCACATCAACGAATCCACAGCGGCCGCGCACTTACGGCAGCAGCGTGATCGAAATCGCGTTCTTCTTGAAGAAAGCGCCGGCGCCTGGAACATTTTTCCCGGTTCAGCTGCCGTTCGTGCATCAGTCGTTCATTCATCGCATTGACCAGTTCGACTTCCGTTATCTGGTGGAACTCATGCCCGGCGACGCCAAGCCGATGCCGGTGACAAAGACGCCGAGCCCCCTCTTGAATCCATCGGAACTGCATCTGAAGCTGATTGACGCGATGCCCGAACCGATGTCAGCTGTTCTGACTGTCACTCCCGATACCCTGATCGACCTGCGGAGAAATCTGGCCGATGTCAGCATGACGTTTCAGATCGACGTGCAGCAGGCTGGCGTTTACACCCTGCAGCTTAACTACCCTCGCGGTGCGATTCCGATCGACCTGCGGGGACTGCAATTGATGGAATCACAGGCGTTGAATGGCTCGCCCGATCGACCTTCAACTCTTTTGAGGCTCCGCTTCAACGAGGCTGGCCAGTACAGTATCGCGACCCGTTTCCTGCTTGGCATCCCCGACAAAATCCCACTGCGTGACTTTTCCAATCTGGTCACCCTGGAGTCATCCAATCGCGAGATGAGCACGCGCATCGAACGACGCGTCGGGCGTTTGAAGCTTCAATCAAAGTTTGGCCAGCAGATCGTTCGCAGTGATGAACCATCGGACCCGTCTCAACGTTCCACGATGCCTCTGGTTCTGGATCTTCCCATTGAGCCCAATCCTGTCGAATTGACGTACGCCCGCCTGAACCCGGAAGACACAACGATCCTGTCACTGCAGACACCTGCCCGTCAAATCAATCTGAACTCGGTCGTGCATACGATTGCAGTACGCAGTCAACAGTTGCAGATTCAATCTTCGATTCGATTTCGCAGTCTTTCACTGCAGAGATTCATGCTGGAACTGAGCTTCCCGGAAAACTGGGACATCCAGCAGGTCGATCTCGTCGAGACCAGTCGAACAAGGCCTTTGACGTATTCTCGATCTGGCGATCGACTCTTCATTTACGTGTCTGAAAACGCGATGACAAATGGTCAGATCAACATCGCGTCTCAGACTAAACTCAACTGGAACGAGTCGACAGACTCATTGTCGATTCCATTAAAGCTTCCGCGTTTCTTCGACACAGCTGGCATCACGGCACCGATTCAAGTTCAGATCACTTCGCCACCAGAGTTGAACACAACGCTCACGCCGGAAACTGCCTTCAAGCCAGTGGAACCGGATCTGGAATTGATCGCGACGACTCGCAGTGTCGAGGTCATCGATCCAGACGAAACACTCACCCTGGACATCACGCGTCCACCACAGAATCAGTCTGCTCGACCAGCAGCGGACTTCCGTGTCGAGTTTCCTCTGGAACCCAAGCAGCCAGCAGAAGCCACCAAGCCTCTGGAGCAGGCGATGACGATCACGTCGATCCCGCTTCACCTGACGTATGCACTCACCTCAACACCCCAGGCCAAACAACTTCTCGGCGAGCTGACGATTGATGGCAGTTTCAAGCCCGGGCAGTTATTGAGGCTTCATCTCACTTCCGACCTGGGAACAGTGACGGCTCGTTCTCGAAACGTCTTGCTGCCGATTGCCAGTCATGATGGGAAGTCATTACTCATTCTGCTTCCGCAGGACCATCAGACCGCGTCCATCCAGGTCTCCTGGACCAGCCCGGTTACTGACTGGAACAACCTCTCGCTGCCAACGCCGGAGGGGGAGATCGTCAGCTGCAAGATTCGCACGGCGTTCTCGTTTGAAGAATCGCATCGCTTTCTCGTCAGTTACCCGAGCCTGGAGGCTAAACCCAACGCTTCAAAAACGGCCACCATTCATCTTCAGCGCGAACTCATTCCTGAAAGCCAGTTCTCGCGACTTCCCTGGATCGCCGTCGCGATCGGGCTGGCATTCATTACTTACCTGACACGCCGCTCGTGGTGGTCTGTCTGGACGAGGGCTCAGCGAAGCGGTCTGCCACTGATCGTGGCTGGTATCGTGATCACGGCAGTCATTCAATTCTGGCTTGGCCTGGGTGTCATTCTGATCGGTTTGTGCTGCTGGGCTCTGAGCTACCCGGTGTTGAAGACTGCCCGATCCGCGTGACGTCAGATTCGATCCAGTGAATCGACCCAGCGACCGATCGCGTCGACACTTTCCTGCTTGGGATAGCCTTCTGTTTCGAAGTCCTCGACCAGCACTTCGACGGGGATCTTTCCCTCCCTCAGCTTTCGCGCCGACTCTCCATCGAACCGCACGGAGACTGCATCGGCTTTCGGCGAAATCAGCAGAAACATCAGTTCCCGCTCGGGCGTGCTTTTCAACGCGGGCAGGGCCGTTGTGTTATCGACCAGGATCACCCCCTGAAACATCACGGATTTGAGGGCCAGCAACTCCAGGCCGACTGACGTCGTCTTCTCATGCAGATGCAGCGCCATGTTGCTCTCGTTAATACGATAGGTCTTTTCGAGATCGCCCAGGCAGTCACCCACGAAGACCAGATCATCGGCTGTCCATGGCGAATTCTCGTCCGCCAGGGGAGCAATCAGTATGAGACCGCGTTGATTGCAGACCGACGTCCAACTGGCGAGCAACTCTTCCTGCATCGTCATTCCCGGCGGATGTAGCCACATGACGACTCCGTATCGAAAATCCTTCGGAAACTGCTCGGGCACATAGGCCCAATACGAGCGCCCGTATCCCGGCAGCTCTTTACGAATCACACCCGCTTTCGGACGATCTTCCTCGTCACCCGCGTCACCGACGACAACTGCGGGCAGCTTCTCCGGAATCGCGGCTGACTCCGCGCTCAGCGTGACGGGCACTGTCTGCTCTTTGCCGTCTCGCAGGAAACGGACTTCGATTTCATTACCAACTCGCTTGGACGTGACCGCAGTTGCGACGAACGCGGACTTTGTGGTTTCGGTCCCTGCAACCTTCAACAGGACGTCGTTAGCTTTCAGGCCTGCTTTGTCTGCTGGAGAACCTGCGATGACGGCACGAATCACGGTTCCCGGCTGGTCCTTTGCTGAATCGGCGAGTTCTCGCTGAGGCACGATGCCCAGAAACGGTCGCTGGTAAGGAGCAAGTTCTTCGACAAGCAGGCAGTCCAGATCCAGGCTTTTACCATCGCGGTCGATCTTGATCTTCAGCGGATCACCACCATACAGCCGACCGACGACCTGCTTGAAATCCGCCACGTTGGCGACGGCTTGTCCGTTGGCTGCCGTGATTAAATCCCCTGACGCCAGTCCTGCCTCCTCGGCGGGCGAACCTTGTCGAACCAGAGACACATACGGCCGGCCTTGGAATCCCTGGGCTTTGAATTGAACTCCCATCATTCCCTGGCGCAGATCCTTGCCAGCCTTCAATCGCTCGACACTGGCGATCACATCCTCCATCGGGACTGCAAAGCCGATCCCCGAGTCATAGATCTCGACACCTGCAGTCACCTGCTCATCTTCCACATGCATCGGCACCAGCAGTCCCTGCGCGCGTCCATCGATATCGACCATCGGCCCGCCATAGTTGACTGGCGAAATCTTGGCGTCCGTCTGAATTGCTTTTCCCCACACCCGGTCGACGGCACTGATGATCCCGACCGAGACGTTCGGCACTTCGACCTGATAGGTCCGACCGACCGCAATTGACCACTGGCCGGCTTTGAGTTCCTCGCGTGGCGAAACTTCGACCGTCGGTAATCCTGTCACATCGATCTTCAACAGCGTCAGCTTTCGCAGATGGTCGGTCGCGATGACTTCGGCGGGAAACGAGCGTCCATCGCCCAGTCTCACTAACACCGACGAAGGCTTGGTCGCAAATCCGAACGCGCTTGTGACGATGTAACCCTCTGGATCGACGACAAGTCCCGTCGAAGGACCGCCGCCAATGAAAATCTCGCCAGCACGGTCCGTCCCGCCAACGGTCTGCACCTGCACCACCGATGGCTCCACAACCGCGACCGCCTGACGAAACGCCCGCTGCTCCGCCGCGACAACCACCGGGTCGTTGGATTGCGCGGACGATGTTGAGGCTGTACCGATCAGCATCCACACAACACTCAGGATCAAAACCATAACTCGACTCACGGCATCTCATCCTGTCTGTTCTTCAACGGCATATTGAACTTCACAACATGCAATCGGTTCCCTCGTCGCACGGTCAGTTCCACCGGGTCGCCTGCATTCATCGCGCCGAACAGATCCTTGAGCTCCTGCTGCGACTGCACCAGTTGCTGGTTCACAAACAGGATCAGATCATCCGGCTTTAAATCGAAACCAGCCGCGAAACTTTCTTTCCGCAGATGATCGACATAGCAGGGCGTGCGTCGGACAACATCGGGCACGAGGATAATTCCCAGATCAGAGGGAACATAGTTCCGAAGCGTGACCGATTCATCATCTGGATTCTTCTTCCCATAGTCCGCTGGCTTGAACTTGCCGGTGATGATTTCTTCTGCAGCACCCGCCAGTTCATTGAGAGGGATCGCATAGTTGATCCACACGTTGATGCGTTTGTCTTTCAGTTCCTTGCCGATCATCCCGACGGGCGTCCCATCGGTCGTCACGAGTAATCCGCCCGCTGCACCGGGGTTATTAGTGATTGCATCGACGATGATCGCTGCTCCCTGGTATGCGAAATCAAAGCTGCCACGTCTGGCTTGCAACGGCGTCACCGACGCGACAACGCCATGGATCGCAGAGACCGGCTCATCGCCATTGGCGACTTTAAACATATTCGACAGCCCGATCACGCGGGTCCCGATCGCTGGCAGTTTCGCGTTCGTCAGATCAACAAACGGCAGATCCTCGGCTTCGATCTTGAGGATCGCCAGATCAAGAGATGGTTCTGCTCCCAGACGCTTGGCTTCAAAGCGCCTTCCATCATTCAAGACAACCGTCACCACGCCACGATCGAGCAGGTGACTCCACACCGTCAGAATATGACCCTCTTTCGAAATCAGAATCCCGCTGCCGTAGCCTTCCAGTCTCGCCAGCCCGCCACTGCCAAAGATCTTAACCACCGTCGGCAGCGACTTTTCGTAGACATCAATACGAGACTCTTGTGCTGGCTCTTGCGCGATAGCGCCTGTTGACGACAAGCTCAACAATAACAGACAACTGGTGAATAGTGTTAATCCCCATGTCGAACAACGAGACCTCTTTCCAGCGTGCCATGCTTGCAGCTTTGAGCAAGCATGTTCTGAACGCCGAATTCCAAAACAAAGCAGCATGCTCACCCAAAGCTGTGAGCATGGCACGACTATTCTGGAACGCACTGTTTTATGACGGCATTGGTACAACACCACGATTGAGCCATGTTTGAATCTCCCGCTCATCGCGGCACCTCGAATCCCGTCAGTTCAAACTGCGTGACCTCTTCCGGACCAACCAGAATTCTCCACTCCTTCGGCAGCGATAAACCAGCCATCGAAACCTGCTCTTCTCCGAAACGAACCGAGCAGACTTCGTCATACGCAGTCCGCTGCAGGTCGAATCCAATCAGCTTCGCATCGCGGTCGAAGTACCACCGCGTCATGATCCCACTCTTCTCGGTGATCAGGACGTCGACTTTGGTCTGGGTCCCATCGAGCGGCTCACTCCCCAGATAATAGAGGTTCGTAAACGCCTTGGGGCCTCCCGACAACAACCAGCGAAGCTGATGCAGGCCCAGCAGGAATCCCTGCGTCTTAGCAGGCTCACCATGGGTGAACGCGTCATCAAACAGCATCAGGAACTGCTCACTTCCAAGCACCATCGCTGCCCGCTCGTCATTGACGCCAAACTGAATTGCATCGCCGTTCGGCGCTTTGGCCGTCATCTTCCAAGTCGACTTTTCTGGATACTTCCCCCAACTGGCCAAGCCCGCAAGCAGCCGTTTTTGGAGCTGATCGTTGAAATAATAGTTGCTATACCCAGGGCGCAGGTCATACAGCTTCTTGATCTCTTCGCTCTGCGGCAGATCCGCAATCATTGGCTTCATCCCAGGCAGCAGCGGGACACCGGGAGCAGGTCCGTCCCCCTTGGGTTCTTCGGGCTCCTTCTCAGGCGGACCAGGCTGCGGGGCAGGGCCATCGGGACCAGGCCCACCAGGTCGAGGTTGATCACCGGACTTCTTTTCACCTTGAACCATCGCTTCGAGTTCACCTTCTGCGTGAACTCCCTGCAGACGAACCAGGATCTCCGACTTGCGTCCACCACGACGATAGACAATCGGCACCACCCAGCCCTTGGGATAGATCCCCAGAATATTCTTGAACTGGTTGACGCTCCCCATCGGACGACCGCCAAAGGAGATCAGTTCATCATCGATCCGCAGGCCACGTCGAAATGCTTCCGAGGTTTCGAGAATCCCCGAGATGATCACGGCACCTTCGGAGTTAGAACTGACCGTCGCACCGAGGGTCGCATGATCGACGATCCGTCCACTCTTGAGGTGATCCAGAAAGTACTTGATCTGATTGATCGAAATCGCATACCCGGCTCCCGAGTTGACACGTCCGCGTTTCTCGAAGGACCCACGTCCGTTGATCCCGATCAACAAACCATTCGCATCAAACAGCGGGCCACCCGAGTTTCCCGGATTGATCGACGCATCGGTCTGAATGCAGTCGGTGTATTCGAGAATGGTGCCGGAAGGATATTGATAACGATGCGTCCCGCTGACGATTCCATACGTCACAGTCGGAGAAAAGTCATGTGCGAAGTTGAGCGGATTCCCCATGGCATAACACCAGTCGCCGACGCGGACCTTATCGCTGTCGCCCAGCGTCGCATAGGGAAAGTCATCCCGTCCGATCATCTTGACGAGTGCCACATCCCCCACCGGATCAATTCCGACCACGACTCCTTCATACAGCTTGCGATCATTCAGACCGCATTGCATGAAATCGCCCGCACCGCTGGAGACGTGAAAGTTGGTCAGCACATACCCATCAGGGCTGATCACCACGCCGGACCCGACGCCCGTTCCGTCGGCATTGTGAATCGCGACAACGGTCGGCGCGACTTTCTGAATCGCTTCTATGCGCTGCTGCTGTGCCTTCTCGACGAGAGGATCAGCTGCGTCGACAACCGAAGCCTGAAAAGCATTCATCAGACACACAACCACGGCAACGACGATGCCCGATTGTCTCTGCCATCCTGTGGCTGGTTTTCCATCATTCATCAGCGGATCAGCCTTGCATCCACGAGGTTCAGATTGTCGCCGATATCAATCTGGTCGGCTCCAAAATCGACGATAAACGTCAGGTCGTTCACACCAGCAAGATTCAGTTCGATCGGCAGCGGGGTGACGTACTGCGACTGAGTCGACGTCGCCGAGAAGTTCCCCTCGTACAGCGTCTTCCCATCCCCTTTGATGATCAGGTTCACATCGCCACGCTTGGGATTGATCGATTGATCGAGCCCCGCCAGACAGCGGAACTGATTGAATTCCCCCGCCAGTCGGAACGTGATCTCGGTGTATGAGTGCAGGCAGAGTCCCTTGCGATACGTCTTGCCGCCGATAAACAACGGGCTGCCATGCGTATTGCGGTCAAACGCCGGCTGCCACTCGCGGTTGAAGAACGGTTTGACGTTCACTGCGACGGGCTTGAGGTCCGATAGCGAGCGAATCTTCCCTGCACTGAAATCGACACGTTTCACTTTGCCGATGGCGATCGAGACTTCTGCATCACGAGCGAATTGAGCGTTTAATTGACCATTCTGCACTGTCAGGTTTTCGACCTTGAGTTCCTGCCCATCGGCTGTTTCGAGCGTGATTCCTGCGGGCGGACCAGCGGGTTTATTTTTGAGAAACATCAGCCCATAGATCCGTTCCCACGGAACCTTGGCAGAGCGTTCCCCGAGAAGGAACTCCACACCGGCTGCATCGATATTTCCAATCACGCCCGCGACGAAATCGAGGTTCTCGTTCTTCTTGACGATGAGCAGGTCGGTCGTCTGAGCAGCCTTGCGAATCTCGTCCCAGCGTTCCTGCTCGTTGCCACGCAGGCCATTGACCAGGACTTCCGAAAGAGCTGCTGAGGGAACCTCCATCACGTTTTGATCGCCGATGACCAGCTTGCTGCTGGCGGCTGCTCGCTGAATGCTTTTGACCTTGAGAACACTCCCGCCCGCGAGTCGAACTTCCATCTGTCCGGTAATCGCCATGACCTGCGACTGGTCAGCCTTCTGCTCGATCTGAACAACATCAGTCCGAGGAAAGGTTCTCTGTTCCCCATCGACGGTCATCACCGCCGATTGACGATCAAGACTGACCAGATCGCCGACAACGGTCTCGCCATCAATTGTCGTCAGTGTAAATGTCTCAGCGTTCGCCGCATTTGATCCAACTCCCAGGCCAGCCAGACAGACCACGAGCGTGAGCAACTTCCAGAATCGCAAGCCACGAACCAACATCACTTCTCGTCCGTCTACCACATCACTGCTTTCAATTCTGTCCCTTCTCCCTTGAGGGGAGAAGGTGCCCGAAGGGCGGATGAGGGTGGGGCATAGGCGAGAGTTCGCCATCACTCGCATAAAGACATCAGGCAAGAAGTCTCTGCCAGGCTGTCTCTGCCACATCCGACCCAACACTCCCTAAGGCGTCGTTCGCTCGGCTGACTTGCGAGAGTACTCCTCAATCGCCTTGCCGTAATGGGCAGGGTACATCGATCCCAGGATCTGCTTGGCCTTGGCCTGATCTTTCTCAGGCAGGTTTCCCCAGCCATCTTTGTGACCGATGTCCTTATTGTCCACATTTCCCGGCGCGGTGCTACCCTTGACGATACTATCCTGCAAAGGTTGATTGCCAGGATCATTCGAATTCCCGCTGCCTCCGCCACCGCCGCCGTTTTGAGACTGCTCGATTTTCTCGATCATTTCATCGAGACGACTGACAATTTCCTTCTCGAGCTTCTGCACGCGTGAGCCCGCGCGTCCCAGTTCCAGACGCCGTTCGACATCGGACATCATCCGGGCGACTTCGTCGAGCGATTTTTCTTCGAGGTTCTCGAGGTCGTATTTCATCAGTTCCGCGACCTGGGAATAACGCACAGGCACCGCGTCCGTTCGCTCCAGCAAATGCCCCAGGCTCGTCAGGCCGTCCTGCTTCATCAGTAAATTGTGTTCGCAGACGGCTTTATGGAAGAAGTAACTGGCAGGATCAACCAGTTCGTTCACCGACGCAGAGCCGAGGACCGTGATGGCTTCGTCGTACATCTGGGCCGAGGACAGCTGGCTGCCCAGATAGAGCTCCATGTTCGAGCGCAGCGTCGGGTTTAACGTAGAGAGCAGATTCTCCTGCATTTCCTCGAACTGGAAATAACGGCCAGAATCGTGCGTGGCGTCGATTAGGTCATTCCAGCGGGTATCAAACTGCTCGACGGTGGCGACAAGTGCTTCCATGACCTGCAGTGGAGATGAAAAAGCAGGCAGTGTGCTCCATTTTTCAACGAGCTGATGTCGAATCTTGACCGGCAGGGACGACTTATCCACCTGGTCGATCATCGCATTCCGAACATACTCCGTGGGGACGGGGCGGTAGACGTGAAAGTCGCCTTCCGCAGCCTGCACGTGCTGAAAATTCAGGCTCGCGACTGCTGCAATGAGCCAGAAACAGCATGTCACACGGATCGTTCGGAGGTGTTTCATCGTGTTGCTTCCTGCGTAACCGCTGATCTCGAAATGAGTTCGTCCGGTTGTTGGACAAGCCGACCAGACCCGAGGAGTGCACAGATAATGCCATGATTGGCCAACATGTCAAATTTTTCTCTGACAGTCGTCCAAAAGTCCATCACACCCGTACACACTCTGCATCGTTGGTTCGGTTGCCTATCATTTTAGACGTCGACGTCAGGTTCGGTTACCTGCTAATCGTCGTCTTTTTCATATCGACTGTCATTTATTTTGCCCGGACGACAAATCATACGTCGCTTTGAAGACTCTTTGCTGACGTGCAGAAAGTTCTTTCAGCAAGGCCCTGATCTGTTGGTCGGTTGCCTGCTCGCCGTCGACCTGCAGGCTGTATTGGCGGGTCCGACGGTTAATTCGCTGTTGTAAGGACCGCAAAAGCTTCAATTCCGCTAACTGGTCGACCAGTCCGGGTTCCTGTTGCTGCTGCTGTTGTTGTTGCTGTGGATCCTGCTGCTGCTTGTTCTGGAGTTTTTCCAGTTCCTTCTGCAACGACTCGATCAGCTCCTTAAGTCCTTCAATGACATCATCTTCGATCGCGAGGGTGATTTCGCCGACGTCCATCTTTTCCAGACGCCCGACGACAATCCCCATGTCATCCCTCAACTGGATCACGGCTTCGGGAAACGCGACCGAGGACCCTTCTTCCTTCAGCAGGACAAGGGCGTCTTCTGCTTCCAGACGGATCGCGGACTGGTCCCGGGAAAGCTGGACGGCTCGTTGCGAATGATGGCTCAGGCGTTCCTGTTCAGGAAGTTCCGCCAGTTTGACGGTCCCGTTTTTGATCTGGTATTCCATTTCGAGCATGCGTCGGAATCTCGCCTCAAGAGCCATCAGCACCAGTTCGAGTTCTTCTTCTCTCAACTGTCGCAGGAGCTCTTCGAGCTTGGCTTTGGCTTTCTGAAGCTCCAGCAGGGCTTCATCCTGTTTCTCGGAGGCATTCTCGCGTTGCTTTTTCTTCAGCTCCTCGATGGCTTCGTCCATCTTCTTCTTGGCCTTCTCCAGCTCTTCGCGTCCCGGGGTCTTGGGCTGCTGTGGCTGTTGAGACTGCTGCTGATCTTGTTGTGACTGGTCCGACTGCTCCTGATCGGATTGCTCGGACTGATCCTGATTCTGCGGGGACTTCTGGTTCTTCTGCTGCTGGCTTTTCTGTTGTTGTGACTTGGAATCCTGGGGCTTCTTGGATTCATCGGTTTCGCCCGACTCAGGAGGCGATGACTCTCCAGACTTGGATTCTTCGCCGGGCTTTTTCTCGCTCGGCTTGTCTGCCTTCTTTTCGTCCTCACTCTTTTCAGATTCGGGCTTCTTGGACTCCTCGTCCATCTTCTCCTCGGTCCCAAGCTCCTTGGGCTCGCCGGATTCTTTGGGATCACCCGACTGCTGCGACGGATCCTGAGAACCTGCTTTGGGCTTCTTCCCGCCATTCTTTTCGTTCAGTTCCGCGTCTTGCTGCGCCATCTTCTTTTGTAACTCTTCGGCCAGCTTCTCGACGTCCTCCTGCTTCTTGCCGAGTGGAGCGAAGTCGCCGCCGCGTTCGGTATCAGCGCGAACGTCTTTCTGCTTGCCGACGACCCGATCCAGATCCTTGAGCAGATCCTGGACACGTTCCATTTCATTCTTGATGCGGGCTCGTTCATCTTCGCTCTGCAGAATTTCGAGCACGACCGCTAAGCTCTTGATCAAATCATCTTGTCGCGTGCCCGCTTCGCCCAGACGTTCTTGCCCGAGCAGTTGCACAATCGACTCAATCTGCGGCGAAATCCGCATCTCACGACTCTTCCCGATGGCGCGCAGCAACAAGTCTGCTCGAGCAGGATCGGTTTCGCGCGTGATATCGACGATCTTGAGAAGCGTCTGTTCAAAGCGTTCATAACGCTGCGAAATCGACATCTGCTGCTGGTCAAGCGGCAGCTGCGAAGCAGCATTCGCAGGGGGAGCATTGCCGTCTTGTGCCTGTGCGAACACAGTCCCAGGCAGCAGCATCACCGCCACCAGCAGGCCCGTCACGATAGTTTGAAATCGTTTCATTCGACACCTTATCCGTAGGGTCCGCTGAGCGGACCGTATTTCGCGATGCTGCCACCCGAACCGTGACTCTCTTAAAAACAATCCACACACCAGTCAGGGATGCATGTCGATTGATGGTCCGCACAGCGGACCCTACATACAGACATCCCTACTTAAACAAGTCATCAATCAACGAGTTCTTGTTCTTACTGTTGACCGAATCCTTGAGTTTGGATTGATCGTCAATAATCCCTTTGAGCAGCTCGATCGCCTCATGGAACGATTCGAGTTTTCTCATCTCGCCCAGAATGCGTTTCATCGCTGAGATCAGATCCTCGATCGCGACCACACTCGACGTCATTCCCTCAGTGAGGTCCTGGCTGCGGGCGATCGCCATCTTGAGTTGTCCCAGTCGATCATCGCACAACAGGAAGTTGTTCTTGTTGATCTCTTCGAGTGGTCGCAGAATCTGATTGGACACACGGTCCAGAATCTGAGGCGTATCGACATGGTTATTGATCAGTTGAGCCTTGATGTCTTCAAAGGCTGACGTCACGGAGGCATTTTCGGTCGCCCCCTGACGCAATGCATAGAGACTGCGTTCCAGGCAGGCCGAGACAGAGGAACGAAGTTCATCCCCCATGGCGCCTTCAGTTGGTTTTTCCGACTTGTATTTCTCGCGGTGAACCTTGAGGTCATCCAGAGATTTTTCAAGGTCCGAAATCATCTGTTCGTAGCGTTTCCGCAGATTGAGTTCTTCCTGATACATCTGAGACAACAGCTCTTCGGGACTGACAATCTTGAACGAAAACAGATTGCTGCGACCAACTCCCGGGCCGGTCACATCGTTCTGATCCGTCGCTTCGACGACCAGATGCAACATCTCGCCCAAAGGCAAATTCAACGGCAGGACTTCAAAGTTAGTAATGCCGCGGTTGTTGAAACCGCTGGTCTCCCATTCCCGTTTACCGGCCAGATTCTCAGCAATCGGGCGATGTGTCGGGTTGGAATCGATGGACGGCCCGACCGCATATTTGAACTTCACATTCGCCAGTCCGTAGTCATCATTCGACTTGATCGCGACCGGGATATCGGCCCGCATCGTGACGACTTTCCCGACCCCTTTGAGTTCCGCAGTGACTTCCGGTGGCTCATCCTCCACCGCCTTGAGCATCAGTCGAATCGGCTCTGTCGAGACGACACCATCCTGATCCTCAAGCTGAATGAACAACATCGTCTCTTGAGCCAGCGGGACGTAAGCCGGAGTCTCCTGGAAGGCGGTGAATGCCTTATCGAGATCCTGCGTCATCTGCATCGCGACGAGCATTTCCCGTGGCGACTTTGGAACACCTTCCCTCGAAAACATGGTCTGCGGCACAGAGACAACCGTCTCGGAGTCACCATCGGTCGATTCTAGAATCACTCGATCATCCGACTTCTGACTGGCTTGTCGGATCAAGTGATCAATCTCAAACCGGCTGCTGCGGATCGTGACTTTCGAGAGATCCTTGTTGGAATAACCTCGCAGATAGAACTTTGTCCCGACGGGAACCAGCGTGGAAATTCCGAGGATCTCCTGACGAGTCAGCCCTCCATCCCCCGGACGATTCAGGCCAGTGTAAGCAGGGTAATCGCAGAGCAGTTCTGCAGAATCAATCCGAGGCGGATCGACGACGATCACGCGATAGGGCTGTCGATTGCGATAGTCTCCTGCCACGATCCAGAAGCTCAGATCATCGACGACTTCGGGGATCGTCTGCTGAAAGAGACGCTCCTGCGGGTGACTCATGACGGCTCTGCTGGTCCCGCCGTTTTTTGTTTGATACGAGAGCATGACCCGCTCGGGAACGGGTGATGCCTCTGAGAGTTCTACCAGCAGTGTCAGGTCTTGGCCGCGGGCGTGCTTGATGGTGTGGTCGACAAAGTCTCGAACTTCATCCCCCGGCTGTCGCAAGACTTTCACGACGACGGCGGTCTCGCGAATCCAGTATTCCTCTTTCAGACGGACGAATCCATCGGCCCAGCGTGCGACCGCTTTCTGGTCGACGATCAGGAGTATGCCAATCGAGACCACCATAATGGCCGCCAGTCCCGCGACTCGTCGCAGCGGCGCCTGATCAAACACCGAGCGGATGTCGAGATTCTTGAGCATCTCATAGGCTTCGCTCGCCGTCTGACGCAGCATCATCGTGGTCAAAGGGGGGGTGTTTGTTTCGCGGGATTCCAGTTGCTCGACGGTTGTGATGAGTCGGTCCGAAAGGTTCGGGAACTTCTGCTCCATCAGCATCGCGACGGAACGATCTCGAAACGGAATCAACATCCGCTGCCCGATCGCACGCAGCGCGACGATGGCGATCGCGATCAGTGAGCCGAAGACAAGAATCTGTCGTACTTCTTTGGGGAGTTCAAAGCGGTTGAGTTCGAACCAGAGGTAATCGAGTCCAAACGTCAGCCAGAACAGGCCGCCGATACAGGCGATTAAAAGAGCAATCCCCTCGAGCAGGATGTACTGTCGGATCTTCGACCTCAGCAACGCGAAGGTTGACTTGATTGTCTCAGCCGTCTGCGGGTCGTTCACCATTTCGTCGAGTTAACTTTCTTGAATCCTCGCTGCGCTGGAAACGGCGCAACACACCATCATGTCCTTGTCAGTTCAGTTCCGTCAATATCGTCCTGAGGGGTTTGTTTATAGACGGTCAGTCTGAAATGTCCTTGGCTGTGAGTTGTTTGGCGGGTTGTCAGCGTATTAGTGCCTAGGCCCCACCCTCATCCGCCCTTCGGGCACCTTCTCCCCTCAAGGGAGAAGGGACGAGTGTGAGTCCTATTCAATTCGCAGAGTTCCCTCATCCGACCTCGAAGACTCGGCCACCTTCTCCCCGGGGGAGAAGGGACACTTGATGACTACGCCAGTTTGAGCAGCTTTCTTGATAGCCACTCCAGGGAGAGTAGCCCCGCGAGCAGGTACATCACCCAGGCCTGGTCCCACAGCGTCTGCAGGCGTTCAGCGATGAGGAATTCCTCGCCGAGGTTTGGCAGTGAAGCGGGCAGGGTGTTCAAGGCGTCGAGTGTCAGATATTGACCGCCGGACTCCTTGCCGAGTTCCTTGAGAAGTCGGACATTCTGGCGCATTTCCTTATCTTCGAGTTGCGGAATGCTGACTTCGACGGAATCTTCGACCCGCTCGTCCAGATTCGGGACGGGCAGTGACAGCTTGTATCGGCCCGGCTGGGCCATTCTTAGCGAGCCAACGTATTCTCCCGGTGCAGCGGGGTCGGCGGCCAAAACAGTCGGCGGGGAAACGATCTGACCTTTCGGGTCGGTCACTTCGAGGACGACCTGTTCCTGCGTCAGCGGGTTGTATTGCGGGTCGAACAGGCGGGCGCGGATCGTCGCGTTCTTGCCGAGGGGGTACTGGTGGCTTTCCAGAAGCAGCATGCCGTGCTGGCTGCCGCGTTGCAGGCGTCCCTGGCCGACCATGCGAATCAGTTTGATCCACAGGCGATCGAAGTGTTCGGGATCGCGTGATCGCAGGCGATACATTTCCGGGCTGCCGATATAGAACGTGCGTCCCTGACCGTAGAACTGGCTGGCGAAGAGGATTGGCAACCCCGACGGAGAGATCGAACGCGGGTCGGCGAGGTAGGCGTAAACCGTCGCGCTTCCTTTGGGGCCGGTGGTCGGGTAACTACGGAACAGACCTGCGAACTCTTTCCACAAGCGGGCCGACTCGCGCGGGTCATCGTTGAGGCTGAGGACATCGACTCCCTGGCCTTCCTGGGTCAGTTCGACGGGCCAAGGCTGCGCGGTTTCGTTATCGGGCTGGAACTTGTAAAGGAGGGTTTCCAGGCCGACGGGGAGAAGCTTGAGCAGATCGCTATATTTCGACTGATCCATCGCAACCGTCGGCGTGTTTACATCCCCTGCGACGAAGATCAATCCGCCGCCCTGGGTGAAGACCCAGCGAGCGATCGATTCCTGAGCCTTCGGCGGAATCAACGTCCAATCGGCATCGAAGCAGACCATGACGTCGTACGAGAAGAGCTTGGCTGGGTCGACGGGGAAGTCGAACAGCAGGTTATCGGATTCCTGGCTGATTCCGACCTGGCCGGACTGCAGCCAGACATCGATATCGATCGTATCGTGACGGTACAGCGTACCGCCGAGAAAACGGTAATCCCAACTGGGACCGCCAGCGACGATCAGGACTTTGACGGGTTTATCGCGAGCCGTCACGGTGACGAGTTTGCTGTTGTCGCTGTCGCGGACTTCTTTAACTTCGCGGACCGGCTTGGCGCGAATCGTGAACTGGGTTTCGCCGGCTTGCTCGGGTTGCTGCGGGAATTTGACTTCGGCTCCCTGTTCGCTTTCATTCAGCGTGACTTGCTGCGAGGCGACCGTTGAAGGTGGCGAGCCGTTGGTGGAGGCGAGGAGTTCGACGAGAACCGGTTCACCCGTCAGCCCCTGACCCTGGACGTACGCGGTGATCTCGTAGGGATCTTTGAGTTGGACGTCCGTCGGAGCCAAGACATTCGCGACCGAGACGTTCACGGGCAGCTTCGTGCCGCCGACGCCGACGGTGGTCATCTTGACCCGAGATTGCTGCAGTCGCACCAGCAGACCTTCGGGATCGACACCGGCATTCGAGACGCCATCGGACATCACGACGACACCGGACAATGTTTTGCCCGAGACTTTGGCTAACAGTTCCTGCATCGCATCGCCGAGGCGGGTTTCACCGCCCGAGGGGGCGAGGATTTCTTCCCAATTGACGTTCGCGAGGTCTGTGGCCGAGTTGACGGTCACGGGGCCTTTGACGACGTTTTTCGTCTCGTCTTTGGGAGCAGTTGGGGAATCGGGTGATTTCGTCGTTGTCTGGCGGAGGGCGACGGCTTTGGGATCCTGCGAGGGGAGGATGACATGCGGGCCACGCAGGCGGTCGTCGAAGGTGTAGATCGAGATTTCGTGGACTTTTTGCAGGTTGCTTAGTAGCTGTGGATCAGCCAGCGCGGTGCGGACTGCGTCGACGCGCGAGGGGATCTCGTTGGTACCGGACTCATCCGCGACGGGGTTCTGCATCGAGGAACTGGTATCGACGAGAATCGCTAGACGCGATGGTCGGTAAGACATCTTCTGCGTACGCTGCTGAGGGTTGATGGCGATCACCATCAGAATCGCGATCGCAGAGAGTCTCAGGGTGACCAGCCAGATTTTCCACGGCAGGCTCAGCTCGCACGTGTCTTGCCTATACAGCCAGATGACCCAGGCCAGGCCGATCAGGCCGCCGATGATTGCGGTCATCCACTGCCACGGCTCGACGGGGAGCGAGTATTCCAGGCTGCGAATGGTCGCCTCGTCCTGGGAGAGCAGGGGCATCAAGATCATGTTGGTGAAGTTGGTCATGCGCGTCCAACCCCCATTCGTTTGCCGACGGCTCCCGATCCGTGATAACTCAACCGATAACTCCAGGCCTGCTCAGCCATCAACAAGACACATAGTAATACAAGAAGGAACTGTCGGACTTCCTGCCCGGCTTCCTGAGGAGCCAGCCAGGCTGTTTCGCCAGCATCCTGAATGCGGATACTCGAACCTTCGCCGAGTTTCTTGACGAGTTCGGAACGAGTTGCCAGGGTCAGAGTGCTTTCGCTCGTCGGGGCATTGAAGGCGAATTCCTTGTTCTCGACCTGACGATTGATCGTCAGGAGTTTTGCGGCATAAAAGCCGGGATAGCCAGTCTGACTGAACTTCGCCATCAACAACGCGTTGTCGACATCGGAAGTATCGGCGGTTCCACTAGACAGCGGAGTTGCCATCACGCGGACGGTCTGTTCGCCGTCGACTGTGGGGCTGACGACTTCGACTTCTTCCAGGTACTTGGCGGGGTCGAGTGTGATTTCGACAGGATCGCCGACCATTTTTTCGGGCAGGCGTCGGTCGGTCTTCATGAGATGCTGCGCGAGTTCCAGGTGGAAGATGGTGTAACTCATCGCGTTGGGGTCGTTGGGCCAGTTGTTCCAGCGGATGCCCGTGCGGTTGAGCATCGGGCCTGCAGACGTCAGCGAGGTGAAGACCTGACCTTTGCCATAAGGCTTGATGAACATGATGGGGCGACCATCACGCAGGCTGGCCAGAGTTGTGACGCGGTCTGCTCGCTTGCGGTCATCGCGTTCCCAGTCATTGGCGGTGACGAGTGACTTGAAGACGCTGATGTAATACGTCAACAAGCCGTTCTCCGCAACGAGGACCTTGAAAGGATCGAAGTCGCCCGCGAGCTTGAGATCAGGGCCGGGCTCTGCGGATTTATCGCGTTCGAGTTCCTGAGCAGAAGGGGCCAGCGGGACAGGATAAAGTCCTTCCCCGCCTTTGTAGAGGGCTTCTGTGTAATACGCTGGACGGACTGCTTCTCCTGCAAACCAGGCTAAGCCGCCGCCACCTTTGACGTATTCATCGAGAGCAACGAGGACGTCTTCGGGGAGTTCGCCGACGTTGACGAGGTAGATCAACACATACGGGTCGAGCGAATTTTTTCGCAGGTAATCAACACCCGCGATGTTCGTCGTGAACCCTGTGATCTGTGGAGCAGCAGAGATGGCATCGGCGAGGTATTGACCTTCGTCGCCGTTGGGGGTCTCGTCGATGATCAGGACGGGGTTTGTGTTGCCGACGTCGACGGCGAGGAAACGCTCGTTGTCCTGGGGAAGTGCGTCCGTTTCGAGTTTGGCGATGACCTGATGAATGCCGGGGCTGGTGAAGACGAGGTCGAAGTCTTCGGTCGCGGACTGCCCCCCTTCGATCTTGGGAATTTCGATCGTACGCGGCAGTTGATTGCCATCGAGCGTGATCGTGATTTTGACTTTCTCGGCCATGGCTTCGTCGTAATTTTTGACGATGACCGACATCCGGGTCGGTACGCCCGCAGCGACAGCGTGGAGCATGCCTGTCAACTCGACGATCCCGAGGTTGGGTTGCTGAGCTTCGGTGGTGCGGACGAGGTTCACGCGAACCCCTTCCTCGCTGAGTTCTTCGAGTTGGGAGAGGATCGCGGTCTGGGTCAGCCAGTCCGATTTGCGGTAGTCGGAGACGAGGTGAAGCTGTCGCACGCCGGTGGGGTTATTGGCGAGAATCTCTCGGACTGCAGTTAACCCTTCTGAGTACGACGGTGCCGCGTAAGAGCATTTCAGGCGTTTCGATTCGACCATGTCGGCCAGGTCGCTGACGAGGGATTCATCGATCGTCCGCTCGTTGAAATCCGCGACCGCGACGTCGGGATTCGAGAGCATCAGCATGGTGAATTTCTGCGTGCCGCCAGCGACCGAACCGGTCGAGACGAGCTTCTCGACGATCTTCAGGCCTTCATCGAAAGCGGTCGAATCGCCGACGCGTTCCTGCATCGAGCCACTGTCATCGAACAGGACGACATGGTGCGTCTGGGCCCCCTGGAAGAGAGCCATCTGCGACGGGTCGATCATCAAACGGGAGATCAACGCCACGATGCTGGCAATGATGAGGACCCGCATCAGAAGCAGTAGCAATTGCTCGAAGTAGACCTTCTTCTGATTGCGTTTCTGACTGGCGAGTAGGAACTCCATCGCTGCAAACTTCACGCGCTGGTAGCGGTACCGGTTGATCAAATGGATGATCACCGGCGCTGCAATCAAGGCGGCACCACCTGCGAGGAAACCGGGATGGAAGAAGAAGCTGGAAAACATAGTAATTGGTAATTAGTAATTGGTAATTGGCCGATCCGCTTCGCACGTCTGACGCTGAATACGCGTTAACTCGGACCGTTATTTCGTTGAATGAACATTTTTTCCTCTGATCTTTGTCTGGCTAATTACCAATTACGAATTACCAATTACGCCCCAACCCCCATCCCCAAACGGTGCTTCATGTAGTGGGCGAGCACGGCGTCGAGGTTGGAACTGGTGCGGACGACCTGGTAGTCGACCATTTGAGCCGAACAGAAACGTCGGATTTCGTCCTGGAATTTTTCGAGTGCTTCGAGGTAGCCGACACGCAGGCTTTTGGGATCGCAGGTGACTTCGCCTGCGCCTTCGAGACCGACGAATTTCGTGGTGCCATTGAAGCTGAAGTCGATTTCCTGGTCGTCGAGGGTCTGGAAGAGCATGACGTCGTGGCCGAGGAAACGGAGCAGCTTCAGGCCTTTGAAGAGGGCCTCGCGTGGTCCGAACAGGTCGGAGATGAGGACGATCAAGCCGCGTCGGCGGTGTTCGTGACCGGTTTGCTGGAGGACTTTGCCGAGATCGGTTTTCTCACCAGGGATCTGTGTGGAGAGAACGGTGAGGATGCTGCCCAGATGGTTCTGTTGAGAGCGAATAGGGATGCGGACCTGGGTCTTTTCATCGAACAACGTCATGCCGACGGCGTCCTGCTGTTTGAGCAGCAGATAGGAGAGGGCGGAAGCGATCGAGCAGCCGTAGTCGAATTTGCTTGTTTTGCCAGAGCCGAACTGCATCGACTCGCTGCGGTCGAGAAGGATCGTCGTGCGGAGGTTGGTTTCTTCTTCGTACTGCTTGATGTAGTACTTGTCGGTCTTGGACCAGGCCTTCCAGTCGATCCGGCGCGTATCGTCCCCGGCGACGTATTCACGGTGCTGGACGAACTCGATTGACTGGCCGAAGTACGGACTGCGATGGTGCCCTGTCAGGAATCCCTCGACGACATCGCGGGCCTGAATCTCGAGGCGTGAAATCCGCGAGAGCGCATCAGGCTGCAAAAATCTTTTGTAGTCTTGGGTCACGCGTCAGTTCACCTTCCTTAGAGGGGGTCGAATCCAGCAGCTTTTGAATGACGTGATCGGTCGTGATACCTTCACTCTGAGCGGCGAAGTTGGTCACGATGCGGTGACGCAGAACGGGCTTGGCGAGTTCTGAGATGTCTTCCGTCGAGACATGCGTCCGACCTCGCAGCAGGGCGCGGGCCTTACCGCCGAGGATCAGGTTCTGAACGGCACGAGGGCCTGCTCCCCAGCTGAGCATCTCACGAACGAAGTCCGGTGCGCCGTCTTCAGTGATGCGGGTCTGGCGGACGAGCGCCAGTGAGTAATCGATGACGTGATCGGACACGGGGACCTGTCGGACGATGCGCTGGAGATCGACGATTTCATCGGCGGTCAGGACAGGATTGATTTCGAAGCGGCTCAGGCCTGTCGTATTGCGGGCAATCTGGCGTTCTTCTTTGAACGACGGATAGCCGACGTTCACTTTGAACATGAAGCGGTCCTGCTGGGCTTCGGGGAGCTGGTAGGTTCCTTCCTGCTCGATCGGGTTCTGAGTCGCCAGCACGAAGAACGGAGGAGCGATCACGTGACGGGCCTGGCCGATCGTCACCTGGCGTTCCTGCATGGCTTCGAGGAGGGCGGCCTGGGTCTTGGGAGGGGTCCGGTTGATTTCGTCCGCGAGGATCATGTTGTGAAACAACGGACCGGAGATGAAGCGGAACTCGCGCTTGCCGGTATCACGGTTTTCCTGGAGCACATCGGTGCCGGTGATATCGGCGGGCATCAGGTCCGGGGTGAACTGGATGCGGGCAAACGACATCGACAGGCAACGAGATAACGTCGAGATCATCAGTGTTTTGGCGAGCCCGGGAACCCCTTCGAGAAGGCAGTGTCCCTGGCAGAACAGGCTGATCAGCAGCTGGTCGATCACCTCTTCCTGACCGACGATGACTTTCGACATCTGGTCCTTGATCGAGACATAAGCCTGATGGATTTTTTCGACGGACTCCCGACCACGGACTTCATCAAACTCTTCGGTCATACGCTCCCTAATCGGCTATGTAGTCACATCATGCAGCAGAGCGGCTAGCTGCCTCAATAATTGGGACAGCCGGGATTCCACCCTCTGGCAATCATAACGGTTGCGGTCGGCATTTCCATGCGAATTCGAGACGCCAAAACATTTTTCAGTTTTGGCTCTGATTTTCCGAAGACGCCGCTTTCGTCATGCTGCAGCGACAGCGACGAAGGTCTAGAACCGATTTGTCTTCCAGTCGCCTTGCGCTTCGAACATGCGGGCGATGCGGAGGAGGGTGGATTCTTCAAGGGCTTTGCCGGTCAGCTGGAAGCCCAGAGGCAGGCCTTTGTCGTTGAGACCGCAAGGAACGCTGATCGCGGGAAGGCCGGTCAGGTTAGCGCTGATGGTGAAGAGGTCGGAGAGGTACATCGTCAGCGGGTCTTTGGAGTGCTCCCCTTTTTTGAAGGCAGCGGACGGCGTGACGGGGCCGAGGACGACATCGACATTCTTGAAGACTTCGTCGTAGTCCTGACGAATCAGGCGTCGGACTTTGAGGGCCTTGTTGTAGTAGGCGTCATAGTAGCCACTGGAGAGAGCGTAGGTGCCTAGCATGATGCGTCGTTTGACTTCGGTACCGAAGCCTTCGCCGCGCGAGCGGGAATACATCTCGGTCAGCGAGGAGAATTCCTTGGCGCGGTAGCCATAGTGAATGCCATCGTAACGGGAGAGATTACTGGAGGCTTCGCAGGGAGCGATGATGTAATAGGTCGCGACAGCGTACTCCGCGTGAGGGAGCTTGATCGGGATGATCTCGGCTCCCTGCTGACGGTAGACGTCGATGGCATGACGGACACCAGCGACGACGTCGCCGTCGACTGATTTTTCCATCAGTTCTTCGATGACGCCGATTTTCAGGCCGGAGATGGGCTGATCGAGGTCTTTGGTCAGTTCGAGAGCAGGGTAGGGGAGGCTGGTGGAATCGCGCTCGTCGTGGCCGCTGATGGCGTCCATCAGGATCGCGGAGCCGTAGACGTCGCAGGAGAAAGGGCCGATCTGGTCGAGCGAACTGGCGAACGCGACGAGGCCGTAACGTGACACGCGACCATAAGTGGGCTTGAGGCCGACGAGTCCACAGAAAGCAGCGGGTTGTCGGATGGAACCACCCGTATCACTGCCTAAGGCAAGTGGAGCCATGTTCGCTGCGACCGCAGAAGCAGAGCCGCCGCTGGAACCGCCGGGGACGAATTCCGGGCTCCAGGGGTTACGCGACATGCCGAAGTAGGAGTTCTCGGTTGAGGACCCCATGGCGAATTCGTCGAGGTTCGTTTTGCCGATGATGATGGCGTCGGCTTGCTGGAGTTTCTCGATGACGTGGGCGTCATAAGGAGAAACGAAGTTCTCGAGCATCTTGCTGGAGCAGGTTGTTTTGGTGTCCAGCTGACAGATATTGTCTTTGATCGCGATCGGCAGGCCGGCGAGGAGGCCGAGGGATTCGCCGCGGGCGCGACGCTGGTCGATGGCTTCGGCCTGACGGATCGCTGTTTCTTCCTGCAGGGCGAGGAAGGCGTTCAGGGAGCCGTTTTGCCATTTGATTTCATGCAAACACTCTTCGGTCAGGCGTGTCGACGAGAGATCGCCTACCTGAAGTTGCTCCAACAGGGTCCGAACTGGTCTTTGACAGGGAGTCAGCTTCGTCATGACTGCTTATTGATCTCCGTCCAGAATCGCGGGAACGAGGAAGTAACGGCCGTCGGTCGAAGGGGCATTCGAGAGGGCAGCTTCGCGGGACAGGGATGGCTTGACGTGATCCTCACGGAAAACGTTCGAGAGTTCGATGGCATGGACCATCGGCTCGACCCCATCAGTATCGACTTCGCTGAGGCGTTCGATATAGGTCAGGATATTGCCCATGGAATCGCGCAGGGCAGCGAGTTCCTCCTCCCCGACTTCGAGGCGAGCCAGTAGAGCGACATGCTGGACCTGTGCAGTTGTTAGTTCACTCACGGTGATTCTCCCAGGCGAGCGGGGAGCGTGAACTCCCTGTCTTGGGTTCTCATAATAAGTCTAGAGCCAGAAAGGCGCGTAAAAAAACCTTCGGGATCATAAAGACTCCGAAGGTTATTGAACAGTTCGCCGAAGCGGGTGCGGCATTACTCTTTAGGGAGCGAGAATGGGGCACGCTTGACGGGCTTGGTGATCTTGCCGGAGCGGATCAGGGAAACGGGAACCCAGCGACGAACGACCTGGCCGTCTTCGACGACGCGGATCTTCTGCAGGTTCACCTTGAACTGGCGACGAGTAATACCAGTCGTTTTACGACCGTTACCGCCCAGATATTTGGCCTTACCACGCATTTCGACAGCATTGCCGAAGGTGGGCTTATTTTCGCCATAGAGCTCAAACTTGCGAGCTCGGCTTTCTCGTGTGTTTTTCTTTAGCGTACTCATGGGTCGTCACCTTCCGGGTAATATCAGAAAGGGAGAGTGTAATCATTCTCCAAATGTTTTCAACTGACTTTGTGTGGTCGGAAGTCGTGCAACCATCAACAGCTGTGAGTGCGAAAATCAACCAAGGCGACCGCCAATCCACCACGCCTATACGGATAAATTGCCATGCTAACTATCAAAGTGGTAGATCGTACGACACAACCCGTTAAGAACTTAAGCCCAATTTTCAAATTGTAAACGGAATTGTAATGTCGAGAAAAACCGTCTCAAAATGCACCAGTGGGAGATCTGGCAGAAATTTTCCGAGATGATTCCCCAGCTGCCAGAGGCCAATTAAAACAATACACAACAAGCAGATACATCAACGAATCAAATTCTTGAGCGATTCGTTACAAAAAGTTTGGCACGGCGTCTGCAATGATTCCTTTCCATCCGAGGCAACTGGAAGCCTCACCTAACACAAGATGGAACACGGGTGCCGGATGATCGGCATACGGATACCACGGACGATACAAACTCAGGAGCAAAAAGATGCTGGTTCTGACACGTAAACAATCACAAATGATCCAAATCGGCGATAACATTGTTGTTAAGATTATCCAAACGGGTAAAGGCAGCGTGAAAATCGGCATCGACGCTCCTGGCGACGTCCGTATCATCCGCGGCGAAATCCTGACTGGCGAACATAATCTTGAAGATTCAGCCGTTGATGGCGAGCTTTCTGGCAAATCGAAGAACGTGGACCCACAACGTCCGTCTGTGTTCAGCGGTCGTGTGGCTAAAAGTGGCGTCGCCTAGTACCACACACCCAACCCTGCCTCGGGTCTAAAGAGGCATACTCACTTGATTTGCAACTTTGATTGAAAAAACCCCTTGGGTTTGGCTACGGGATCCCGCCAGTTCTTGCCGCGAACAAGAACTGCCCCAATGCCAATCCGGGGGTTTTTTATTGCGCGCTGGTGTTTGATTGGCAGAGATTTACCACGAAGGCACCAAGGGCACGAAGTTTCACAAAGAAGCAAGTCAGGAAACGAAAAGGGCGTCGAGACTGAATTGTCTCGACGCCCTTTTTAGGTTTGGTTGTTATGTAAGCTTTACAGACTCCCTCATCCGACCTCGAAGACTCGGCCACCTTCTCCCCGGGGGAGAAGGGTCAGATGAAGCGACTACTTCTTTTTCTTCTTGAGGGCTTCGACGACGGCTTGTCCCATGGTGGCGGGGCTGTCGGCGACGACGACGCCGGCGGCTTGCAGGGCGGCAATTTTTTCTTCGGCTGTTCCTTTACCACCGGAGATGATGGCACCGGCGTGGCCCATGCGTTTGCCTGGAGGGGCGGTTTGGCCTGCGATGAAGGCGGCGACGGGCTTGGTGACGAATTCCTGGATGAACTCAGCAGCCTGGATTTCTGCGTTTCCGCCGATTTCGCCGATGAGGAGAATGACTTCGGTCTGCTCGTCTTCTTCGAACAGTTCGAGGACGTCGATGAAGTTGGTGCCGATGATCGGGTCGCCGCCGATACCGACAGCGCTCGATTGTCCGAGTTTCAGGTTGCTGGTCTGCCAAACCGCTTCGTAAGTCAGGGTCCCCGACTTACTGACGATGCCGACTTTGCCTGGCTGGTGAATGTAGCCGGGCATGATGCCGATTTTTGCAATGCCGGGAGTGATGACACCCGGGCAGTTTGGGCCGATGAGGCGGCTGTTTGGGTAGTACTGGAGGCGGTCCCAGACGCGGGCCATATCCAGAACCGGGATGCCTTCGGTGATCGCGATGATCAGTTCGATGCCAGCGTCAGCGGCTTCGAGGATCGCATCGCCTGCGAATGGAGGCGGGACGAAGATCATCGAGGTGTTGGCACCGGTTTGTTCGACCGCTTCTGCGACCGAGTTGAAAATCGGCAGGCCTTCGAAGTCCTGACCGCCTTTGCCAGGAGTCACCCCACCGACGAAAACGTCAACACCGGGTTGACATTCGGCGGCGTAGGCTTTGGACTGGCGGGTGTGGAGAGCACCGGCGTTGCCGGTAATCCCCTGGGTAATGATGCGAGTATTTTCGTCGACGAGAATGGCCATCGTATCGCTTTTCTATGGGTAGGGTGAGGAAGCCTCACCGATGTTGTCTACGTAATGTCAAAACACTGAAGACAGATTTCTTTGACTATGAAGAGTTCCCTCATCCGACCTCGAAGACTCGGCCACCTTCTCCCCGGGGGAGAAGGATCACCGCCGAGAACTTGATTACGCATTCAGGGTTGCGACGACTTTCTTCGCTGCGTCGGTCAGATCTGAAGCCGTGATGATGTTTTTGCCTGATTCTTCCAGCATTTTGCGAGCTGGCTCGACCTGGTTGCCTTCCAGTCGGACGACCAGAGGAACGTGGAAACCGACTTCGTCGTAGGCAGCCAGGATCGCCGTCGCGATGGTGGTGCACTGCATGATCCCGCCAAAGATGTTGACGAGAACTGCTTTGACGTTTTTGTCTTCCAGAATGATACGGAAGGCTTCGGTGACCTGTTCTTTATTGGCTCCGCCGCCGACGTCGAGGAAGTTGGCAGGCTGGCCTTTGTGCAGCTTGATGATGTCCATGGTCGACATGGCCAGACCGGCTCCGTTGACCAGGCAGCCGATGTTGCCTTCGAGCTTGACGTACGAGAGGCCTGTTTTACCGGCTCGGACTTCGGTTGGCTCTTCTTCGGTCAGGTCGCGGAATTCTTCGAGGTCTTTGTGACGGAACATGGCGTTGTCGTCGAAGGTGATCTTGGCATCGAGAGCCATCAGTTCGCCCGACTTAGTGACGATCAGCGGGTTGATTTCAACCATGCTGCAGTCGTAATCGACGAACAGCTTGCAGATTTTTGGGAGGAACTTCTCGGCCGAGCGGATGGCTGGGCCTTCAAGTCCCAGCGCGAATGCCAGTTTGCGGGCCTGGAACGGGAAGAGACCGTAAGCGGGGTCGAAAGGCTCGTTGATGATTTTTTCCGGGCTGTGTTCGGCGACTTCTTCAATCTCCGTTCCACCTTCGGAAGAGACGATCAGGACAGGAGACATGAATTCGCGGTCGACCACGACGCCGAGGTAAAGTTCGCGTTCAATTTCAACGCCAGCTTCGATGTACAGCGTATTGACTTGCTTGCCTTCTGGACCGGTCTGAACGGTGACCAGCGTGTTGCCGAGCATGCGGGCAGCATGTTCTTTGGCTTCCGTGGCCGACTTGACGACCTTGACCCCCGGTTGATCTGGCTGCTCAATAAAGCGTCCTTTGCCGCGGCCACCTGCGTGGATCTGCGATTTGACGACAGCGACAGGGCCGCCGAGCTTTTCGAACGCAGCAGCTGCTTCATCGGGGGTCTTAGCGACGATCCCTTGAGGGGCTGCGACGCCGGATTTGTGGAAGAGGATCTTGCCCTGATATTCGTGAATCTTCATGATCGATCGTGCTTTCAGCGGTTAAACGAAGAGGACGCATCGATCATAGTTGTTTGAAATCTGGCTGTGTAGTGAAGCTGATCGGATTTCATTCTCAGGGGGAACGAATTGATTTCCTGCGCAGGGGAACTGTGGAAAAGCGCACAAAAGCAGTTGCGATACAGACTCTGGATGCATTCATGACCGGTCTGGGCATCTGGCATTGTGGTTGTGGCAACCAGATATATCTAGTATTACTGATGCGATACGGTATAGTCATCGACACCGTTTTCCACGTCTTCACATTTCCTGCACAGGAAGGGCTCGTGTATGTCGACGCCACGTTCGGATCGTTCGTCTTCTCGTCCGGGGTTGCCACGGAAAGCGTCTGCATCGGGTTCCAAACCGCCAGTGGCTGGGGCGTCGGTGAAGAGGAAGAAGGTCGGAATTGACGGGAAGCCTGCGAAGAAGAAGTCGTCTTCGTCGAATGATTCGATGACAGTGGTGGCGATTGTGGGCGGGTCGGTCGTGGCATTGCTGGTGCTGGTGGGCGGGATTTATGCAGTGACTTCGAGTGGAGTGCTCAACGGGTCGAGTGAGACGAAGGAAGTGAAGCTGGCGACGTTCGAGACGGCCCGGCCTGCCAAAGAGAAGACGCTGATTGTCATGAAGTGGCAGATGCCCGACAACTGGAAGATGACCGATAGCGGCATCGAGAATGGACGCTGGCCATGGGCGATGCTGAAGACGGATCGCGGCGATACGGTCAGACTGAAACACAACCGCTCGCTGATGGACAAGGCCGAGGGAGGGGGCATGGCTTCCCTGCTGGAAGACGATCCGGCTGCGCTCGTTCGCGATGCCCACCACCGTTACAAGATTAACGTTGGCGATGAATACTCGGAGTTTCAGGAGACAGCCGAGCAGACGGTCCCCGGCAAGATGTATCCGGTCGCGTTCGCGGATTTCACTTACAAAGGGATGTTGGGAACAGTTCATGGCATTCACCTGACGACCCTGGGCGGGATCGATCCGGCGATTGTGTGGATCGAGTGCAGCGAGAACGAGCGGGATATCTATCGTCCGGTTCTGCAGCAGTTGGCAGGGTCGATCGAGTATTACGATCCGAGTGACGACGAAGAGAACAATCAAATGGCAGCGGGTGGAGCAGGGGCTGGTGAGGGAGCGGCCGGTGAGGATGAGATGGCGGATGAGGAAATGGAAGAGGAGCCTGCTCAGAATTGAGGGTTGGGGACTTCTGAGGTGTCCAACCCCAGTCACGGTTGACGGGTGGCCATGGGATGTCGCGACCGTTGATTTTCATCGTGGTGATCGAAGACAATTGACATGATGAGATGATAACTGGTTCCCAACTCTGAATGGAGCATCCCTCATGTCAACGCCTGCCAAGAATACGATCTGCATCTGGTACAACACGGACGCTGAGGAAGCGGCGAAGTTCTATGCTCAGACGTTCCCGGACTCTGAGGTGAAGGCGGTTCACCTGGCACCGGGGGATTTTCCGTCGGGTGAGAAGGGGCAGGTGTTGACGGTCGAGTTCACGGTGCTGGGGATTCCCTGCCTGGGGCTCAACGGCGGGCCTGCATTTCCGCATACGGAAGCGTTCTCGTTCCAGGTCGCGACAACGACCCAGGAAGAGACGGATCGTTACTGGAATACGATCGTCAATAACGGCGGGGTCGAGAGTGCGTGTGGCTGGTGCAAAGACAAATGGGGCATCAACTGGCAGATCACGCCGATCGTCTTATCGCAGGCGGTGACGTCGAAAGATCCCGCGGTTGCTCAGCGGGCGTTTGAAGCGATGATGACGATGGGGAAGATCGATATCGCGAGGATTGAGGCGGCGGTGAAGGGGTAGGCGGCGATCTGTTGAAGCCTTGCGCACATTTCGATCAATCAGCCCACCCAAACCGCCGCCCTTCCACGCGCTGGCCCGCGAGAATCACCTCCAATGTCCATAGGTGATTCGACCAGTCGTCCAGTGCCGAACCGTCGAAGCGAGTGAGTATTCCCTTTAAGAATGTCGTCACTTCATTTTCGATCTCAACTCGTGAGGAGATGTCGACACCCACCCAAACAGCCGGTTCTCTACCAAAGCGTTTGAAAATGTCCGCGAGTTTCTCTTGTTCAATTTCGACAGCCGCATCGTTATAGAACCCGATGTGAAGCAAAGTAGATTTTCCATCGGACAGGTACCATTCCCCGAGGGAGAATTCATACAGACTGTCGAGGTAGTCTCGAACCTCTTGCTCAGTCGTATTTCGTAGCAAGGCAAAAACAGATCTCATATGATCATTTTTTCACAATTCATCTGAGAGAGCAAACAGAGTTGCATTTGATCTGGAAAGAAGATGGGCCTGAAGAAACATATCTTGAGGAAGCCGTGGTGGATCCTGATGCTGGTGGTCGGGATGCTGGCCCTGAAGATCAGCTTTGATGTGTTGTTGCGGTATCCGGATTACTTTCCGCCGGACTTTCGGTCGCAGTATCTGGCGGGGCGTGAGGACTACTTCTGGGGGTGGTATCGGTGGGCGTTCTGGACGCATATTGTGTCCGGGCCGGCTGCGCTGGTGTTGGGTGTTGTGCTGTTGAATGACTGGTTTCGTAACCGGTTTGCGCGATGGCATCGCTGGCTGGGACAGGTGCAGGTGGTGAATCAGCTGGCGTTGATGGTGCCGAGCGGATTTGCGATCGCGTTTTATGCGGTCGCTGGACGGCAGGCGGTGGTCAGTTTCCTCGTGCTATCGGTGTTGACAGGGGGAACGATCGCGATGGGGTGGCGGTCTGCGGTGCAACGTCGCTACGCGGAGCATCGACGCTGGATGCTGCGAAATGTGGCGCTGTTGTTTTCAGCCGTAATGCTGAGAGCCTCGATTGGGGCGGCGTCTGTGTTTCGATTCGATCCTGACTGGCTGGACCCGGTGCTGACGTGGGGAAGCTGGTTGTTGCCGCTGGTGTTGGTGGAGTTGTCGTTCTACGCGAGGCGACTAAAAGTCTTTCACGACCTCGCCGCCGTTGATCGTCAGGAGAGCCTGACGGGTCGGTAAGGGAAGGTCTTCTGAAAGCGCACGAATGCTTCCGTCACCTAAGCTGGTCCAGATGATTCCTCGATGTGATTTGGGAGTCTTCGGGCCGAAGGAGAGGAACAGTGTGTCATCCGTATCGACGGGGCTCATCCACTCGACGGTCTGCTTGTCGTTGACTTCCATCATAATGACGGTGTTGCTAAGACCGTCTCGAATGTCGCTGAACTTGCGAGGAACGCCATCGAGGGAGAAGGCATAATTGTCGCCGACGATCGCCAGGTAGCTGGTGTGGTTGGAGGGAGCAGGGTTGGCAGGGCAGCGGTAGACCGAGAGAGACTGCTGGCGGGCAAAGTCGTTGACGGGGGCGTCCCATGGCTTGGTGAGGTCGATCTTGTCGTAGAGATCCTTCTGTTCGAGAAAGGGGAGAAGGAGGACACGCCAGCTGTGGAGTTTCTTACCATCCGCGTCGATCGTGAACGCCGGGGGCATCGCGCCGTAAGTATCGTGATAGTTGTGAACAGCCATCATGATCGCTTTCAGATTATTCTTACATGATGACCGTCGAGCTGATCCGCGCGACTGGCCGACCGATGGCATAAACATCAGGACCAGAAAGAAGAGGATCGCCAGGCCGATCAGAACCGTAACGATGTTCTCGATGGTCGAACCGTTGCGACGCGTGAGGGAGTGAGTGGGCATGTCCTGGCCTCTGGGAGATGTGTGTTGGCGTTGATATGTTCCAATGAACATTCTACCGCAGGGACGCGAGTTGGTCATGCAGAAAATTGCATGAGGCACTTCGGGAGCCCCATCCGTCCCGGGTGAGAGTGGGGGCCGGGACGGGTGCCTGGGGACGGGTGGTGTGCGACGGGTGGTCCAGCCGTTCATGGCTGGATCGGCGCAGCCGACAAGATGCGTCACCATACGCATCCAGGTACACTCACAGCGTCAGTTGGAAATGGAATCACCTGACACTCGGGTGCCACTGGCTTTGCCAGTGTCTTCAATCCGCGTGAAACCAGAGAAAAGCAACAAAGTCTTTTTCAGAACAGAATGTCGAGCACCGTTCGGCACTGGCACAGCCAGTGGCACCCGAGGGGGGATAGCGAATGACGTAGTAACGTTGAGTGAGGCCGCATGGCGCTGGCTTCTTGTGAGCTGCGCTCACCCAGCCATGAACGGCTGGGCCACCCGGACCAATGCATCCGTCCTGACCCCGGCACTTGGTTGGGACGGATGGGTGGGTTGAAAGGGGTGAGAAGAATGCGTGACATGAACTTACTTTGCAAGTTCAATAAGTGGTTTGTATGCCTCAGCGGTCTCGCCGGTGTGACGCAGCTTTGCACGTAAAGCGTCTTGCAAAGTCCATTGATGTTCAAGGATAAGAATTAGGTCATGTCCACTCATAGCAATTAGATTAGCTTTCCTTCCGATCTGAAGCGTAGTAGTTGCGAGGTCACTAAAGCCATTCATGGAAATAAACAGTCCTCGCGTCCAATCGCTTTTTTCCGCCTTGCCTCGTAGCACCAGCAGATCGGCAGTATTGGCTGGACTTTTTCGCCAACGTGCTTCTACAAGAAACGTGTCACCTTGCCATTCGAATGATCCGTCGATTTGCTCCCCAAGAATTCTAAATGATCCTCGTGGATCTAAGCCGTGAACTGTGAAGAAGTCGTTAAGAAACGGTTCGAACGCCAGGCCACGTTTCTGCGTGTCGGACTCGGAAAACAATGAGATGAATCGTAGTCTCAGTTTTTCGACTTCGGCTGGCGTTGCAACCGTTGGCTTTTGTGGCGACGATACGGGCTCTTTTGCAGCAAGTGGCAATCCATCGAGGAACTGACGATCGTTCAATTGGGGAATCTTGAACTGCACTTTCAAAAGACTTCGGTTGATCCTCTCGATCTCATCTCTTGTCACCGAGTTGCCTTTACGGGATTTGTAGTTAATGCCTTCTTGAACGACGGCTACAATCATGTCACAAAAGGATCCGCGACGATTTTCCAGCACACTGCGGAGAAAGATCGGAATCGACTGTTTCTTGCTACTGCCGTCAGGCCAGCATTCACGCACGCCACAGCGTTGGGCGACATCGGGCCAAGTTATGGTCGAGAAAGTTGCAGGCAGAAAATCGTACAACGACTCTGCGAGTTCAGCAACCGCCTGCGATTCGACCATCGATAGTGTAGGCATGGCCCGAGCCTCGTTTAATTATTGATATCGTCAATCCAAAATCGTCTGTGCCCTATCTGGCCCCACGCTGACGATGTGCACTGGTTTCTGCATGATCTCGGCGACGGTGTCGACGTAGGCTCTCGCTCCGGCGGGGAGGTCTTTGAGTTTGGTGACGCCCGTGATGTCGGTTTGCCAGCCCTGGACGGTGCGGTAGATTGGTTTTGCGGCGGCGAGGTCTTCGACGTGGCTGGGGAAGTTCTGGGTGCGCTGGCCGTTGATTTCGTAGGCTTCGCAGATTTTGACTTCCGGGAGTTTGCTCAGGACGTCGAGGAGCATCAACGCGATGCAGTCGACGCCGGAGACCATGGCTCCGTAGCGGGTTGCGACGGCGTCGAACCAGCCGCAGCGTCGTGGGCGGCCGGTGACGGTACCGAATTCGTTGCCTTCTTTGCGGATGTGCTCGCCGGTTTCATCGAGCAGTTCGGTGGGGCAGGGGCCGCCGCCGACGCGGGTCGTGTAGGCTTTGACGACGCCGATCATGCGGGTGATGAGGCGTTCTGGCAGGCCCGAGCCGTTGTGGATCCCGGCTCCCGAGCTGTTGGAGCTGGTGACGTAGGGGAAGGTGCCGTGGTCGAGGTCGAGCAGCGAGCCCTGGGCCCCTTCGAACAGCAGCGACTTGCCTTCGCCGACGGCGTTGTGCAGGTAGCTGGTCGTGTCGATGATGTTGTTTCTGAGCTGGTCAGTGTAGCTCATGTAGTTGTTGTAGATTTCGTCGAGCTTGAACGGGACGAAGTCGGGATCGAGAGCCGAGAGCATCTGGTTTTTGAACTCGAGGATCTCCGTGAGACGCTTCTTGAAGGTCGCAGGACGGAGGAGATCCCCCATGCGGATCGCGTGAGACCGGCCGGCTTTTTCGCGGTAGCAGGTGCCGATGCCGCGCATGGTCGTGCCGATCGCGTCCCCCTTCTGATGTTTCTCGAGGACGGCTTCTTCTGCCATGTGATACGGCATGATGACGTGAGCCCGGTCGGAGATGAGCAGCTGCTTGCCGATCTCGACGCCTTGAGCGCGGACGCCGTCCATTTCCTTGAGCAGGGCCTGCGGGTTGATGACAACGCCGGTCGCGATGACCGAGGTCACGCCGGGGCGGAGAATCCCGGTCGGCAGCAGGGAGAGCTTGTAGGTCTTGCCTTCAAATTTGACGGTGTGTCCGGCGTTGTTGCCACCCTGGTAGCGGACAACGATCTGGTGCTGGTCGGTGAGAAGGTCGACGATTTTCCCTTTGGCTTCGTCGCCCCATTGGAGGCCGATGACTGCAGTAACGGACACGATGTAACCCTTGAAGACAGAAGAGATTGCCACAATGGTCACAGAGAACACGGAGTTTCCGCGCAGCCAATGTGGAGGCAAAGGAGCTATGATAGGTGAATTTTTGGCGTAACGGAAGCGAACGGTGATGTGAGGGGAGAAGATTGATCCGCAGATGAACGCGGACGGACGGAGATAAAACGGGGAGGTTGGGTGGGCACGTGAGAGGTCGTCGTGACCAAAGTCCGGGGTGGCCCAGCCGTTCATGGCTGGGTGAGCAACGCGAACAAGACGCCAGCGCCATGCGGCTTCACTCAACATTACTACGCCATTCGCCATCGCCTCCCCTCGGGTGCCACTGGCTATGCCAGTGCCGAACGGGAATCGACATTCTGTCCTGAAAAAGACTCCACTGCTTTTCTCTGGTTTCACGCGGATTGAAGACACTGGCATAGCCAGTGGCACCCGAGTGGCAGCCATGGACGGCTGGACCAGCCCGAGCGCACCAGCCGTCCGAGCTGCCACCCTCATGAGGTTTGAACCGAGGATGGACGCGGGTGAAACGGGGAGGTTAGGTGGTCGAGTAAAAAAAGTGGCAGCGGAGCCCAACGGAGGGGAGGCTCGTGGCGTAAATTGAACTATACGAAACTATCTGACTCGGATTTCGTTCTACCTCTTCAGGAGACGTTCCATGTTGAAATCACTTGTCTGGGGTGGAACATCGCTGCTGATTGGGCTAGTGCTGGTGGCGATCTTTTTGCCGGAGCGAAGAAATGGTCGTGAAGCGGCGAGGCGAACAACGTGCAAGAACAATCTGAAGCAGATCGGGATCGCGCTGCACAATTACCATGACGAGTATGGCATGTTTCCACCGGCTTACACGGTCGATGCAGAAGGAAATAAGCTGCACAGCTGGCGGACGTTGATACTGCCGTACATGGAACAAGCGGCACTGTATAAGGCGATCGACCTGACCAAGCCCTGGGACGATCCTGTCAATGAGGTTGTTCGACAGACGAGTCTTCCGGTTTATCACTGCCCGTCGAGTGGCGGCAGCGGTGCTCCCAATCACACGAACTACCTGGCGTTTGTCGGCGATGATCTGGCATTCCCTCACGCGAAGTCCCGCACGCAGCAGGACTTCACGGATGGATTGGGCGAGACCATTTTGGTCGTTGACGTCCCGGAACAAAATATGGTGGAATGGATGAGTCCGAATGATGCGGACGAGGAGATGTACCAGTCGTTCCAGCCGGAGTCGGAGATATCGCATAGAGGCGTCGTGCAGATTCTTTTAGGGGATGGAGCCGTGCGAACAGTGACGGTGACTCTTCCCTCAGAGAAGCGTCGGGCTCTGATGACGGTTGGTGGGAATGAGGATGTCGGCGAATTTTGATGGCGGTTGTTTTCTCCTGCGAAAAGCAACTTCCAGAATCGCCAGTAGGGTCCGCTGTGCGGTCCGTTAATGTGTGGTGTCGTCGGAGGAATTTTTAAGCTATGAGAATCGATCAGCACTCGGCGGGGTAGGCAGGGTTGATGGTTGATTGACGGTCCGCACAGCGGACCCTACGAAACGACAGTTCCAGAATCACCAGCGGTACGATCCAGCATCCCCATGTCACCGTCGGGTCCAGCCAGATGGGGTCGTATTCGAGCACCGTTGCGGCTCCGAAGCAGATTCGCAGGATGACAGCCGAGCAGAGCAGGGTGAAGTTTCGTAGCATCCAGCGGCGGTGTTCGGCGATGCGTCTTTGGACGGCGGCTCGCCAGCCCATCGCGATCGTTGTGCCTGTCCATAACGAGAGGATCGCGAAGCTGAATGCTGCTTGGGTTCCTGAGGCGGCGTAGAAGGACATCCAGAACCCGCTGGGGACAAGTAACGCCAGGACGTTGATGGCCTGGAGGCGTCCGAGGAAGCGGTGCCAGGGGCGGTAATGCTTGAGAAACTTTTCATTGATCAGCAGCAGGCCCAGGACGAGTGACACCGGGCCGGCGAAGAGGTGGACCCAGAAGGACCACTGGTAGCTGCCGAAGAAATAGGCTTCGCGGCCGAGAAGGAAGTCGGTCTGGAAGTTGGGCGGGACGTAGTTGCGGTAGTTCAGAACGACGCTGGCGTTGACTTTGAGAATCAACAGCCCCGTGAGCAGGGTGAGGATTCGCCATTGATTCCAGCGGGGATGCATTTGAGAGAGACTTCAGGAGGAGCGAAAACTTAGAATCGGATCAAACGGGTTCAACGTGGTGAGTTGGTTTGTTCGCGTATGGTGACGTGTGTTGTCGGCTACGCCGATCCAGCCATGTGCGACCAATTGAATTGACTGCGTCATTCGCATTCCCGCCTCGGGTGCCACTGGCTGTGCCAGTGCCGAACGGGGATCGACATTCTGTCCTGAAAAAGACTCCGCTGCTTTTCTCTGGTTTCACGCGGATTGAAGACACTGGCATAGCCAGTGGCACCCGAGAGGCAGGCGGATTCGTTTCGAGATGATGTGGTGCGGGTATCTGGGGGCGTATGGCGATGCTTCTTGTCGACTGCGCCGATCCAGCCATGAACGGCTGGACCACCCTGAGCAACCCCTCTGGGTTTGTTAATCGAGGGCGTCGTTGGGGTTGCGGGAGTCGTCGTCGGGGGTTTCTGTTGCGGGGCCGGGTTGGGGGACGGGTTTGGCGTTTTCATCGAGTTGGATGCGGTAGCGGGTGTCGTAGGTGGCCAGTTCGATCGACTGTGCGTGAAGGTCGACGTTGACGGACTGGAAGTTCTCGTAGGTCGTTGTCTTGTAGTCGAGAACATGCTGGCCGGTCGGCTTGGAGATCGCCTGGATTCGCAGTTCGTTGATGAAGATGTCTTCTTTGTTCAGACCGCGACGGTTGATCATGACGAGCAGAGGGCTATTGCGGTACTGGTCGAGGACCAACGTCTGTTGGCGGACATTCTGCGACCACATCACTTTGCGATTGGCGACATCGAGGCCATAGACCTTGCCGGAGAACGTGATGCCGTTGAGATCGTAGTAATTGTTCTGGTAACTGTTGCTGTACGTGTTCGACTTACTGACGACGAGGTAGGCCTGGTCGCCGTCGGGGAGAAGGAACATCTGACGAACGCCGCTGACTTCGGATGCCGGAACCGTGCCAAGATCGAGCAGTGTGCCGGTGGCTAGATCGAGCCTGAGGAGTTCGCGTTCCGTCGTTGCGCTTGCACGTGAAGCTCCCTCGGGAACTCCGGAGAGCAGCAGCAGGGCGTTCTGATCAAGTCTGCCGACATAGTCTTTGAATTCGATCTCCTGCTGCCAGATCGCTTGAAGCGAATAGCTGCCGGTTTCCGGATTGATCGTTGGTTCCCAGCAGGTCACAACGGACGGCTTGTAGAAGCCAAGGAAGGCCCGGTTGTCGACTTTCATCGTGATGAACCGACCATCAACGACGGCGATGATCTGCTCGAACAGAGCAGGGAACAGCTTTTCTGCGAGCTCGGGCTGAGCGACGATCGAACCATCTCTGGGATTGAGAAGACGACTCTCGCCAGGATCATCGGCGAACAAGTAGAGCAAGGAAGGGGTGCCGATGACGGTCGTGCCCAGAGGGATTTTATCGTGCTCCCAGAGGAATTCGCCCGTCGACGGATCGATCGCGATGATCGAGCGTGTGCCGTAGTAGCAGAGCAGGTCAGGCGAGAGATAGGCAATCATGCCCGGGATCGCCTGGGGAGTCATCGACTCCAGCAGATAAGAGACGCCGCGGGTTTGACGCATGAGGTACAAATTGGAATCACGTTCAATGCTGAGTTCATAGGCGCTGACACGGACATGAACCGGATGCGACCACAGCAATGATTTCTCCGACAGCGAGACACAATGCAGATACCCGCCATACGCCAGAATCAGGTTATGGCCGAGATACCAGCCGGACACGTCGCCTTCGTGATAGTAATCGTCGCCGCGAGTCGTGAGGGGGATCGAGGCATAGGTTGTGCCATCTGCCGAGGCGATCACCAGTCGCGACGAACCGACCAGATAATGCATCGCGAAACGATTCGCAGGTGCCTCCGCGATGTTCCGAATGACGACTTCACCTGTCCCGGACTGATAGGAATGTCCGCCCAGTCGGTTCATCGAAAACGACTTGCCACCCCACAGCTGATTGATCGGCTTGATACTTGGTGCTTTCGTCAGCTCGGTTCTGATCGCCTGGACTTCGGGAGATTTCAGGAGCTTACTGTCGACCAGGACATCATCTGTCAGCCGCTTGTAGATGCGTTCTGCCTGAGCGAGGAAGCCTCGGTCGATCAGCTTCCGGGCGTAGAGAACCAGCGTCTGCGAGCGGATCGTTGTGTTGGCAGAATTAATGAGTTTCAAGCAGATGATTTCGGCGTTGCTCCAGTGGCCGATCTCGCTGCTCTCGTCATTCTGATCGGCTTGCGCGAACTGCCGCTTCGCGACTTGCAGCAGGATGGGCTCGAGCAGAGGATGAGTTGAAAGGATGCGAATCAACCGTGACTGGTCTTCGGGTGTGCTGATGTGAGCGGTGATATAGGCGTCGATTAATGACTTGGTTGGTGCATCCGCGGACGAAGCGAGTTCGTGCAGACGCGCTGCGACCCACTGCAATTCGCTGATGCGGATTTCATGGCGAGTATCGAGCTTGATCGGCGTCTCCAGCGGCGAGGCAGCGAGCTTGACCAGATCATGAAACGCGTCGCCACTTTCCCCGCGTGCCAGATGACGCTGGATCTTTAAGCGGGCATACTGGTGCTTCTCTTCATCGCTGCCGATATAGGTTGCCAGCTGATTGAATTCTTCATCGTGGTCTTTAAGGTCCGAGTCGATGATATCAATCAGCGCCGCCATCATCTGCTGGCGGTACTGCAGGGCGAATTCCGCAGGCAGGTCGGGCATGTGAAGCTGCTCCAGACAGGCAACCGCCTTGACGGAATCACCCTGGCTGAAGGCGAGTTGAGCCTGCTTGAGCATCGCCCAGGCGTCGGACGGATTGCGGTCGAGCTTTTCGGCGATCTGGGTCTCGAGTTCCTTGCGGTCTTCGTAGGATGTGAATGCGAACGGCCCGACATGGAACAGATTCCCCTGGTGGAAAAAGAGGTTCCCGATCGCCCGGTACGTCTCACGGAATGGCTGGCTGGTCAGATCGTCGAACGTCCAGCCGGATTCAATCGGCAATCGATACAGCTGGTTCTGAGTCGTCGTAAAACAGATCGAATCGCCCGTGACGACGGGAACGCTCGTCAGGTTGCCGACACGCTGATCAAACGTGAATTCTTTGACAATCCGCTTGCGAACATCCATCGCGACGGCAGTGATGGTGTGAGCACCGCTCAGGAGGATCTGATCGTTGACGACGCCGAGGACTCGTGTGTAATTCTTGCGCGGCATGTCCGAAAAGACTCTCGAACCATCATGAAGATTCAGACAGATGAGGCGATCAAATTCCGGAGCCGCCATGATGACCTTCTTATCGACGATCATCGGGGGACCAGGGGCCCAGCGATCCGACAGCTTGATCAGGTCGGTCATGGCATAATGAAGCTGCTGGTACTCGCGTTCCTGTGGCTGGATGCCGAGATAGCGGTGCATCCAGACGATTTCGTGGGTGTAGAGATCGACTGCAACCAGCCAGCCGACGGTCGTCGGGCAGATGACCAGTCCCTCAGAAACGGCTGGCATGGCGGTCCACCAGCGACGGCCAACGTCTGATTCGATCTTGATGTCCGCATATGCCAGCAGCGTCGACCAGATCGGCTTGCCGGTCGATGGGTCCAGGCAGTACAGGTTGATTTCGCCTTCATTCTCGCCAATGACCAGCAGCGTATTGGCGACCGGCGTCGGAGTTCCCAGGAAGAACGTTCCAGCCAGCGGAAGGTCAAAGGATTCGTTTCTCTTCGAGCCGCCGATCATCCAGCGGACGGAACCATCCTTGATGTTGTAAGCAGAGATTCGATTAGACGACCAGTCGCGGTGAAACTGGTCATTGGACGCAGGAGAGACCTCGCGCCAGAAATTGTTCTCCACATCAGCCGTCAGCACGACTCCTTCCGAGAGGGCAAAGACATTCTGCCCATCCGTCGACAGGGACTGAGAGACATGGTCGCGGAACAGGTAGCTCGTCATCGGGTGAGCCTGAACGGTATGCTCCTGGTCGACGATGAAGTAACTGTAGTCCGATTTCTGTGACCCACGTGAACGCATCCAGGTCTTCGTCGGCTTGCCACACAACTGATGTTCGACGCTGATCAGATCCTGCGATTCCCAGATCTGCTTGCCAGTCTTCAGGTTGTACGCCACGATTCCCTGCAGGTTGCGAATAACCCCGATGTCTCCTGACGTCACGAACTGATGAGTGGGCGGGAAAGCTTCTCCTTCGGTTGTCAGTTGATCGAAAATGATCTCGGTCTCGTCACGGATCTCCGGTTGCTGGGGAATCTCGTTCGACCAGCGTGGCACGAGAATCGGCTCGCCGGTGACAGGTCGAGACAGTCGATCGGGCGTGCCTCCGGGGTAATGAAGTTCGGAAACCATTTTGATCGAGTTGGAATCACCACGATCCAGCCAGGTCAGCCAGTCCGACAGGGACTTCTGCTGCTGGCCTCGCTTAAGAAGGGTTTCGCTCGACAGCCCGGCTTTCTCCAGGAATGCGTCGTAACGCTTGGCATCGCCGAGGAGTTTATAGGCATAGGCGATCTTCAAGCGTCGCTCGTCATCGTTGAGATCAACCAGATTGAAATCGATCAACTGCTCATAGATGCGAACCGCTGACGGGATTTCTCCACGATCGATATTGAAATCGGCTGCCAGCAGTGCGGCTTCACGACCGGCCGGGGTTGCGATGTAGCGACGGGAGACGGCGAGGATCTGCTCGAAATCGCTGTTGGACTTTGCGTCTGCGAGCATCTGAGCGGCCAGTCCCTGATACTGAGACTGATAAAGCTCTTTGACGTCATCGGGGGCAGACAGCAGCATCGCCATGGCTTCTGCTTTGACGGAGATGACGTCCCCCTTCTTATTGGAGACGATCTGGTGAGAATCGTCATCGAGAATGCGCTGCAGCCCGTCGAGGGCATCTTTCCACTGGTCGGACTCCATCAATTTTTTCAGGCTGCGAATCTGCTGATGGGCATCCCGGGCAAAGGGGGCCCGCTGATCGACGTAATCTCGCGCGATCCAGCGATTCGGATCTTCATCCTGTGGAATCAGGTCAGGATTGGGGGCATCGTTCTTCCCCGCACCAGGACGACCGAAGATGTCTTTGATCAGGTCTTTGAACGGATTCTGAGCCGAGGCGGTTGAGACATCGAGTACACACACCGTCACCCCAGACACCATCAAAGTGAACGCCCAGATGAGGCGTTGGACATAAGTCGAAGACACGAAAGCACTCCAGGAGTCTTGTTCATTCGGAAGTCGCATGAGTTCAGTATAATAGCCACGCCGTTGAATGGAATGGGATTTTCTGGGGATCGGCAGAGATGTCCATGCGTCGATGTTCTGCTCAGGAGCCATGTTGACGCCAACTTCCCCTAACGAGTACGATCCCGCCTCGATTCTGGAATTCCGGGATCTTGGACCACTAATTCTCTGTGTCGCAAGGATGCGCCGCCATGACTCCCGTTTCACCGACATCACGGATGACGCCAGCCGCTCGTCTGCGCCGCATCCTGGGATCGGGCGTCATTGCCTGGGTCCTCCTGCTGGGGCTGGTGATCGGATGGGGAGGGAGTCGTCGGGGTGTCGAAGGGGGAGGAGTCTATGAACTCTCCGAGCTGCCACCGCTTGGCGACGATTCCAAAAGCAGCGAAGCTGACCTCTCCGGCATGCTGATGCTTGCTTCTCAATCCCGCGAACTGTCCAATTCCTCGATTCGTATCGGGACCTTCAATATCCACAGCGGGAAAGGTCGCGACGAAGTCTTCGACTTGAAGCGAACAGCGAACACGATTCCCCGACACCTCGATATCGTCTTCCTGCAGGAAGTTCGCAGCGGCCTGTGGGGGTATAGCCCGGATCAGGCGGCCAGCCTGGCTGAGCAACTTTACATGCGAAGCGTTTTCCTGCCTGTCGAAGCCCAATGGTTTCAACCCCACTTTGGCAACGCCTTGCTGTCTCGACGACATCATGATGTCATCGCGACGCTGCCTCTGCCATGTACTCAAGGCAAAAAATACCGCGGAGCGATGCTGACTCGAGTTGTCGTCGACAACATGCCCGTCAATCTGATGGGGGCACACATCGACCTGAGAGTCGATCATGACCGACAGCTGGAAATGGTTCTTTCTGTCTTCGAGAGTCTTGCCTCTCCCAAGGTACTCATCGGCGACCTCAATACGACGCCTGACCAGACCGCGATGATCTCATTTTTTGCCAGAACCGGGTGTCGGAACGTCTTCGCCAGCGAAGGTCATGGACGCGACTGGATGATCATCGATGGCCTGAGGGTTCGCGAATCGGGCATCATCGACCATGGCGGCTCGGATCACGGTCTGCTGTGGGCCGAGTTGGCGGTCGTCAATACACCTGACAAGAACACACCCGGCAAAGTCGCCAGCGAAGAGCCGGGCGTCTTGAAGTAATCGACTCTCTTCCCTCCACACGCTGACGGATCAGCATTTTCCTTTTGGATTGATCATGGACGATCGAAGTTTGCATCGCTGGGATCTCATCGGACTCGTCGCATTTTGCGCAGTCCTGTTCGGCATCTGTCTGATCAGCGAACGCCCGTTGAGCATTCACGAAGCGGTTCTGCCCCAGACTTCCAGATTGATGCTCGCTGATGGCGATCTCATCGTCCCCAAGACGGGCGAAGCTCCCTGGCTGGAAAGCCCGCCGCTGCCACAGTGGATCAGCACGGCGCTCGCGGTTCCTTTTGGCGAACTCGAAACACACTTCGTCGCTCGACTGGGGAATGTCCTGGTCGCAATCCTGATTGTCCTGATGGCTGCCTGGACAACTGCGAAACTCTTCGGTCGCAATATGGGTCTGCTCACCGGCCTGTGTTTAGCAACGATGTGCGAATTCACGAAGTACGCCTGGCTGGCGGAAGACGAGATTTACCTGTGTGCAGTGATCACGGCGGTGATTGCCTGGTTCGTGCACATGGAGTTCAACGGTGAAGACGCCAAGCCGACGACGAAGTCTCCCTGGTATCTCGCACCATTCACGACGCGTTCTTCCGCAATGTTGACCTTCTTCCTGCTGCTGGGACTGACGAACCTTTGCAAGGGGATCATCTTCGGCATGGTGCTGGCTTTGATTCCCTGTGTCAGCTTTATCGTCCTGCAGCTGAATTACGCACGACTCAAGCCGTATCTGTCGGTGTGGGGTGTTCTGCTGACTCTGGCGGTCGCTGCTGTGTGGCCAGTCGCTTGTTACTTCCGTTATCCCGATGTCGTCGATGTCTGGATGTTTGACCTCGGCGGACGTGTCGATGGCAAGTACGCAGCGATCAACCAGCCGCTCTGGTATTACCCCGTCAACATGTTGTGGATGCTCGCCCCGTGGACCTTCTTCGTTCCGGTGGGCATGGTGATGACCTGGAAGAAGGCCTGGAAAGATCCCACCTCCGCTGAGCGCTTCGTCTGGTGCTGGGCTCTGCTGGTGCCTGCTGTCCTTTCGATTCCTGCCGGGAAGCATCACCATTACCTGCTGCATGGCCTTGTCCCGTGGGCGATGCTCGGGAGCATCGGACTGGTCCGGGCCTGGGCGTGGATGCATGCCTGGCCGACGTGGTTGAAACACCCTGCCTGGAGCCTGCTGAGCGTCGCGACCCCAGCCTGCTTAGCGCTCGTGCTTCTCCGTTCCAAATTGCCCGGCCCGGAAAGCACCACCTGGGGACTCATCGCCACCATCCCAGTCGCTGCCTTGATGCTGGCCTGGGGGATTACGCGAACCGATCGACGCTATGCCGTTTCCGCGATGTTTGGCGTGACCGCTGCAGCCTACCTGTTCGGCCACGTCTACTCAGGTCACTACATCGACAAGAATCGCCTCGACGCCCGCTTCTGCCAGCAAGTCGCCAAAGACTTTGGTGCTGTCCATGATGCACAGTCCACGCCTTTGCTGATGGACCTCGGTTTCCAGACTCACCGCGCCTTCCTCTGCCAGTTCTATCTGCCGGAAACAGTCAAGCCACTGCATAACCTGTCGTTCCTGCGTTCCAGCGACATTAGCGCGAACGAGGCGTATGTCCTGTCCATTTCCGGCAAGCAGCAGCAACTCGAACAATACGGCGCTGTGGAAGTCGTCCGACAAAACAGTACCGGAGCCGGCGGCAGTGACTCGACCGATGATCGCCTCACGGTCTACCGCATCCGCTTCCCTGAGAAGTTCGAACGTGTCGCGACCGAAGATGTCCGCATCAGCCCCATGCAGGGCATGAACCGTGCAACAGGGCCGGAAGTGACGGTGATTCGGTAGTCGATCTTCCCTTTGCTGTAAAACGGCTGACGGGATTCACCACTAAGGCTCAAAGGACACAAAGACTCACAAAGGAAATCCGGAGATGGAGTCCGTTATATTCTGATCGATTCGAGAATTACAGGGAGATTCACTTCTGTCGAACTCTCAACTCGAACTCTTCTTTGTGAACCTTCGTGCCCTTCGTAACTTCGTGGTGAAGGATTCCCAATTGTTTCATTTTTCAAACAGGCTCTACGACTTCTGCCCTTTGAAGACATTCAACAACGCATGCACCTGGCCATGGTGGTGGGCTGAGTGATAGATCATGATCTGGATCCACATGCGCAGGGACTGATTGTTATCACGGACTGACATCGTCTTCGTATCGAGATCCTCGTCGGTGAAGGTCTTGAGCGTTTCTCGCAGCGTTTCGTGAGCGTCTTTGAGCATCTTGAGAATGGTCTCAAACGATGGGACGTCGGTATCGGACGGCGAGCTGCCGCCGCGGAAACGGTCCCAGAAGTCTTTGTAATTGGCTCGCTCGTGGGCTGTGACGAGTCGATCGCAGGCAAAGAGTTCTTCCGTCACTGCGATGTGGGTCCATTGCCAGGCCGCATGAGCACGACCGGGCGCAATCCGCCAGCTGAGGAAATCATGCAGTTCGGGATTCCCTGCGACCGCTTCGACTTGCGCGATGACGCGGTTCATGTTCATATCCAGGCAAGACTGCAATACGCTGAGCTGATTCATTCGGGGAGACCTCTGGTTGTTTATGGTTATTAGGTGAAATGTAAGTGTGTGCCACTGCTGGCTTGCCCAGCAGTGCGAATTCAAATGAGACTATCGAAGGCTCCACTCTGGAGGCAGAGGTGTCAGGCGAGGTAAATCACTATCCGGAATCTTTTCCGGTTCAGAAAACCAGCGTGCACTTGACCATTTCCACTCGATTGGACGTTCACATAATTCGCGTCGAACAGGATTATTGTGAATGTAGTTGATACTGGCTTGAATAGCTGCTGGTCCGAAGATATTTCGGTCAAATCCTGGCCCCTCTTGCCAATATCGAAAAGTCATCTTTCCAGGTCGCTGCTGAACTGTCAGACGATGGAGAAGCCTGTTATTGGATTCTATGAGCAATTGCTTGATTCGATAGGAATACGGTCGCTTGATTGCAAAGAGTAGCTCAGAGATCCGCTTAGACACGTCGACTGTTGAGTCGCCTTGTGGCAGAACAAGCAAATGGACGTGCTCTGGCATATACACGAATGCAATCAGGGAAAACTGATGTCCGAACATCGCCCGATCAATGCTTTCCGTCAGCAGTTGTCGCCACTCATCCTTCATCAGCAATGGCCATCGGCGGTAACACGAAAACGTCAGTTCGTGCAAATGTCCTGGATCATGGACATGCTTGACTGTCTTTCGATGGGCTTTCTCCATTCGCTGATCGTACTCATACGACCTGCTGTCAAACAAGATCTACGAGACGTAGTTATTGAATGAAGTCAATCAAGGAATACTGAATTCGGAATGGAGCCTTCGGTTACCAACTTTGAAAACTGCACTGCTGGGCAAGCCAGCAGTGGCACACACTTGTTAATCAAATGTTCGTTCCCATCTCTTCTCTCCCCTGACTGGCATTCCCCTTCCGCTTATCGTTAAAGTAGAGTTCAGAGCCAACATGCTCATCTACTTTGTACCTGAATAGCGACGATCGAATGGATAACATTACTCCCGCATCTTCCGAGCCGAAGGATGCGGCTGCTCTTCCGGCGACCGCTGCGGCACCTCATACGCATGTCGAGCATCATCAGTCTCCCTGGTACTTCGTCCTCTGCCTGACCGGCGTGGATTACTTCAGTACGCTTGCGTATCAACCCTCGATTGCGTTCTCGGCAGCGGGCATTCTTGCGCCTCTGGCGACGATGTTCCTGGTGTTGATCACGTTGTTCGGAGCGGTCCCGATTTATCGGTATGTCGCAGGACAATCGCATGAAGGACAAGGCTCGCTGAAAATGCTCGAGCACCTGCTTTCGGGCTGGCTGGGCAAGCTGATGATTCTCTCGCTGCTCGGGTTCGCCGCGACGGACTTCATCATCACGATCACTCTCTCGGCCGCGGATGCAACAGAGCACTTACTGCATAATCCGTTATTCCACGGCCTGCCTTTTCCATTCAACAGCCCGGTTCTCATCACGCTGTGTTTTCTTCTGGCGCTGAGCGGGATCTTTCTGATCGGCTTTCGCGAGGTCATCGGCGTGGCGGTCGCGGTCGTTATTTTCTACCTCGTGATCAACCTGATTCTCATCTGCTTTGGGGTCACTTATATTTTCGGCCATCCGGAACTGTTATCGAACTGGATGAAGGAAATCAACGCCGGGGAATGGGAAGTCGAGCATGCCGTCTTTCAGGGGAAAGGGTTACTGACAGCGATTCTGGTCAGTGTCTTGTACTTCCCGAAACTTGCCCTGGGTTTGAGCGGATTTGAAACTGGCGTCGCGATCATGCCGCTGGTGAAAGGGGCTCCAGATGACGACCCAGCCAGACCGAAAGGCCGGATCAAAGCAGCCCGCACGATGCTGCTGACGGCCGCACTCATCATGTCGGTCATGCTCATCGGATCGTCTCTGCTGACCACATTGCTCATCCCTCACGAAGAGCTGCATCACGGCGGGAAAGCGATCAATCGCGCTCTGGCCTATCTGGCTCACGGTGACAGCGACAGTCCGCATCAGTTCCTGCCGTTCGCCGGGGAAATCTTCGGAACGATTTACGACCTCAGTACGATCGTCATCCTCTGGTTCGCAGGGGCCTCCGCCTTCTCGGGACTGCTCAATTTGATCCCACGTTACCTGCCTCGTTACGGTATGGCTCCGACATGGATCAATCGCATGAAGCCGATGATCCTTGTCATTCTGGGGACCTGTGTTCTGGTCACGATCATTTTCCAGGCCGATGTCGAAGCCCAGGGGGGCGCGTATGCGACCGGGGTCATGGTTTTGATGGTTTCCGCCTGTCTGGCAGTGACGATCGATCGCTGGAGACATCACCGCAAGAATGTCTTGCCGTTGATCGGCTCCATGGTGATCACGCTGCTTTTCATTTACACGACGATCACGATCATCATCGAGAAACCCGATGGTCTGATCATCTCGATCTTCTTTATTGTTGCGATCGTTTTCTTGTCGCTGCTATCTCGGTTCATGCGTGCCGGTGAACTGCGAACGGTTCGCTTCCAGTATGCCGACCAGCAGACACAGTTTCTCTGGGAGACTCTGAAGTACCTCGACATTCCGGTTCTCGTCCCTCACCGTCCGTTTGGACGCTCGATCGACGACAAGGAAAAAGAAATCCGCGCCCGTCACCACATCACTGATGACATTCCGATCGTCTTCCTCGAAGCCAGCGTCGGCGACCCCAGCGACTTCTACCAGGAACCGCTGATGAAGATCACGTCCGAAGGTGGGCGTTTCCTCATCCAGCTCAGCCGAGTCTCAGCGATCGCACCGGTGATCGCGGAGATCGCGATCTTCCTGTCGCAGGAAAGCCCGCCACTGGAAGTCCACTTCGGCTGGTCGGACGAAAACCCACTGCAGATGAACCTGCGCTTCCTGCTCTTCGGGGAAGGGAACGTGCCGTGGCTGGTCTATGAACTGCTGCAGGAAGCAAAGATCGATCCGTCGATCCGACCACGGGTGATCATCGGGTAAACGTTGTCATTCGTTACCCGCGTCATTTCCCACTCGTGGCATACTTCGTCACGGGTCTCTCTGCCACCTCTGCGGTCGTTTCGTCAACCGCTTTCTGCACGCCCATAATCGTCTCATCGAAAAACGCCGGGCCTGCTTCGACGATCCATTCTTCCAACTGATACTTCGCGGCAAGTCCTTCGGACTGAAGTCGCTTGTCCGTGTCATATGCCAGCAGCATGCCTCGGACGACTGCGGTTTCGACGTCGCCGATACTCAGCGTGTCATTTCCCTGGTCTCTGAGTAGCGGAGCAAACGCAACTTTCTTCGCGCCGACAGCTGCTGCCTGTCGCAGTGCCACCCGCCCGATGCGCTCCATCGTTGCGAGGTCCAGCGACGTCTCCTCTCCAAGTCCGATCAACAGCAATTGCGTCGGCTTGATGGTTCCCGCTGGGGACGTCAGTAACAGCGTCTCCAATTCATCACCAACGAATTCGCCCCGATTGCGCAGGGAGGTGATGACGCCGCCGAGTCGCTTGTCGAGCTCGACGGGTGCCCCTTTCGTCACGTCGCCCGCTGGCTTGTGCTTGAAGAAGCAGACGACCTGCAACGGGACATCGGCGTCATAAGGTCCCTGTGCTTTGACGGTCAATTTTACGCCATGAAGTCCGGCCAGAGACTTCTCGGCTGGAGCTTTTGTGTCCTCTGCTTGCAGGGCAACAGAGACTGTCATCAAGCAGAACGTCGCTAACCTAGCAAACAAAAGATGACGAGGCTTCATAAGTGGTTCCGATGATGAGGGAAGAAAAGATCAATACGCCCAGCAGCCACAGCCGGTTGTTCCCCAGAGGGATTGCTGTTGTGACTGGCCTCCGCCGAGAAGCTTGTGCAGCATGGAATGCCCATGATTCGGCTGGACGATCTGGAAAGCATGCCCTCTCGATGCAGCCGCGTGATAGTACCCGCCATATTCACCCACGGGCGACCAGTCCGGACTGACGGGTAACGCGGGCGGCGAGTATTTGCCGAACGGCTGATCCGCATAGACAACCTTTCCGCCGACGACAGTCAGGACAGACGTGATGCTCTTGATCTGCGCTTCGGGGACAGTGAAGTAATCGTCGGAGAGCGCCACGACATCCGCGAGCTGCCCGACCTTGATCGTACCGCGAACTTCGTTCTCATTGGAGAACCAGCCTGCCGTCTGCGTGTAGAGACGCAGCGCCTGCTCGCGGCTGAGCAGGTTGTCTTCGTGATACAGCTTTAAGCCGCCGACAGTTCTGCCGGTCGACAGCCAGTACAGGCAGACCCAGGGGTTGTAGCTGGCGACGCGTGTCGCATCGGTTCCGGCGGACACGGGAACGCCCATCCGCAGCATCTCGGCAATCGGCGGCGTCTGTTCTGCTTTCTTCGCGCCATAACGATCAACAAAGTATTCGCCCTGGTACGCCATCCGGTGCTGGATCGCGATGCCTCCGCCTAGAGCCTTGATTCGTTCGAGGTTCTTCGTGCAGACGGTCTCTGCATGGTCAAAGAACCAGTGCAGTCCATCGAAGGGGACATCACGATTAACCGCTTCGAAGCTATCCAGGAAGCGAGAAATGGATTCGTCGTACGTCGCATGAAGTCGAAACGGCCAGCGATTCTCCGCCAGAAACTTCACGACACCCGGCAGATCCTGTTCGAGGCTGGCGGGCAGATCAGGGCGGGGTTCGAGAAAGTCTTCGAAGTCCGCTGCGGAAAAGGTCAACATTTCCCCGGCACCGTTGACACGGAAGTAGTCGGTTCCTGCTCCCGGCTGCGTCATCTTCGCCCAGCGCTGGAAGTCTTCCAGTTCGCCGCCGGGTTTCTGAGTAAAGAGGTTGTAGGCGATGCGAACCGTCATCTCGCCCTTATGATGCAGCGACTCCATGATCTGGTAGTCTTCGGGGTAATTCTGGAACCCACCACCAGCATCAATGACCCCCGTGACGCCAAGCCGATTGAGTTCACGCATGAAGTGACGGGTCGAGTTTTCCTGGTCGACGGGATCGAGCTTCGGTCCCAAAGCCAGCGTCTTATACAGGATCATCGCATTGGGCTTGGCGATCAAAAGCCCCGTCGGGTTACCTTGCTTATCGCGTTGGATCTGTCCGCCCGGCGGTTCGGGAGTTTCTTTCGTATAACCGACTGCACGCAGCGCTGCTTTGTTGAGAAGCGCGCTGTCATACAGGTGCAGAATGAAGACTGGCGTATCGGGAGCAGCGGCGTTGATCTCTTCAAGGGTCGGTAAACGACGTTCTGCAAACTGGAACTCACTCCATCCGCCAACAACACGAACCCATTGCGGAGCGGGCGTGCGTCGCGCTTGTTCCTTCAACATGCGAAGCGCGTCCGCGAGGCTGGGTACGCCATCCCAGCGAAGCTCCATGTTGTAATTCAGCCCCCCGCGAATCAGGTGCAGGTGCGTATCGGTCAAGCCCGGAATCACGACGCGGTCCTGAAGATCGATCACCTTCGTCGCCGGTCCGCGATATGATTCGACGTCCTGATCGCTCCCCACCGCGATGAACCTGCCATCACGAATCGCGGCTGCTGTCGCGGCGGGATTGTCTGGATCAAGCGTTGCAAATCTGCCGGAACGCAGGATGAGCTCTGCATGCATCTGTGTCACGTCTTTGTCCTTGAGGTAGATCGACTGCAGCAGCCGACAAGATGCGGTTAAACGATCAGGATCGCGAAACTCCCGCAGTATGCAAGGAGCGTGGCGTCGATTCGTTGATGTAAGGATGCATAGCGGGATGGCGGCTCTGATGGACTCGCCATCCCGCTATGATCAATGCGCAGATACGACCTACTTCGCAGTCGCATTGAAAGTGGTCATCAGGTTCTTGTAGGCAGGCAGATGGTTGCCCAGCAGCTTCGCCAGGCCTTCCATATCGCGACGCCAGTCTCTTTGCAGTTCGCACGCGACTGCAAACCAGCTGGTGATGACCGCTCCTGCCTGTTCGCATCGCATCAGAGCAGCGGTACGCACGGATGTGTTGAACGTCCCCGAGCAGTCGGCAACGACAAAAACCTGATACCCTTCACGTAATGCAGACAGTGTCGGGAACGTGACACAGACATCGGTGACAACGCCCGCGATGATGAGCTGCTTCTTGCCAGTCGCTTTGACGGCTTTGACGAAGTCTTCGTTGTCCCAGGCATTGATTTGACCAGGACGTGCGATGAAGGGCGCATCCGGGAACATCTCTTTAATCTCAGGCAGGATGACGCCGTTCGGGCCTTTTTCAAAACTTGTTGTCAGGATCGTCGGCAGCTTGAAGAACTTGGCAGCGGAGGCGAGGGCGAGCACGTTGTTTTTGAATTCATCCGGTCCGTAATCTCCCACCAGCGAGAGCAGACCGACCTGATGATCGACCAGCAGAACAGCAGCGTCGTCGAGTGACAAAGAGGGTTGAACAGAATGCGTCGTCATGGTCATGTTCCTGTGAGGACTCTCGAAGTTAAAATTCCTGTTTCCGGCGATACTTCAGAACTGTAACATCACAGTATCAATTCGCAAGAAGGCACTTTGCAGGAACAAGGTTTCGAATGGATACCAATTGGCCCGTCCCGGAGCATACTGGTGATGCGTGTGCACTGGCGCTGATGCTTCACAAGCTCGGTGGCAAATGGAAATGCATCATCCTCTGGCATGTCATGGACAGACCTTTACGCTTCACCGAAATCCGCGCCCGCATTCCTGGCATAACTCAAAAAATGCTCACCCAACAGCTCCGCGACCTCGAATCCGATGGCTTCCTTACACGCAAGATCTTCGCGCAAGTTCCACCGAAAGTCGAATACTCCGCGACTCCCTTAACCTTCACGCTACGTCCGACGCTGATCGCCATGCATGAGTGGTCCGCAGAGCATTTGCTCAAACAGAAAGCAAAGCGGAAGAAAAAGGAGTAATTGGAGATCGTCATTGCGGACTCAGAAACGCAATGAGATCAGTTGCTCAGCCACGTGAATGGATGAGAGTTCTTTATCACCACAGCAGCGCGTCTGGGCTTCATCATCACGATCATGCTTGCGTTGTGACTTACACGGCGATCAAACTCAAAATGATCACCACGCGCTTCAATGACTGATTCATCCTGCCTTCACCGACTGAACTATGATGTTGGTGCGACTGAATTCCCGGACAACTTCAGTTCGGCTTGCGTGTGAACTCGACATCAATGATATCGGGCTGCTGCGGTCGAGCCTGCTGAGGCGATGCTTGAGGAGCAGATGATCCGCCGGGGCCGAAGGTCGTTTTCTGAAAGCTGACGACCATTGATCTGGCGAGGAAGACTTTCAGCAGTTGTCGTGTGATGATTCGTACGGGGGGAATCAACAGCAAAAACCCGACGGCATCCGTCAGCACGCCCGGAGAGATCAACAGCACCGATGCAATCAAAACGAGGATGCCATCGAACATCGCATCGGTCGGCATCCCGCCGCGGGCCATCTGTGTCTGGATATCACGCAGAATACGAAACCCCTGGAGTTTGGCCATGTAAGCCCCCCAGAAGCCCGTCAGAAGAACCAGCAACACTGTCTCCGGGAACCCGATCCAGTTGCTGACTTGATACAGCAGGTAAAGATCGATGATCGGGACCAGAGTAAATAGAAGCACAAGACGATAAAACACGAATTTCCTCAGGCTACGTCGGACCAGATGCGATTTCGCAATTGTATCCAGAATTCCCTCATCTGCCGAGGGGTGTTATCCGAGATCGTGTGGCGTGACATACCCCAGCAGCTTTGCCTTCGAGCCCTCAGAGAAGGTATCCCACCCGAGAATATCCAACTGAAAGACCGCCAACGCGGAAGTCGGCAGCTCTTCGAACTTCCCCTTCAACGACGAGATCAATTGTTCCATCCCCGGGTTATGAGCCAGCACCATCAGGGATTCAATCTGCGAATCGGCTTTCTGGATGACGCGCGTCAACATCGGCACATCCGCATGATAAAGATCGTCGTAATACTCGACTGACGGGGCAGGGCGAAGCTCCGGGAGAAACAGGGCAGCTGTCTCGCGCGTTCGTGTCGATGTCGAAGAAAACAACACCTCGGGACAATGCCCGTTCTCCTGCATCCACGCCCCGATCCGCGGCGCATCCCGCTCCCCTCGGCTGTTCAATGGCCGCTGAAAATCAGGCGTGCCTTCATTCGCCCAGGAGGACTTGGCATGTCGCATGAGGAGGAGGGTTTTCATGAGCGAATATTTTACCTGTACAGAATCGCTGTTCGAAGTCGATATTAAGATCGACTTCATCGGCAAGCGACGTATGATGGTTACTGAAAGGAGGAGAATTATGGCAGATCTGCTCGTGACAAATCTAGATGACAAGATCCGGGAAAAACTCGAATCCATGGCTCTGGCGCGCGGTATGAGTGTCGAAGAGACAGCGAAGAAATTATTGGCTTCACTCGTCGAAGTTCCACCGGGCTCCAGTAAAGGCTTGGGAACTAGGATCTCTTCACTTTTTCGCAATGTCGGCTTTGAGGAAGGAGAAATCCAGGAACTCAGAGGCTGCCAAGCACGTCCAGCGGAATTCGACTGATGTATATCCTAGACACAAACGTCATTTCAAAGATGATGTCTCCAACTCCTGACAAGAAAGTTATCAGGTGGATCGATGAGCTTGAATCGGAAGAGATCTGGACGACCAGCATTTCTCTGTACGAGCTTCAATACGGGATTGAAATTTACCTGAAGGCAAACGCCGAAAAGAATTAGGAATCGCGTTAGAAGACACTTTGCTCATGAACTTTCGGGGAAATATCCTGGTTTTCGACGAAGGTCCCGCAATTCAATCGGCTATTCTCTCAGCGAAACTTCGCAAGCTTGGACGACCAGTTGAAGTTCGTGACGTTATGATCGGAGGAATCGTTGCCTGGCATGGAGCAACGTTAGTTACCCGAAATGAAAAACACTTCGTCGATACTGGGATAAATATCTTCAATCCGTGGAACGAGTAATTCAACCTACTGCTTCTCCGGCGGCAAGTGGGGCTCGAGCACCTTCATCTTCTTCCGCTGGTGTTCTTTCAAACGGCTATCTGTCAACTGAGACATCACCGCTTGCGAGCGATAGGCTTCGCTCTTGTTTTTGGGGTGCAGGCGTTTGTAGCTGCCGTTTGACTGGAGTTCCCAGGCGTGGGTATTGTCGCTCAACGAAGAGTTCAGCATGTCGAGGACTTTGCGAGCGCAGTTGGCATCCTCGATCGGGACCAGCAACTCGACGCGTCGATCCAGATTCCGTGGCATCCAGTCTGCCGAGGAGATGAAGACGCGCTCGTCGCCGCCGTGGTAGAAGTACAGAACACGGGCGTGTTCAAGAAACTGGTCGACAATACTGACGACGCGAATGTTATCCGAGAGACCCGCCACATTGGGTTTCAAGCAGCAGATCCCGCGGCAGTTAATCTCGATTTTGACGCCCGCCTGCGAGGCTTTATAAAGCGACTGAATCAACTGCGAATCAACCAGTGAATTGACCTTCAACTTGATGACCGCCTGAATTCCCTTCGCGCAGTTTTCGATCTCCGCATCGATCATCTCCAAGATACGATCTCGCATGCCGAACGGGGCTGCTTCAAGCGAATGGAAACGCCCTGGCAGCGAGGCCCCTGTGATTGCGTTGAAGAAGTTGACGGCATCGGTCGCGAGGTCATCATTGCAGGTCAAGTAAGAGACATCGGTGTAGAAACGGGAGGTGATTTCGTTGTAATTTCCGGTCGAGAAGTGCATGTAACGACCGATGGCGCCGTCTTCATCTTTCCGGGTGATGACGCAGACTTTTGCGTGCGTCTTCAACTCCTTGACGCCATAAATGACCTGGACGCCCGCCTGTTCCAGCTTCTCGGCCCAGTCGATGTTTCGCTGTTCGTCGAAGCGGGCTTTCAGCTCGATGACTGCCGTCACGTACTTGCCCGATTGAGCTGCTCGACATAACGCATTGACGATCGGGCTGTTCTTACTCGTGCGGTATAGAGTCTGCTTGATCGACAGGACATTCTGATCAGCCGCGGCTTCTTCAATGAGTCGAATGACCGGATCAAAGGCTTCGTACGGCTGCAGGATCGCGACGTCGCATTGACGCATGTTTTCGAACATTGTCTTCTGATCATCGATATCCGGAATCTCCCGCGGCTCCCAGCTGGGACTTCGCAGTGTGTCGTACTCGCGCATGCTCGTCATCGACATCATCGACGACAGCGCCAACGGCCCGTTGACCAGTTGGACGAACGCCTCATCGACCTGCAGCGTCTCTTCCAGAAAACTCTTCATGACCGATGTGACAGGCGATTGAATCTCCAGCCGCACGCAATGCGACTGTCGACGCGCCATGACCACTTCCTGCATTTCCGCCATGAAGTCAGTGACGTCGTCTTCGTCAATATTCCAGTCGGCGTTGCGCGTGATGCGGAACGGGGCACATTCGAGAATCGATTCCTGCGGGAAGAATCGATTGATCATCATGCCGACGATGTCTTCCAGGAACAGGAAGTCATACGACTGCTGACTCTGCAGCTTATAGAACCGAGCCAGTGTCTGGCCGAGCGGGATGATGGCAAAATTGCGATCGCCCCCAATGCGAGCCGATGGCATCAGCCGGACCGCGACCGCGATCGAGCCAGAGAGCATTAACGGAAAATCATCCGCCCCGGTCACTGCAATCGGCGTCATCACCGACAGCATGACCTGATCAACATACTTTTCGAGTTCCTTGAACTGGCGAGCCGAGATCTGGTCAGTCGGGATCCGACGAATCCCCGCGGCCGCCAGCTGAGGCTCGAGCTCATTGCGGTAGCAGTGATACATCTGCTCGTACATGGCATCGGTCCGCGTCCGAATCGCCTGCAACTGCTCGTTGGGCGTCATCCCGGATGGATCCGGCCGGTTATTCCCCCGACGGGTCATCAACTGCAACCCGCCCACACGGACCATGAAAAACTCATCAAGGTTCGACGACGTGATCGCCAGAAACTTCAACCGATCCAACAGCGGCAGACTCTTATCGAGCGCCTGTTTGAGCACCCGCTCATTAAATTCCAGCCAGGAGAGTTCACGGTTAAAGAATTGATGTTCGGTGGGCATGTCAGATAACAGACTTCATATTAAAGCAAAAAAAGGGAGAAATGGTATTCAACATTTTTATTCGTTGCTTTCTGGGGGAATCTCCAACTCAACAACATCATCTGGAGAAAAATAAATATTCTCCGCAGCAGACTCAATTTCGAAAACGCGATTATTCTGGAGCATGTAACGTTTTACTAATCCTTTATCGGCAAGCCATTTCGCTCTCTTTCCAATTAGTTGATAAGAACAGTCTAACTCAGCAGCGATATGGGCAGCCCTCAATGGCTCACTCTCAACGTGCAGAGTCTGAAGGATCCCCAGCTCTGTTTGAGGTAAAAGCAGGTTATCGTTAACAGCACTTAATTCCTCAGAATACTTGCGAGACAGGTTTTCTACTCTAACGCTACCAGCACTACATTCCCTACACTTCATTTTATAAAACTGTAGGGCAGGAAGATTTTCGTACGAGTATCTGTATCCACACGACTCACAAACGATCTCTTGATTACTCTCCAAAAAAGCAGTCACAAGGGCAGTATAATCAAAAAACCTCTCAACAAAATACAACCTGAACTCCCGCTCACCCAGCGGCCGACCATATCCAATATTATATTTATTGCATAGACCATAATTCAGTGCATAAACCGTAACCTTGCGTGCCGACCTATCACTCATCTCAAAATACTTTGTGATAAAGAAGTTTAATTCTAATGTTGAAAACAAGGGCTCATACTCAACAGGCACGTGAAAATGACTGGTCGGTGGTCGTCCCGTTATCTTTTTAATCACATTTGACTCATGTTTCTTAAGATCTTTCGCACGTGTAACAATTGACTCAACCAGCTCCTTTAAACTAAAAATAGAAGCTCGCTCCGCAAACGATTCATGCAAAAATCGCCCCATAGAAAAGTACGATTCGATTTTCTCTTCGTAGAACCGCTTTGAAGCATCGTGAATTGCAGAGAGGTTTATCTTTTTCCCACTTATCAATCGTCCCTCATACGCAAAATGCAGCAGATACCCTAGTATTCTTGGATTTGCCATGCTCGCGAAAAATAACTGCCTCCAGATCTCCGATAAATCGCCTTCAAAAAAATCGTTGGCAGCAAGGCCACAGTGATGCCTTACGCGGCTTTCAACAAGCCGAAAGGTGAAATCAGTACCATCTTCCTCCATTTTCACTACATCGCTTGAGCCATACAGCTTGTATAAGTCCAAATAAATTTCGTCTATCTTCGTCTTATCAATTTGTCCGAGATAAATCCTACCTGGATATGCAGCTATTTTGAATTTTACAAACTCATCAGACCAATTATTTAACGGGGCAAGAAGAACATCAACAACCACCTTCATCGCCTCTTCAGGAAGCTCAGAAAAATCATCAACTAGAACGTAGAGATTTCTAATTCCCAATTTCGTCAACAGCACCTTTATTCGCTCTACGAGTCCCCTGATATTTACAACGCGAAGTAAAACTTCAGTAAACTCATTATGAGATTCAGTACTTTGAGAATTGTTTTTCTCTTCGCCAAACTTAGCAACTACATTTGGAGCAGCTGAGAACTTTGATACTATCGAGCTCTCAAAACCGCTTTTTTGCTCTAAAGAATTTAACTGTTTTCGTTCAACTACTTTAATGTCTGAAATATTTGTAAACTTACTGTCACTCTCAGTAATCAATTCATCCAGTTCTTCAAATAATTCAGCCGCACTGCCAGTAAATCGCTCTTTTATTTGAGCCCACCAGGAACTTGCCAGCCTCTTTCCGATCTCGGATTTAATTTCGTTAATTACCGATCTAATAAATTCTCGATACAGCAGTAACTTAGCAACAGATTGATGCGAAGCCATCCCTGACATATTCAACTTAACAAGTGTATCAGGATCAACTTGCGACGACTCATAAACCGTTTTAATATCTATGTATGCGGAAGTTTGATGCTTTCGCTTTCTTAATTCACTCTGCAGCCGTTGAAATATTGTAGATTTACCTGTGCCTTTTCTTCCAATTACGAAAGTAGTATTAGTGTCAAGTATGTTTTTCAATACTTGATCAGAAGGCAGAGGATCAACATATAACTCGTCTATAAGATCGGTTCCGTTCTCATCCAATAGATCAGCGCGGCGATAAAGCTTCAAAGACTGAACGGCCTCTCTGAAGCCATTTAGCGATTCCTGTGTGAAGTCAGTATCAGCCATTTCTCTACTTTCTCGAAATGATGTTCTTAATCATTATTTATAACCAACATTAGACAATTTGATTTCTTTGTGGTATCTGTAGACTCACTCCGTCCGCGCCACCCGCAACGTCACCGGCAACCCAAACACCTGCTCAAACAACTGCCCGTTCTGTCGGATGCTGATTTGTTCCAGCGAAATATCATCGCGGTCGCTGACCCGGATGATCATGCGGTTCTTTTCTTTCTTACAGACGAATTCCTGTTTGCGGGTCTGGCGGGACGCATTCAGCGCGATCGCGATTCGCAGTAACGCGGCGAGTTTGATGACCGTAATCCGGTCGTTGCGTGTCAGCGTGACGAACGGGGTGTGGCTGGGTTTGGGGGCACTGCGTCGGTGATAGCGGGCGACGAGGGCGACCAGGTGCAGGTCGGTCTTGCTCATGCCGAACAGGTCGCTGGCCATGATCATGTACATGCTGTGTTTGTGGTACGACGCCACCGAGATACTCATGCCGACTTCATGCAGCAGCGCTGCGACCATGAGCATCAGTTCCGCATGATCGCCCAGGTTGTGATACTTCTTCAATTGAGCAAGCAGGCTCGTACAGGTTTCGCAGACCTGGACGGCGTAGGCCTCATCAAAGCCGAATTTGCGTCCCAGCGCGATCGCCGATTTGCGAATCTGTGCTTTGAGGGCGTCGTTCCAGAGATTCCCGGTCGCGACTTCCATGAGAAGCCCGTCGCGGAGATTCGCCTTCGAAACGTAAAGCTCTTTGAGCCCCAGAACGCGCCCAAGATGGTGATACGCGAGCAGAGCAGGGCCAATCGATTCCGCATCGGGACTAGAGAGGTGATAGTCCTGCGCGATCTCGTCGACGTTCTGGTCCATCAGTTTATGGGCCAGGTTATACAGCGACGCCAGCGGCAGGCGTGACAGATTCTTCTGATCCCACTCCGGCATCAGCTCATCGGCAGCTAGACGAATATCGCCGCCAAGCGCCACAATTTTCACCGGCAGGTTGGGATCCAGATGCGAAGGGATCCGCTCCACGACCCGCTGAATCTCGATCTCCATGATCTGACGCAGCTTCGTATCGGAGGTCTGATAGCTTTCGAGCGTTTCACGCAGTCGATACGAGCCGAGTCGATATCCCTGCGAGTAGACGACTTCCTGTCCTTTAAGAACAACGAGTTCCGTCGTCCCGCCACCGACTTCGACGACGATGGTCTGGTGTGTCCAGAAATTGGGCTCCTGCTGCAGCAGCGGCTGGACGCTCTGGAAGATCGTCCGCTGGACTTCCGCTTCGTCGAGGACGTGAACGGTCAAGCCTGTGCCGATGAAAATGCGGTCAAGAACCTCGAGTTTATTCTCTGCTTCGCGGACGGAACTGGTGGCATAAACTTTGACCGCTTCGGCTGAGTCGATCCCATACTCCAGCATCTTCTCGCGATAGCTGAGGAGAATGCGAACACATTCCTCGATGCGATGCTTGTGAATGCGCCCTTGGAGAAAGGTATCTTTGCCCAGAGGGACGGCTTTAATCGCAGTATCGAGCTTGCGAATCTGCCCGTTGTTACAGACTTCCGCGACAACCATGCGAATCGCGGTCGTCCCGACATCAATGACCGCCACCAGCCTGCGTTCCACCTGCGGCCGGGCAAACTGTTCCAAAGCAGGCAGCGTGTTTTGTTTCATTTTCGATTGTCCACAGAGGACTTAAAGAGGGAGAGGAACCACGGATGGGCACAAATCAGACAGAAACGACAGACCTTATAAAATTCCTTCGTGAAACTTCGTGTTCTTTGTGCCTTCGTGGTGAATCTTTAGCTTCTGGTTCTCAACTAATCTCCGCCGTCGACATGACATGCCTCGCCCACGCGGCGGCTCCCATGACGGTGGCGTCGTCGCCGAGTTTGGCGATCTTGAGTTTGGCGACGTCCTTGTATGCCGGGAGAAGCCAGCTGTCGATGCCCGCCTGGATCGAATTCTGGAACAGTTCCGGCATCGCAGTGACGAGTCCGCCGCCGAGGATGATGATCTCGGGAGCCAGGACGTGAATCATGCCCGCCAGCGAGATGCCGATATCGTGACCGGCTTTATAGACAATCTGCTCGATGGCCTTATCGCCCTTCTTGATGGCATCAGCGAGCGAGCCGGAGCGGACGTCAGCCAGGTCGGTTTTGCACAGTTCCATCAAAGTGGGAGCCTGACCACGATAGGCGGCTTGAACAGACGCCCCTGCGATCGCTAGGCGTCCTGCGACTGCTTCAAGAGATCCTTCGTGTCCAAACCCCGACAGCGGGCCACCGGGCAGGACACGGGTGTGTCCGAGTTCCATGCAGGAAATGCCATGGCCGCGGAAGATGCGTCCTTCGTAGATGAAGCCCGCACCGATCCCGGTCCCCGGGAAGACCCCCATCAGGCTGCGTGACTTCTTATGATCGCCAAAGCGGTATTCGCCATAAACGCCACAGTCGACGTCGTTGGCAACGGTGACGGAGCATTTGAATTCTTTCTCGAGAATCTCTTTGAGATTCACTTTTTTCCACCCGAGATTGGGTGTGTCGAGGAGAATTCCTTTGTCAGGATTGACTGGTCCTGGGCAACCAACGCCAATGGCGCGGATTTGCGAGGCGGGAATATTAGCGACCTTGAGTGCATTCTGGATCGTCTCAATGACTCGCGCGACCCCGGACTCGACGCCCAGATATCCTTTGGTCTTCTTGCGGTCCCGCCCCAGGCATTCGTAGTCGCCATTGTAGACAGCTGCAAGCTGTTTGGTCCCGCCGAGGTCGAAGCCGACCCAGTAGCCTTCGTTGGTGTCTTGTGGCACGATGTTGCGTACTCCGTCAGGGGCAATCTGGCATTGAGATGGAATCCTGATGATAACGGATGAAACCAGTGCAACGTAGCGAAAGCCGGGACGAATTCCGAAGTCTTTATTCGTTGAGATCGATTTTCAAAAAAGCCCTGATGCATCCCTCGTTTCAGGTTGCTGCATTGAGTTGGCGGCCAAATCGCGGAACAGATGTCCGTGAGAATCCGATTCTTGTATGATATTTGTAGTGGACTTCTGCCCCTGGTTCTGACATTATGACGAATTTTGTCAAATAGTCTTATTAAATTTCCAACACCACTCCGGTTCGCAGAGTATTTCTTCCGAAACGGAACGACCGATTCATTCACCAATTGTCGATCCCTCGACTTGAAAGCATCGACCATGTCCAGCATTGGCAGTGACGGAACGAAGCCAGAAGTTCCCGTGACCAGTCCGAAAAAGGCTCCGTTCATTCGCAATCTCTGGTTCCTGATCGGGTCGGCGGTCTTCGTCATTGGCATCTACGTCGCTGTGGAGTTCTGGGAGTATTCTCCGATGGGGAATTCGCTGCCCAATACGATCCAGCATGCCCTGATCGCGTTGACCCCTATTTTGCTGGCGATCTGGATGGCGTTTCTTTCAGGCTGGGGGCGACGCGGCATCGTGATCGCAGGACTGATGCTGTTCACGCTCGTCGGCGGTGCCATTGCCGCTGTTCGCGAAGTGGAGTTCGATGGCGATATGCTGATGACGTTCCACTACCGCTGGGAGCCGACGGTCGAGGACCGCATCGCTAAACACCGCGAAGAGCAGGGCGGGACGGCTCTCCCCGTCGCAGCCAACGAAGAGTCTCGTGCTGCCTTCCATGAAGCCTTTCATATAGGCACCCAAGACATGGCCGACTTCCGCGGTCACAACCGTGAAGGCATCATTGATGGCCCTGTCCTCGCGACAGACTGGACAACCAAGCCGCCGGTCGAGAAGTGGCGGATTCCCGTCGGCGAAGGCTATTCGTCCATGGCGGTTGTCGGCGATCGCCTGTTGACGATCGAACAACGTGGCGATCAGGAAGCGATCGCCTGTTACGACGCGAACACCGGCGCCTCCCTATGGGAACACCTTTACCAGGCTCGTTTCTACGAAGCCATGGGCGGGCTCGGCCCTCGTTCGACCCCCGTCGTCGACGAAAAAGGACGTGTTTACACCCTCGGCGGCGAAGGGGATGCCTACTGCCTGGATCTGTTCGACGGCAAAGTTCTCTGGCATCACAATCTGCTCAAGGAATACCAGCTGCCCAACGTCACCTGGGCCATGAGTTCCAGCCCGCTGCTGTTGGGTAATCATGTCATCTACAACGCAGGTTCAGAAATCGGACAAGGTCTCGTCGCATATGACCGAGAAACAGGCCGCATGATTTGGGAAGGGGCAGGGCTGTCACGCGGTTCCCATGCAGAAAACCTATGCGGGTACAGTTCCCCTCGACTGGCGACGCTGGGCGGCAAAGAACAGATCCTGCATTTCGACGGAGCAGGACTGGGTGGTTACGACATTGAATCCGGCAAGACCCTCTGGTTCTACCCGTTCAAGAATGACGCCGGCGTCAACGTCGCCCAGCCGCTGGTTCTCCCGGACGATCAGATCTTCATCACAGCCAGCTACAATCATGGAGCTGCCGTCGTCAAAGTCTCCGCGGACGGCGAAAAGTTCAATGCCACCCAGGCCTGGACATCCCCCCGCTCGATGCGCTGCAAGTTCACCAGCCCAGTTCTTTATAATGGAATTGCCTACGGCCTGGACGAAGGCATTCTGATGGCGCTTGATCCCGTCAAAAATGACGTCAAATGGAAAAAAGGACGCTACGGCCACGGTCAGCTTCTTCTTTCTCACGATAAATTGTTTATCCTGACGGAGAAGGGGCAAATGGTCCTGGTTGAGGCGACCCCCGACAGCTGGCAGGAACTGGCGAGCCTGCAGGTCCTTTCTGACTCGGTCAAGGTGTGGAATCCCCCGGCTCTGGTCGGGAATCGGGCTTTTGTTCGTGATCATCATGAAATGGCGTGTTATGAACTCCCCCTTGCCAACGACACACCTGCAGCGAATACTCCCCCCAATTGATCAACTCAGACCTTCCTGAGAACCTCCGACTCGCTGATGTGTCGACTTTTAACCCAGACTTTCCATCTGGCGGGATACAGGAAAAGCAGTATGAGTCTCTACGAGAGCATTGACGAGCGTCGAAACATCTTAGCTCCCGCGCCCAAACTGCGCTTCACCAGGCACATCGCAGGAACACTCAAAGAACGTCTCGATACGGTCGTCGATACGATGCGGGAAATGAGCCAGCAGACCAACCCGGAGGAGATGGTCCGCTCGTATGGCGCCCGTATGCGCAAGCTGTTTCCTTCTGATGGCGTCATCTCGTTGAGTCGACGCGGGTTGACTTATCCCAACTACCGCATCACCCGCTTTACCGGCTGGCAGAAGCAGGTGAATCCCTGGAGAAATCCGGAACAGCTCCCTTTGATGTCGGGCGGTTTGCTGTCTGAACTGATCTACAGCAATCAGCCCCACGTCATCGATCAGCTGGAAGTTGACGACGATGACCCGGCGGGCTCGTACATGGAGAATCAAAAATCACTCAGAGCCGTTCCATTATTCGACGGCGGAGAAGCCCTGAATATGGTGATCGCGATGCGCCAGGTCGAGAATGGATTCTCGGTCGAAGATCTCCCGGAAGTCGTCTGGATTTCGAACTTGTTCGGACGTGCGACACAGAATCTCGTCATGGCTGAACAGCTCGAGCAAATGAACTATATGCTGCAGCGCGAGATGGAAGTCGTCGGCGAAATCCAGCGCGACCTGCTGCCGCAAAAGCTGCCCGAAATCCCCAAGATGTCGCTGGCCGCTTATTACCAGTCGTCGCAAAAAGCCGGCGGTGATTATTACGACTTCTTCCCGCTGCCTGATGGCAAATGGGGCATTCTGATCGCGGACGTCAGCGGCCACGGCACGCCCGCAGCTGTCGTCATGGCGATGACGCATAGCATCGCCCACACCTGGGATCATGATGGCGAAGGGATGGATTCTCCTGCTGCGTTCATGAACTATCTCAATCGTCACCTGACGAAGCATTACACACTTCGTTCCGGTGCCTTCGTGACCGCCTTCTACGGCGTCTACGATCCATCGAATCGTAAGCTGACGTATGCTTCTGCAGGACATAACCCGCCACGCGTCAAACGCTGTTCGACGAACGAAGTCTTTTCGCTCGACCGAGCCGGTCGCCTGCCGATGGGCATCACAGACTCGATCACCTACGACGAAGCCAGTATCTACCTGCAGACCAGAGACCGTCTGATCTTTTACACCGACGGCCTGATCGAAGCCCACAATGATCTCGACGAACTCTTCGGCGTCCCTCGCCTCGACAAGACGATCACCGACTGCAAAGTCCGCGGCGCACAAGAAACACTCGATACGCTGACCGCATCGCTCAAAGATTTCGTCGGCTCCCGAAACTATTCCGACGATGTCACAATCATCGTCGCCGAAGTACAGTAAGCATTTCCAGATTGATTCCCCAAAGTGAAGCCGTATTCCGCCCCTTCTCCCTTGAGGGGAGAAGGTGTCGGCGCTTCGACGACGGATGAGGGTGGGCGATAGGCAAGCGTTCGCCCCCAATTCCAAGTCGACGCCAGAAACTATTTCCCCTCTTCACGGCTGACACAGCCGTGGCACACGTGAAGTATGATTACCTTGCTGATGCCTTCTGGTACCACTCAGCCCACTTGTTGATCACAACGACGTGAAACCGCTCTTTTGCTGCTTCTCTCTGCTCTGCTGTCGCGGTTTCTTCTGTGACGCCGTCCGGCAAGTACCCCGATGGATCACTCTTCCCGCCAACTCCAAACGGCTTGCGACTAATCAGCTTTAAGCCACGGTTTGCTTCCGCGACGATCCCCCAGTTCTCGTCTCTGAGCTTCTCGATGAGTGGTCCACAGGCTTCGATGCGATCTGCTGAAATCAGACTCGTCACGACCTGCATCCGGATCTGCGGGTCCTTGTTTTCCAGGAGCTGATAAAAGATCGGCTTATTCGCCATTAAGCCCATGGGGTCTTTTAACAGGGCAGGGATGTCGAGTTGCTTGTCATCTCCTTCGAGAACTTCCAGATTCATGGTGGAAAGCTTCTTCATGATCGCGTCCATGCCTTCGGCAGGATTGTCATTCTTAACTGTCCCGTTCTCGAGAACGACCCCCGCCAGATCATCCGGCAGTCCCCGACCGCCAATCAACATTCCACCACCAATCATCTTTTCTGCGCGATCGAAGCCGAGAATCTGCCCTGTCGCCTGACTGAGAAAAAGGATGCTGAAACACGTATCATAAATGGCTTCAGAGTGATACCAGCTGCCGTCTACATTTTGAATTTTGACAAGCGTACTCGCGCCGTCCTGATACCAGTCGATCCCATTGATCTCTTGAATTTCATTCAGCGAACAAAAACGCTCGACGGTGTACGTGTAGTAAAACTGCCATTGTTGAACGTTTCCGTTGGGTAAATAAGAATGCCTCGGGCTGATCCAAGTGAAGGCACGCTTGGCTGCTTCTGTTAACTGACTGGAATTGATGGAAACAGGACCATTCAATTCGGGTGCTGGAGCATCGGGCCGATCAAGATTGACCTGTTTGAGAATGCCAAATTTCTTCTGCTCATTCTTTCGACCGGCAATGCCCGATTCTCCGAACAGTAGTCGATTAATCAATGCCAGTGATCCACAACCGGCGGCGGTCATGGAAAGCGTCGACGCTCCATTTTTCGTTGGATGATACTCATGCGATCCATCGGGACGTTGACTTGCCAGATGCCAACGTCCAGCGCGATCCCAGACACTCGCAGGGACCTGTACGCCAGCTCTCATCGTGGCCCACAAGCCGAGTAACGCATATTGAGTGATGCTGGTATCACCGCCCGGACCATTCTGATTGGGATAATACCACCCACCACTTTGTAGCTGCCCCTTGATGATGAAATCAGCAATCAACTGCAGTTGAGGTTGATAAAAGACGGGATCAGCCGCCTCGAGCGCCATCGCATCGATCGCTGCTTCGTAGTAATGATGATGAATGGGGTTGTATTCAGTTTCCGAAAACTTGTTGAGTACTTTCTCAAGATTGGCTTTGACCGCCGGACTGTCAGTCTGATGGGTTCCCTTGATGATCGCATACGCGACCAGCCCTGCTTCATACGGCGGGATCGTATGATTGCTTAGAAAATCGACTCCTCTGCGAATGGCGTTCTCCACTCCCGCAGGAGGCGCAGCACAACCAGGGCGCGAAGTCGATAGACTCATGACGCATACGATGCATAAAACTCTCAGACGCAAATCATGCCAGTCAAACATTCAATTCACGCCTTGACGACCAGAACAATGGACACCGCATTGATATTTGACAAAATTCTCCGCCGTAAAGATAGCATTCTTTCTGCACATCAATCATAGTTGATTCGTCAGAGACAAAAGGACGTCATGGCAATTCTGAATTCCCATGAATGCCCCGTTCTTCCGCTCGCCTCCCGCCTATAATCTCTCGTCCCTCGTAATGTCTCGTCGGACGATACTCCCGCCAAACGATTTCAGGAGCGCCTCATGAAGCTGAGTTTTCTCACCCTGCTGCTCGGAACCTTCACCCTGGTTCAAGGACTCACCATGTCATCAGCCCACGCTGAACCACCACAAGCCCTCAACTTCAAAGTCAAAACGCTGACGGGCGAAGACGCTGATCTCAGCCAGTATGCCGGCAAAGTCATCCTCATCGTCAACGTCGCCAGCAAGTGTGGCAATACCCCACAATACGCAGGTCTCCAGGAACTTTACGACAAGCACAAAACAGACGGCCTCGTCGTCCTCGGCTTCCCATGTAACCAGTTCGGCGGCCAGGAGCCAGGGTCTGCCAAAGACATCGGCGAATTCTGCGAAGCCACCTACGGCGTGAAGTTCCCGATGTTCGAGAAGGTCGATGTCAACGGCCCGAACGCACACCCGTTCTACAAGTACCTGACCAGCTACAGCGGCAACGGCATTCAACCAGGCCCCGTCAAATGGAACTTCGAGAAGTTCGTCATCGGTCGTAACGGGGACGTCGTCGCCCGTATTGGCGCCCGCGTCAAACCAGACAACAAAGACGTGACCGAAGTCCTCACCAAAGAACTCGCCAAGAAGCAGTAATGGAAATTGTGATCACCGTCCGCTGATCACGCGAACCCAAAATGGGAACGCGGAGCAGACGGTGGTGAGCAGTGGTGACGCAGGCGAAGTTTCAACTTTGATCTTCTCCGCGATCTCTGCATCACACTGTTCCCTCTGCGTTCCAGTCTCCTCTCTTTGACAATCCTGCTTGCGAACCAGCGAGTCTTTCCCGGCAAGAATCCTCAATTCTCCGGGAAAACTCGCGATCCGCAGGATCGCTGCTTGCCATGCTCGGCAGGAATGCTTGAAATCGCTTTCGCTACGCGTCATCAGATCACCTCCACGAAGGACAGCCCGATGAACCCGTCCCGCTTTGCGCTTGCTGCTCACGTTTTATCGCTCGTGACGATGACCCTCTCAGCCGATTTGCTGTCAGCACAAGAACCCAAAAATTCTCGTGACGCGAAAGATGCCGTCCGACAGTTGGACGTCCAGGATCCCAACCTCGAACTGACACTTTTTGCCAGCGAGCCGATGATCAGCAACCCGTCGACCATCGAAGTCGATGCCAGCGGACGGGTGTGGGTCGGCGAGATCGTCAACTACCGTCACTTCCGCAACGGCGATTTCAAGCCACGTGAAGAAGGGGACCGCATCCTCATCCTCGAAGACACCGATCACGATGGCAAAGCCGACAAGACGACTGTCTTCTACCAGGGCAAAGATATCGATTCCCCTCACGGCATCCTGGTCCTCGGCAACCGTGTTCTCGTCTCGACGCCACGAACCATCCTCGAGTTCTACGACGACAACAACGACCTGAAAGCAGACCGCCACTCCGTCCTCTTTTCCGACGGCGGCAAAGACCAGCACGACCACGGCTTCCACACCGTCATCTTCGGACCAGACGGCAAACTGTATTTCAACTTCGGCAACGAATGCAGACAGCTGCTCGATAAGAACGGCAAGCTCGTCATCGACCGCAGTGGACGCGAAGTTAAATCTGGCTCAGGCCCTTATCAACAAGGGATGATCTTCCGCTGCGACCTCGACGGCAGCAACGTCGAAACACTCGCATGGAATTTCCGCAATCCCTGGGAACTCTGCGTCGATCCCTTTGGCAATATCTGGCAGTCCGACAACGACGACGACGGCAACAAAGCCACCCGCATCAACTTCGTCATGGAGTACGGCAATTACGGCTTTAATGACGAAATGACCAAAGAAGGCTGGCGGGCAGATCGAACCAATCTCGAACACGAGATTCCCGACCGTCACTGGCACCAGAACGACCCCGGCGTCGTTCCAAATATGCTCATCACTGGCGCCGGCTCTCCCTGCGGAATGATCTGGTATTCGGGCGACCTGCTGGGCGAGAAATACAAAGGCCAACTCATTCACTGCGACCCGGGTCCGAACGTCGTCCGCGTCTATCGTCCTGAACCGGATGGGGCAGGGTACAAAGCCATGCAGGAAGTCCTCGTCGAAGGCAAACGAGACCAATGGTTCCGCCCGGACGACGTCTGCACCGCCCCCGATGGATCCCTCTTCATCTCCGACTGGTACGACGGCGGCGTCGGCGGGCACCGCATGGTCGATATCGATAAGGGTCGGATTTTCAGACTCGCACCGAAGGGGCATCAGTACAAGCCTCAATTAGTGAAAGTCGACTCCGCAGAAGAAGCAGTGACAGCCCTTCTAAGTCCGAATGCATCATCTCGATATCTCGGTTGGCAGACGTTAAGTAGACATGCCGAAAACGCCAGCGACGCTTTAGAAGCGGCCGTTGATTCTGATCTCAATCCAGCTCAAAAAGCTCAGTTGATCTGGACCATCGGCCGATGTCTTCCATTTGACCCGGAAAGCGACCTGCATCAATGGAAGAAAGAGGAACTCGCCAAACTGACCCCCGATGGGGACCTCGACCTGCTCATGACGAACCTTCGCCTCGGTCGCAGACTGATGACCGAACACAAAGTCAAAGAGAATAAAGCCATGATGCCACCATTTGTTCGCGAATTGCTCGAGGAACCCAACGTACTGCGTGAAGTGATGATCTCGCTGCGTGTGTTGCGCGAATCAGGTTTAATGCCCTCAGAGGAGGCATCAAGAATGGTCATGAGAGGGCTTAAGAATTACGACTCCAGTGACCGCTGGCTGCTTGAGGCAATTGGGCTCGCTGGCGATGGTATCTGGGATGAGGTATTAGTCAGCTACTTACCAAAAGACGAAGACAACGCCTCATTTTCTCCCGAGCAACGCGACATCATCTGGCGTTCCCGCGGCACCCAGACTCCTGGTCTTCTCATTGAGATCATCAAAGACTCCACTGTCCCCACAGCCGATCTCCCGCGTTACTTCCGCAGCATGGACTTCGTCGACCTCACCGCCTCTCAAGATGCCCTCGCGAAACTCGCCTTCGAAACATCGACCAGCGATCCGGAACGCGACACATTGATCCTCCTGGAGTCCGTCAGACGTCTCAAGAACTTCCAGCTCGACCAGCAGCCCGCGTACGAGAAAGCCGTCACCGAGAAGCTGGCGAAAATCACCAGCGATGATGCTTGGTTTCGAGTCATCAAAGCTCTGAAACTCAAACAGATGGATGCCGCCATCCTCGCGAAGCTGCCAAGCCATGCAGGCTCGCAACTCGCTGCCGACATGGCGGGCTATCTGCTGGATTCCGAGAAGCCGGAATCACTCGCGAAGTCGACCATCGAAGTCGCCAGTTCCACCGATGCTGCCGCCGCAGAGAACGCCCACAAACTTCTGCAGGCATTCGCTCAGGCGCGCAATCCCAAGATGATCGCGGTCTCCAAGGCCATCATCACGAATCCAGACTGCAAGAACGCAAACCTCAAGCGGGAAGCCCTCCGAGCCATCGGCGGCTTCGACGGCGGACGCAAGCAACTCATGGCCTGGGTCGAAGAAGGCATCCTCGATGACAGTTACTCACAAGCCATCGCCCCGTTGCTGCATGCTTCGAATGATAAGGCGATCAAATCGTTCGCAGCCCAGCGGTATCCACTCCCGCCATCCAAAGACGCCAAGCCACTTCCGCCCGTTTCAGAACTCGCCAAAAAACGTGGCGACGTCGCCGCCGGCAAGTTGCTCTATCACACGACCGGAACCTGCGGGAAGTGTCACATCGCCCAGACCATGGGACGTGAAGTCGGCCCGAACCTGACCGAGATCGGAAGCAAGCTGAGCCGCGAGTCGATGTATGAATCGATTCTCTACCCCTCTGCAGGCATCAGCCACGGCTTCGAGTCGTACAACATCCTCACGACCGATGGAGTCCAGGAAGTCGGCCTGCTCGTGAGTGAGACCGCGGAAGAAGTCACACTCAAAAACGCCGAAGGCCTCTTGAGAACGATCCCCGTCAACAAGATCGACTTCAAAGAGAAGCAGGACATCTCGATGATGCCTGCCGACCTGCAAAAGCTGCTGTCGGAAAAGGAACTCGTCGACATCGTCGAGTACCTGATGACCCTCAAACGCCAGTAGGTCTCAACCAGGTCAAAAATACGTCTGGGTAGTCCGGGTTGTCTCAACCCGGACGGCGAAGCCGCAAGAAACACGCTGATCGCGGATTTGATGTATTACTTCAATTCTCGGTCAACTGCGCGGTGACCGTGTTTCTTTCGGGTTCGAAGCGAACCAGCGGAGGTTGGGACAACCTCCGCTACCCAATTTTACGCTGCCTTACTTAACCCCGTCACACTCTCCATCATACCGGCGAACAACTTCCCAAGTGTCTTCGTCATGTTCCCTGGATGCCCGCCATTCACAAGCTGCTCGTGAATCTTCACAACGGGCATGACATCAATCGATGTACTCGTCAGAAACACCTCATCGGCCGTGAAGATCTCCATCTGATCAATCGTCCGCTCGATGACATCATAGCCTTGCCGCTTGGCCATCTCGATCAGTTTCAGACGCGTGACGCCACCAAGAATCCGTTGTTCCAGAGGTGGGGTGACGATCTGCTCGTCGATGACAAGAAACAGATTCGAGCAGGCCCCTTCCGTGAGTTGACCACGCTCGCTGACCAGAATCGCTTCACTGGCCTGGGCACGTACCGATTCATTGACCGCCAGACAGTTCGGCAGCAGATTCGATGACTTGATATCCGGACGCTTCCAACGCAAATCCGGCTGCAGAATAACGCTCACGCCGTTCTGCTGTTTTCGACGAATATCCTCGGCATCCAGCGGCTGAATGAAGATCAAGACGTTGGGCGTGGCATCGATCGCGAACGCATGTCTGCGTGGCCCGACGCCGCGGGTGATGTGCAGGTAGATCATCCCGGTCTTGTTCACGCTGGCTGCACAGAGCTTGTGCATCTGGCGTTCAATCTCCGGCATGTCGACTCTCATCTGGACCGCATCGAGTCCTGATTGCAGACGCTCTCGATGCTCGTCCCAGAAGATCGGACGTCCATTCTTGACGCGGAGCACTTCATACAGCGCATCACCAAACAGAAAACCTCGATCAAGAGCCGGGACGCGGACATCGTCCAGCGGCATGATCTGGCCATTCCAGGAAGCAGTGATTGGTGCAGACACAGTCATATCGAAATCACAATCAGGGCAATAGAAGTCAGTGTTTCAGAACCTTGCGGATCAGATAGATCCCCAGGCCAACCATCAGGATATTCGCAATCCACATCCCATAACTGGGGTCGATCGTGCCGTTTTTCGACTGGTTCATCAGCAGCATGATGATCGGATAATACACGAGAATGATCGGTACAAAACAGAGAATGAAGCTCGTCAGAAACTGCTTTTTCCCCTGGAGAATCGAGAACGGGCTGCCAATCAAAACGAAGCACAGGCAGCTTCCGGCGAGGGCATACCGACTATGGATCTCGGTATACATTCGGTCGATCTTGCGCGTGTTATCCTCGTTGTCGTAATACATGCGATTGAATTCTGTCGAAGCATACCGATCGAACTCGCCGAGCATCATCGTTGATGCGGCTTCGAGTTGAGCAAAGCGATCATTGAAGTTTCGCTGCCTTTCCATGGCAATGATTTCGCCGCGGATCTCATTAACGGGCAGGTTCTGGGCCTTGAGCGGCTTGAGCATTTTCGGAAGCGGAAATGTAAATTGCTGATCATCAATAAAGCCCTTTTGCTCGCCGGGCTTTTCATAGTAGCCGCCGATGACCCGTACGTGAACGAGGCTTTTCTCGATGTCAAATTCAAGGCCGATCCGTTCCGCCTGCAGTCGCAGCGGCGTCCCTTCTTTTCCTGGCTTATAGGTAATGGTAGGCTTGATCAGCGTGCGATTATCGACATCCATCGTGGATATGATGATGCCCTGCTTGCGTTCAATAAACTGGTGTTGAGATTTCAGACGGTCAAAGAAAATCTCTTCCATCGAATGCACAACGATCCACTGAATCCGCGACATCGCCCACGGGATCGCCTGGTCGGTCAGGAAAAAGGAACTCACACTCAACACAGCGCCCATGGCAAGACTTGGCCAGATGAGAGCCATCACGTTGATCCCGGCTGACTTACAGGCCGTAATTTCCTGATCGCCCGACATGCGTCCATAGACAACGCAGACCGTCAACAGCATCGTGGCAGGGATCGTGAAAGGCAGCAGGCTGGGGACGATAAACGGCAGGATTGCAAGGATCTGCTCAGGCCCTAGCCCGTGTTCGCTCGCTTCGCGGAACACGCCGATAAAGACAAGAATAACCGTCACGCCGGTGAGAATGGAGAAGAAGATGCGAATCATCTCTCCGAGCAATACTCGTTGTATGAGCTTCATGGTCGTCCGTAACCGAGAGCTGCGGCGTGTACATCAGGCAGCGGTGACGACGTTCATCATGAAAGTGGCCCCGCAGACAGTGTTTACTGAAAAGCAGCCTCCACCGTCAAGAGCGATGGCCCTCTCACGCCTTAAGGCTTTATCCTGCAGGCACCTGTGACCAATTCGCACACGGCAGCCGTCACGACAGTCTTAGAAAGTCGTTACAACCCCTACAGACTTCAAATTTGCCGGAAATCGAAGTGACGACCCGCCTTGATTTCGGACAACGACAATTCCGTCCCGAAATAAGACTTATAGGTTTGAGAACGCTCTGTTTCTTTTTCACATCAATCAGGTGCACCTGTTCATGGCTCTTGCAACCACAACTTCGCCCAAAGGTCCAGCGATTCGTTCTGAATTTGCAGATGATCCAGACTTCCTGGAACTCCTCGAAATGTTCTATGAATCGCTTCAGGAACGTCGGATCGAGATGGCGAGCGCCTTCCAGAACGGCAACTTCGAACAGCTCAAGACTCTCGCCCACCAGCTCAAAGGAGCAGGGGGCGGCTATGGCTTTTCCGGACTGACGCCGATTGCGTCCCGCCTGGAACAAGCCTGCAAAAACCACGATCTGGTGGCGATGCCGGAACTCGTTTCAGCCGTGTTGGCCTACATTGACCGGGTCATCATCTAACGAAACGGGTGAGTAGACCGGTCCCAAACGTCATAAACTGAACGACTTGGGATCAAAGTTCCTCGTGAACGGGCTGCTGAAAAATGCTCTCTTGTCCAGACGATTGTGTCGTGTCAACATAGAGAGACTTCGATCGGAGGATCTGCGCGGTTGCTCGTCAGATCTTGGTTCCGACTTTCCCGACCATCGGCATGCCGCTTTACGGAGTTCCACTCGTCATGAAAACGCCTCTGATCGCTCTTGCTGTCGTTTCGGCTTTCGTTGCAGGTCAACTGTCAGTCAGCCGTTCGACCGATTCCGTGATGCCGACACTGGTTAATACCGGCTATGCTCAGTTTGAAGAGGAAAATAAGGGTTTCGAGACATTCGAAATCAGCAATGACACGATTAAGCAGATCCGTACCGCCAACGAAGGCCTGCAGACCGCGATGGAATCTTTGCGGATCGAAGGCAAGTACGAGCCCGCCACGAAGTCTCTGAATTCCTTCATCGTCCTGTCAGGTGGCGGGAATCCTCTGGCTCAACTGGAAGCAGGCCAGGGGGTTGACCCTGAGACCTATGCTGCTCTTTACGCGGGTGATGCCATCCCGGAAGTCGCTGATTTCATCGCCTTCGATGCCGAAGGACGTCTGACCTACAAGAATCAGCTGGTCCGCATCATGCCAATTACGGACCTGAAAACCGCTTATGCCAATCGCAAGAAGCTTCTCACAGCCCGCTTGAAAGCGGACTGATTGCTCCCCAAAATAGTCACACTCGGAACAATCGCTACGGGTGGAATCCGTTAACCCTGACGTGCGTTCGCAACGTAACAATCAGGCGCAGGAAATCCTGCCAAATTTCCGCTTCCACCTATTTTCCCAGCGAATTTACTTCTAGGTGAACCGAATGAGGAGGTAGAATGGGAGGCCTGCTGCTCGAATCGAAGGTTTATAGCCGACGTGTTCGAGACTAAAATTCCCATCTGGCGCGGTGGTGGAAAACGCCCACCCGTCTCACAATCCAATCGATTATCGTTCGGCCGGGTTTTTCCGTGACGAACGTCTTCTGATCAATCCGCATGAGAGGGAGCCACCTGAAAATGGTCTCTTCGATGAAAAAGTCGGTGTTCAGTGCTGTAGTAGCGTTGTCGGCAAGCTGCACAGGTGCAGTTTCCGCAGGTTTGACGGAAAGCTATCAGACTGACGGTACTCTCTACAGCGCGGTTGGTGTCTCACTGCCCGCTGATTATCAGACAAAAGCGACGACGAAGAATCTGCTCATTCTCGTCGATACCTCAGCCAGCCAGCTTGGCAAGCATCGCGAAGATGCTTTCGGGATCGTTCAAAACGTCCTGGCAAGCCTGCCAGCCGATGTGAACTTCAGCATCTGGGCGATCGATAACACGATCCTGAAGACCAGCCCGGATCTTCTGGCGAACAATGAGCAAAACCGCTCCGATGCAATGAGCCGTCTGTCAGCGCGGTTCCCAGCCGGGACGACGAACCTGCTGGCTGCTTTGAAAGAAGCACACAAGGTTGCCGCCGCGAATCAGGCTGGTGTCCTGCTGATCGGCGACGGGATGTGCACCGCGAACCTGATCACTGCAGAAGACATGGCAACTCTCTGCCAGTCTTACCGTGATTCTCAAACACCGATTCACACGGTCGCTGTCGGTTCTCAACTCGACTTACAACTCCTGGGAGTTCTTGCTTACCAGACAGGCGGATTCCATCAGGTCCAGCAGGAACAATTTGCTGCTGAATACGTTGCAGAACGCGTGACGAAAGCCGTTCAAGGCCCCGTTGCTTATCCATCACAGCTGACTGTCGAAGGAGCAGAAACGCTTCCGACGATCGCGCTGCCTCTGCGAAAAGACCGTTCGAGCTTCTATCTTGTCAAACAAAATGCGACGTCAGTTAAACCTGTCGCGTTGACTCTCTCGTCTCAGAACGGGCAGGTCAAAGAAACAATTGATGGCACGACTGCTCCTTCTGCTGACAATGCCTATCTGGAACTGGTCTGGAACGCCTCTCAAGGCAATAACGGACTCTCTCTGCCTTTGGCTGGCGACGAGATGCTGAGCTCGACCAAGGCTGGATTCCAGAACTATATCAAGACCGTCAGCATGCAGGACGAATTCACTCCACAGTCGGTTGAAGACCGCTCGGGTCCTCCAACAGCCGATTCTGGAAACGAAATTCGCCAGTTTCAGGCTTTGCAAAAAGCAGCCAACGAGAAACTTCGACTGGAAGTCAGCAACGATATCGAACTGGCCAGCCAAATCGGCCAGACCGAACCGGAAGACAGCATCAATCTGCTCAAACGCACCCTGGCGAGTGTCAACGCCACGGATCTGATCGATCCAACGGTGAAAGGTGAACTCATCCGTGAGCTCAACTTCGCGATTGGCTCGCTGTCAGTTCGCAGCCGACAGATCGAATCAGACCGTATTCAATCCGAGCGTAAACGTGCTGAGTTGGAAGCCACTCAGCGGATTGTTGATGAAATCGCTTTCCGTGACGAACGACTGGAACAACTGATTGATAAAGTCCGCGCCCTGATGCTCGAAGGTTTCCGCGGTCGCGATGAAGCCTTTGAAGAAGCAGAGCAGGTTTCACGCGTGGCAGTTCGAACCGAACCAGGAAACGGTCCAGCCACTGCGGCGTTGTTCGGTGCTGAAGCGGCTGGTCGACTGGCTGAAGCCTTCTATCTGCGGTCTCTGCGAGCTGACAAATACCTGGCGACTTTGACTCAGGTTGAACTGTCACACGTTCCATTTCCAGATGAACCACCAATCGTTTATCCACCAGTTGAAGTCTGGAACAAGATCACCCAGGAACGTCAGAAGTGGGTTTCTCCCGACCTGCGTCGCAATAGTGTGAACGAAGAGCGGATCATGAACGCTCTGAAAGATAACACCTCGATCGAGTTCGTCGATACGCCTCTGAAAGACGCGATCGACTATCTGGCTCAGCTGCACCGCATCACGATCATCATCGAAGACAACGCCCTGTCTGAAGAAGGTATTCCTTCCGACGAGCCGATCAACCTCGTCCTGTCAGGCGTCTCGCTGCGTAGTGCCATGAAAATCATGCTCGAAAAACTCGGCCTGACATGGGTCGTCGAAGACGAAGTCATGAAGATCACGACCCAAACTGCTGCCGATGAAAAGAGCACGACTCGCGTCTATCCAGTGGCCGACCTCGTCATTCCACTTCAAATCCAGGGTGGCGGAATGGGCGGCGGTATGATGGGTGGTATGGGCGGCGGAATGGGTGGCGGCATGGGCGGTATGGGTGGTGGTATGGGAGGCATGGGCGGTGGTATGGGTGGCGGCATGGGTGGCTTCGGCGGAGGTGGTGGATTCTTCTCCATTCCTGACGCTGCCGCTGATGACGGGAAAAAAAAACTGTAGTCCCATCGAAACTTAGCGAAAACAGAGAAGTCAGCGAAGCTGATTCCCTCAATCTCATTGCTCGTGGTGTTGTACTGACGACAACCCACGAGCTTTTTTCATTGCCAGAAACAGCCAGCCAAAATGATTCTGTCATCCAACTTGCCAGTTATCAGCAACCTGAGAAGACACCTGTTCCGACTGACTGGAGTACCTTTCTTAAACAGCATGAGTTGAGTGATCCGGATATCCAGACTCTCGTCTTCGAGAAGCACGAGTCACGTCAGTTCAAAGATGTGATTGGCATTATTCAGGCTTGCCTCATTGCAGGACGACCTCAGCCCTGGATGTATCAGGTACTTGCCTTGACGATGGAGATCGAGCATTATCCCAAGGAAGAAGTCGAACGCGTTCTGCTTTCGAACAACGACTTCCGACCTCTCGACGTTCCAAACCTGCTTGTTTCTGCTGCCTATCTGACACGCTTTGGTGCCAAAGTGCAGGCCCTTTCCATGTACCGTCAGGCCTCCCGATTGGCGCCAAGTCGTCCCGAGCCTTACGCGCTGGGACTCAAACATGCCAAAGATCTGAAAGACCAGGATGCGATCATCTGGGCGGCCGAAGGAATTCTGACCTACGACTGGAGCACTGGCTTTCAACGGCGTCATGATGATGCAGTTGATACAACGACCGACCTGATCAGTCGCCTCAAGAAAGCCGGCAATACTCAGCTAGCCAACGAGCTCACGTCTCGTCTGCAAGAAGCCTCAATTCGCGATCTGGATATCCGACTTGAATGGAGCGGGGCAGGTGACCTCGATCTGGCTGTTGAAGAACCAACGGGTGTTGTCTGCTCATTTGAGAATCCACTCACGCCGGCTGGCGGAACTCTGGTCCACGATGGCAATGGCGGCGCCCCCAAGAACGGCTATGACCAATACGTCTGCGGCAAAGGTTTCAACGGCGTCTACAAAATCACGATACGTCATGCTTATGGGGATATTGTCAGCAAAAAAGCCATGCTCGTGATTACGGAAAAGGCCCAATCATCCAAGCCGGTCATCACGCAGCATCCGATCAATCTGACATCCGATGAAGTCGAGATTGAGTTCGAGTTGAAAACGGGTCGACGCAAAGCAGAACGCACGCTCGAAATCAAACCTTCCACGTTGCAGGAAACACGCGAAAAAGCTCGCGTTTCGACGCTGGAATTCCTGCGCAGTCGCCGTCGTCAACTGGCATCCACACCTGACCAACCAGATCCGTCAGCCGGGGCGGGCTCGATATTTGTTGGTCAGCAAGCCGTTGGTTATCGACCTGTTGTGACGACACTCAGTGAGGGCGTTTCACTGGCTGCGTCTGCGACCGTGTCCGCGGATCGACGATATGTCACTTTAAATCTGGCTCCCAGTTTCAGCACGGTCAGTGATGTTTTCACGTTTACTTTTCTGGGCGGTAACCAGAACAACAATCAGCCTCAATAGGTTTCCGGACAGTCTTATCGCCGAACGAGGCCCGGTGTGATATCGGTATCAAGGGAAGCAAATCGTTCGGCTTCAAACAGTTCCCAGCCGATTGCTCCCATAGCGGCATTGTCGGTGCAATACTCCATCGGAGCGACGATCACGTCGACCTTGCGACGTGCGGCCAATTGCGCTAGCGCCTCGCGAAACGGCCCGTTCGCAGCGACGCCACCTCCCACGCAAAGTCGGCGATAGCCCGTTTTCTTCAGCGCCGCATCCGCTTTCGCAACGAGGATATCGACCACCGCTGCCTGGAACGAGGCCGCAACATCTGCGATACGCTGCGGTTCACCTTGACCGGCTTTGGACGGCTGACCAGGAATGCCCTGATATTCATAAAGCACGGCTGTCTTCAATCCTGAGAAGCTGAAGTCCAGACGCTCGTCGCGAATGAAGATTCGCGGAAAAGCACAGGCTTTCGGGTTGCCTTGCACTGCGACCTTTTGAATGAGAGGGCCACCAGGATAACCGAGCCCTAGAATCTGAGCGACTTTATCAAACGCTTCCCCGGCTGCGTCATCGATTGTGCACCCCAGCAGTTTGTGATCCAAAGGCGAAGGGCAGTCAAACAGGTGGGTATGACCGCCGCTGACAACGAATCCGACGCAGGGATACACGTCTCGTCCTGATGACATCTGGCAGGCATAGATGTGAGCGAGAATATGATCGACGGCGATCAATGGCAGTCCCGTCGCTAAACACAATGTTTTGGCAGCCGTGAGTCCGATCAGCAGCGAACCAGAAAGCCCGGGATGCGTTGCGACCGCAATCGCTGACATGTCCTGCAGCGTCAAACCCGCCTGCTTGATCGCTTCGTCAATGACCGGAAGGATTCGTTCCAGATGTGCCCGCGAAGCGATCTCGGGAACGACTCCGCCATAATGCTCATGCAGCGCCGTCTGCGTCGACACGACACTCGACAGGACGCGGCGATCACGATCAATCACTGCCGCTGCGGTCTCATCGCAGGATGTCTCGATCGCCAGTAGATACTGCATTAGATACTCATCTCGGGTCGGCCCGTGTGCCACGGCTGTGTCAGCCGTGTAATGGACGTCCATTGCGCGATCGCACGGCTGACACAGCCGTGGCACACAGGGAAGTTCGGCTCAAATAAAAAAGGACACGCCTGAAATCACTCAGGCGTGTCCCTACTTTGGGCAAATCAGTTCAGGCTGTCAAATCAACCAGTCGTGAAGGCAGGATGGAATGATTCCAGCATGGCGGCCTTCTTCTTATCTTCGCTGGTCTCTTCTTTCTTCTCGTCGGATTTGTCGGACTTGGCAGAATCTTTGGTCTCAGTAGGCTGATCCAGCTTGGCCGTCAGTTCTTCGATTGCCTTATTGAGTTGCGTGTCGACGAATTCACTCTTCGGTGGGTCCTGCTGATTGAGGATATCGCGGATGCGTCGATGTTCCATGTAATCACGGATCTGATCGGGAGTGAACTTCACGACATATCCGTCATCCGGCATGACGCCCCATTCATCGTCTTCCGAAGCGCCGGGGAAGCGGTGAATGTTCTTGCCACTGGGACGGTGGTAACTGGCCGTTGTCAGCTTGAGAGCGCTTGAGCCGTTTTCCATTTCGATGACATTCTGAACGCTGCCTTTGCCCCAGGTCCGCTCACCGATGACGACGGCTCGCTTGTGATCCTGCAGAGAGGCACTAACGATTTCGCTGGCGGAAGCAGAATATCGGTTGACCAGGACAGCCATCGGGAAGTCTGAGTAAGTCCCTGGTTTCACGGCATTCCAGACGCGTTCTTTGGTATTGCGGCCTTTGGTACTGACGATCTTGCCTGACTCGATGAAGAGATCAGAGACTTCCGTCGCGGTGGAAAGCAGTCCGCCTGGATTGAATCGCAGGTCGAGAATCAAAGCCCGCATGCCTTGCTTCTTCAATGTCTTGAGAGCATCGCGAAGTTCCTGAGTCGTCTTTTGAGTGAAGTGAGTCAGGCGAATATAACCGATCTTTTTGCTCTCATCGACGAAGAAGTTCCAGGAATCGTCTTTGTTGTAATGATCGCCCATGATCGTTGCGACGTTGATGATTTCACGTTTGACGGTGACCGTTTTGGGTTGTGCTCCCGAGATCGGCTGTGGAGTGGCAGGATCTTCTTCGTCATGAGCAGCGTCATCTGGCTTCTCGGTCGTCTTGCCGTCATTGAGCCTTTCGCCAGTCGTTCTGGACGCATCAGAGACGGATGGAATGTAGGTGATTTCAATTGGCTCACCAGCTTTGCCACGCATCAGGCTAATGGCCGCATCGAGCTCGTTACCAACTTCGAAGTCACTGACTTTCTTGCCAGCGATCTGGGTAATGCGGTCACCTGCACGGATTCCTGCGTTGTAGGCAGGCGTGCCAGGAATCGGCGAGACAACGATGATCGAACGGGTATCGCGATCCAGGTTGACCTGAATACCGATCCCGCCGAATTCCTGATTGATCTCTTCGTCGAAGCGAGACAGGTCATCTGGGGAGATGTAATTCGAATAGGGATCGAGTTCGGTCAGCATGCCTCGGATAGCGGCTTCGACCAGTTTGCGTCGCTCGACGTCTTTGACATAGTTCTGCTCGACCTGATGGAAGGTATCGACGAAGACCTGCATCAGTTCATAGTCGGACATCGGCTTGTTCGGGTCCGCTTTTTCTTCCGTCTTAATCTCCGAGTCATCCGCTTCCTGGGCCATGATGACTGGCGATGCTCCGCCCAGAACTGCGAGTGTCAGCATGATTGCCAATAAGTCGCGCCACCCAGAAGAGAGGCGTTTCGATGAATCGATTCGTAGCGGGTTGTGCATGAGTCACTCCCAAATGTCACAGACGTTTATTCAATTTTTATTCTCGAAACGAGACTGTCTTCAAAGACTTCGTTTCGATCACAAGATCAACTCGAAGGCTCCTCAGCTGACAAGCTGGGAAATTACGGTCGATCGGGTGCGTTTGTCAGGATCATCAGGTATCTTAGAAGATCAATTTGGACGCGTAAAGATGGTGTTTTCAATTTCCGTCGCCTGTCCGCCTTGATCATTTAAAAAGTAAAGGAGTGCAGCAGGCCTCTGCCTGCCTCGCGACATGCGTCGAGAGCTGTATTTATTGACGTCCCTTCCGTACACCGGGAAAACTTCCTGCCTGCGCTCGCTGTATCGTCGTCACCTCCAGCAAGCCGTCTCAAACCCCCTTCGGGGACGCTGCCTCTGGCTGTCTCCGACGCAACGCAGCCGGGCACTCGTTCTGGAACAACTGCTCGACGACGACTTCACCGTCGCGATCAACCCCGGCGTTGTGACGTTCGACCTTTTCTGCGAATCGATCCTGCAAACCGGCGACGACTTCGTCCGGGCCATCGATGAGCCACGCAAACGTCTGATTCTCAAACAGCTCATCGCGGAGAAACAATCGCGGGAAGAGTTCTCGTACTTTCAGTCGATCAGCAGGACGCGGGGTTTCCTGTCACTGGTCAGCGGTTTCATCTCGGAACTAAAGAAAGACGAGATCTGGCCGGACCAGATGAAGAAGGCAACGCGTCTTCCAACCGATAAAGATCGCGAGCTTCATGGCCTTTATCAAGACTATCAGGACTTCCTAAACGAGCGTGGGTTTTACGATGCTGAGGGTCGTTACTGGTCTGCTCGTTCTCAACTGGAACAACTGACGACGGGCCCTTTCTCGCAGTTCGACCTGGTGATCGTCGATGGCTTCAGCGACTTCACGCCGACGCAGTATGAAATCCTCGTCACTCTCGCCCAGCGTTCGCAGATGATGGTCGTCACGCTGCCGTCGCAGGATGAAACTCGACCCGATCTGTTCGCAAAATCGAAACGAGCCGGCGAGACGTTGTCCAAACATGTTCAGGAAGCTGGCGGCATTGAACTGCTTTCCCTGTCAGTCGATGAGTTCGCAACCCGGATGAAACTCACATCGGGCCTCTATCAATCCCCCACTCCCGGTGCGGCTCATCTTGCCTCTCACCTCTTTGAATCTCCCTTCGACACAACTGTCTCGAAGAACGCCGGCGGTCTCCAGATTCTCGCCTGCTATGGTCAGAAGAACGAACTCCAGGTCGTCGCCGAACAGGTCAAGCGTCTGCTCGTCAGTGGAGTCCGCCCCGATCAGATCATCGTGACGGCGCGCGATCTGAGCGATTCAGGATTCCTCGCCGAGGAGATCTTCCGCGATGCGGGTATTCCGACGGCCTGTGATGTTTCTTTGACGCTCGATCGGGTCGTCGTCTGTAAACAGATGATGCAGTTTCTGTTACTTGTCGAGGATGACTGGAGTTTCGAGCGACTCAAAAGCGTTCTGCTCTCGACCTGGTTCGACTGGTCCAAGCTCGTCCCGAAACTGGGACTCATGGCTGAGAGCATCGCGAAAGATGCGATTGCCTATCTTCGATTCCGACAGATTGCAGGCAATAGAAACGTCATTCTTGATTTGCTGGCGCGAGACCGCGAGCGGCTGGAAGCGATCCATCGCGAAGATCCCCAGGCAACCAAAGTCTCGACGCGGTTCCCCCTCACGCTCCGGGAACTGCTCAACGTCGAGCGACTCCTGCAAACATTGGCAAAGCTGTGTGAACCACTTCAGAAGAAGCATTCCTCCAACCAATGGATCGAAGTCCTGCGGAAGACTTTCTCTCACCTCGGCTGGAGCAGGGCATCGACACGAACATCGATGTCGCAGTCGTATGAGAGTCTTTCTCCTGCCCAGCGATTCCCATTGTCAGCGGCAGAACTCTGGGATTACGTCCTTTCCCAGCTGTTCGACCTGACTTTGTTTCGTGAACGGCATGCGACCACCCAGGGACGCTGGTCGTTGACCGAGTTCATCGCCTTCCTTCAGGAATCACTGGAACTCCTGTCGCTGCCCAAAGCGTCTCGTGAAGATGGACGAGTCCGCATTCTGCCCGCTGTGCAGGTTCGTAACCTTGATGTCGATTACCTCTTCGTCCTGGGACTCAATGAAAAGCAGTTCCCGCTGGGGCATCACGAAAACTGCCTCTACTCCGAAGCAGAGCGAATGCGTTTTCGCGATCACGGCTGGCAACTCGCCACTCGACACACGCACGACGAAGACGAGCTATTGATGTTCTATCACGTCGTCACTCGCTCGCGAAAACAACTGACACTCAGCTATGCAATGACCAACCAGAAGGGCGAACCTGTCTTTCCGAGTCCGTACCTCGAACAGGTCAAAAGCCTCTTTAGTTCGAGCGCGTTGCGTATCCAGTCTGCGGGAAGCCTTCACCCTGTCCCCACGCTCGACGAGGCAGTCTCTGTTTCGTCGAAACGCATTGCCGCTGTCGATGAAGCCCTGCAAAAACGTCCTGGCCATTTGAGAACGCTCGCAACCGACAACAAACAAGCGGCGACGATCGCCAATATCATCGCATCGTCAAAAACTTCGCAGGCGCGATTCCATACTGAAGGACTCACTGTTTACGAAGGCATGCTTGAAGATCCTGCGAACCGCCAATGGCTCGCGCAGCGCTTCTCACCCAACATGGCGTTCAGTGCGACCCTGCTGGAAAGCTACGCGTACTGTCCGTTCAAGTTCTTCGCGCAGTATGTCCTGGGCGTCACCCCGCATGAAGATCCGCGTGTCCGGACCGATAAAGCACGTCGGGGAAACCTGGTTCACAACAGCCTTGCTCAGCTTCACCTGGCACTCGTGGATAACGCGACCGCGGACGATGTCCGTGATGCGTTTCAATCTCACCTCAAGGACGAACTCGGGCGCGAAGTCAGCATCAATGAGCTTCATGCGGCACTCAACCGCATCGAAGGGGAACTCCTTTCTGAGTGGGCGGGCTTCTACGGCGAACAGCACGACGAGTACCGCAGCCAGCTCTCCGGCATGTGGGGGCGATCTCCGCAACGATCCCTGCTTGAACTGACCTTCGGCGAAATCAAGGGGATCGAAGACACCTTGCTGCCCGAACAGAAAGAAACGTTCCCGCCGTTGACTGTTGGCTCTGAAGACCAGCTCGTCAAGATCCGCGGACGCATCGACCGGATCGACATCGGACAGCAGGGTGCCCAAAGCGTCTTCACGCTCATCGATTACAAGACTGGCAATCCCAAACGGTTTAACGAAAAAGAACTGCGCACAGGTCGTTCCCTGCAGCTGGCGCTTTACCTGATTGCTGTAATTCGTCTGAAACTCACCGGCGACGAAGCGATCCCCTGGCAGATCGGGTTCTGGGAGGTTCACAAGAACGGCTTTGTCAGCGGGTACAAATCGGGCTCACGAAAAGAGAACGCCAGCTTCCTGCAGCTTGATCAACCAATCATCGACCTGATCTCCGAGATCATCGACGACCTCGTGCCTCGTCTCGTTGATCACATGCGTCTGGGGCACTTCGCGGTCTACAGCCAGGACAAGCAGTGCACGAGTTACTGTGAGTTCCACCTGACGTGTCGCATCAATCAGATCCGTCAGCTGGAGATCCCGCTCAACAAGCGTCTGCTCGTCAACGCGCCTGCAAGCATTTCTGATCTCACGTCGAACGATTCTGCTGATCCGGAGGTGACATGACCGCCGTCCGTTACACCGAACAGCAGGCGCGAGCCCTCTCTGTCAAAGACTCCTCCGTCGCCCTCTCCGCGGGCGCCGGCTGCGGGAAGACCTTCGTCCTGACGCAGCGATTCCTCGGCTATCTCGATCCCGAACAACATCCTGAACTTGCCGCCCATCACGATCCTCTCTCGCAGATCGTCGCGATCACATTCACCGACCGTGCTGCTCGCGAGATGCGAGACCGGATCCGGCGCGCCTGCCAGCAGAGACTCGAACAGGCTCCCCTCTCCCAGCGAGACTATTGGTATCGCATTCTCAAAGGTCTCGAAGCCGCCCGCATCTCGACGATTCACAGTTTCGCCGGCGGGCTACTGCGGAGTAACGCTGTCCGGGCCGGTCTCGATCCCCAGTTTGAAACCCTCACCGGCGACATCCAGCAATCGGTTCTTCGCAAGGCCGTGCAGGATGTTGTCCACAATGAGTTGATCGCGAACTCTGCCGAAGTCTCCCACCTCGTCCTCCGCTACTCCCTCGAATCGCTGCAGTCGATGCTCACGACGCTCGTCGATCAGCGGCTCCGCATCCGTTTTGAAGACTTCGATGGCCTTGACGCTGACGATCTCGCCTCTCGCTGGTTGCAGATCCTCAAGGGGGAATACTTCGACGCCATGTTCGAGTCGTTCCGACACGGCCCCGACGCCAAACGTCTTGTCTCGCTGCTCGAATCCATCGACTTCGACAACGAGATCATGGCTGAGCGCAAAGCCTCGCTGCTTGCGCGATTTGCTGTCCAGAAGATCGATGGTGAATACCGTCTGCCTCCTGTCGTCGGTTCCACTCAATCCTGGCTGGAAGAAGTCCTCGACCTCCTCGTCCTGGAACGTAAGAGCAAGAAGTTCGCCTGGCCGTCCGACGAAGTTCAGGTCCAGTTTCAAAAGCTTTACGGCAAGCTCAAAGAGCAGATCAAAGACCTGCTCGCGATCACCAAGCTGACACACGAAGACCTGCTCGAACCGGCTCGTCTGACGCGGATGCTGCTGAACGTCTATCAGAAAGCCTGTGCGGGATATCAGTCCGCAAAAGCCCTGCGAGGCGGGCTCGACTTCGATGATCTCCTCATCGAGACACGTCGGCTGCTTGCAGAGAATGAAGAAGTCCGCCAGCAGGCGTCTCGACATATCCGCTTCCTGCTGCTCGATGAATTCCAGGATACTGACCCGCTGCAGATGGACATTGTCCGCTTCCTGTGTGGCAGCGATCTTGCCAGCGGTAAGCTCTTTTTCGTTGGCGACAGCAAGCAGTCGATCTATCGCTTTCGTCGTGCTGACCCGACGATTTTCCATTCTCTACGCGAAGAGATTCCTCGCTCGGGACGATTACCTCTCAGCGTCAACTTCCGCAGCCAGCCAGCCATTCTGAACTTCGTCAACGCCTTCTTCGGCGACCTCTTCGATGGCTACGAACCTCTCCTCCCCGGCGACCCGCGTCAACATTCGCCCGTCCCTGCCATCGAGTTCCTGCTCGCCACGCCGCCTGTGACCGAGTCGAGAAGTGAAGACAACAACGACAGCAACTTTCAGACAGGTGAAACTGGATCTGTCGATGAAGACACTCCCGATGCCGCCGCTCGGCGGATGCGGGAAGCGGAGTGGATCGCTGCCCGGATTCGCCAGCTCCTCAGCGACGAGACGCCCCGCGTTCCCCACCGCGATCGCGCGACCGGCCAGGTCAAGCTGCGGCGTGTCGAGCCCGGCGACATCGTGATCCTCTTCGCCGCGTTGAGCAACGTCGGCCTCTACGAACACGCCCTCCGCGACGCGGGCATCGATTATTACCTCGTGGGCGGTCAGGCCTTCTTCACCCAGCAGGAAAACTACGACGTCGTCAACCTGCTGACGACGATCGAAGACGTCCATAACGATCTGGCCCTCCTCGGCGTCCTGCGATCCCCCTTCTTCAATCTCAACGATGATTCGCTGCTGACCTTGGCCCGAACAGGTTCGCGTCTGGGTCTGGCCTTGTTCGACGTCGAACTGTCCTCCTTCCCACCCGATCAGGCTCAGCGAGTTCGCTTTGCGCGTGAAACCCTCGCCAATCTCCGCCAGCGAAAAGATCGCCTCCCCATCTCCGGCCTCCTCAAATCCGCCATTGAGGCTACCGGCTACGACGCCGCCTTACTGCTTGAGTTCCTCGGCCCGCGCAAACTCGCGAACCTTCACAAGCTCCTCGACAAAGCCCGCGAGTTCGATAGTCGTCCGGAAACAACCCTGGCTCAGTTCGTCGCCTGGTTATCCGAATCGGTGGAAGAAGGGTTCCGCGAAGAACTCGCGACGACCAGTCCGGAAACCGGCAACCTCGTTCGGCTCATGACGATTCACCAGTCAAAGGGACTTGAGTTCCCCATCGTTTTCGTCTCCGACATGAACCGGCAGAATCGAGCATCATCCTCTTCTGCCGTCGTTCATCCACTACTCGGTCCGCTGATCAAGCTGCCTGAGATCCGAGGCGAACGTGCTCCTCATCATCTGCTCGATGTCTATAAGCAACTCGAAAAACTCGAAGACGATCAGGAATCCCTCCGCCTGCTCTACGTCGCGATGACCCGCGCGGCTGATCAGTTAATCCTCTCGACCTCATGGGATATCGAGCCCAAACGTGTCAGTGCCTGGATGCAGACCCTGCGTGACAAGTTCGACTTAAACACCGGCCTTCCGGTCGAAGATCCCTACCTGGGTCGGACACGTTTGGCACACATCAAGACGGATGAGATTCCGAGCATTCACGTCCACCATGAAAAGCCAGTCGTCCCCGCGTCCGACCACCATGAACCCGCCCACCTCCCCGTTGGCCAGCTCGAAGCCGCCGTCGCCGCCAGTCACCCCAGTGAGTTCCCTGCGATCAGCCAGGTCATTCCGGTGGATGTCGCGTCTCGACGTACCTTCTCGGTTTCCGAACTGGAAGTTATTGTCGCAGCACTCCAGGGACAACGTCACAAACCTCAGCCAGTCGAAACGCCTCTGCCTGAAGAGAAGGGGATCGCCGGTAGTCTTCCTCCAGACCGCTTTGGCCAATTGGTTCACCTGGTTCTCGAAAAGCTCGACTTCCAAAACACCTCGCGTCTGCCTCACCTGATTGATCGCGCGCTGCATCAGCTGCGTTTCGAACAGGAACAGGTCAGTACGGACAGCGTCGTTGCGTTGCTCAAGGCCTTTCTCATCACCAGCACCGCCTCTCAACTAAAAAACGCGACGACCATTCATCGCGAGCTGCCATTCTCGCTTCGATGGAACACCGCCACGAAACAATCGCACGCAATTCTCAACGGCACGATCGACTGCCTTTACTTTGTCGACGGCGAGTGGCATCTTCTCGACTACAAAACCGGACGCCCCCCCGCCAGCGCAGACGAGGCGCTGGCCCATTATGGATTCCAGATGTTTGTTTACGCCCACACCATCGAGCAGGCCTTCGGACAATGGCCTGCCTCGATTCGCCTTTGTTACCTGACCTCGAAAGTCACTGAGATCGCGGTCGAGCTCACTTTCGAAATGCGTGAGCAGTACACCTCGCTCCTGAATCGCGCGATCACACAGCTCCGCACGCCGGAGGTCAGCCGAACATGAGTGACGCCGAAACACAGAAACTGCAGACCTACCAGCAACTGCACGAGACCCCAGCAATCTTTGCCAGTATCCAGGAGTTAATTACCGCTGAGCCCAACATCAGCGAGCTTAGCCTCGTCACAAAGTTGCGCAAGTCATGGCCCGTCGAACTCGCCAGCCTCGCCGTCACGCTGCACAAACTTCGTCAATCCGCACGCGACAAATTCACGCACGCCGACCAAATGTGGTTCGACCGCATTCGCATGGAACAGGCTACCTCCGAAATCATCTCCCGCTATAAGGCGACTCGTTTCGCGAAATTCAAAGACAGCGTCATCTACGACCTCTGCTGCGGCATCGGTGGCGACGCGATCGCCCTCGCGACGACGAACAACGTCATCGGCGTCGACCTCGATCCACTCGCTCTTCAAATGGCGACCTGGAATGCAGACGTCTACAAAGTCGGTCCTCGTTTCCAGACAGAGTGCGTTTCCGCAGACAGTATTGACATCCCCAGCGCCCTCATTCACATCGACCCTGATCGTCGCAGCTCTCCCAAATCCGATCGCCCCACGATGCGTCTCGAACAATACAACCCACCCCTTACCACGCTGCAAGCCATGACATCCCGCTTCCGCGGCGGTGCTCTCAAGCTCGGCCCTGCGAGCAACTTTGGCGGGAAGTTTCCAGACGCGGAAGTCGAACTCATCAGCCTTCATGGCGAATGCAAAGAAGCCACCATCTGGTTTGGCGAACTCAAGTCGGACGCTGACTGGCGAGCGACCATCCTGCCTGAAGGGGTCAGCATCTCCGGCCACCCGCTCTCCGCCCGACCGGGCTTCTCAGACATCCAGCGATACGTCCACGATCCAGATCCCGCCGTCGTCCGGGCCGGTCTCGTCGATGTCCTCGCCGAACAACTTGGCATCAATCGCCTCGACGATGCCGAAGAGTACCTGACCTCCAACGAGCCAGTCTCGTCCCCCTTCATCAGCAGCTTCGAAGTCATCGACATCATCGACGATCACGATAAAAAGCTCCGCGCCTACTTCCGCGAACACTCCTGCGGCGAACTCGTCATCAAAGCCCGTCATATCCCGATCGCTGCTGAGCAGCTGCGGAAAAAATTAAAGCCACACGGCGACGGGACTCTCGTCCTCATCATCGCCCGTGTGGCCGGAAAAGCAAAAAGCATTCTTTGCAGACGCGTCAGCTCTGCGATTTAAAACGATCGCACAAAAACTATCGCACAGAAACTATCGCATTGCCTGACGGAACGAGAACTGGGCCTGTGGAACCAGCGGCAGAATGCCACCATTGCGGTTACTGGTTGGATAGATGAACGAGTAACAGTTCACCAGCCCGGACTTCATCTCGGCAATGAAGATTCCATCTTTGGCAGGCAACGCGCCGCCACTGCTCGATAAGTTCAACTGACCGTTCGTGACGATGTATTCCGCCTGAGTTTCGGGCGAGAGGTTGAAGTCCGCAGCGATGTTGCGCTGATAGTACTGGGAGAACTTTCCAGACTGAATATCGATCGATGCCCCCGTCAGACGTCCGGTCAGAAAGTCGAGCACAAAGACAATATCCGGTGACGGACTCAAGGCCTGAGCTTCACAAGTAAAGATCGCGATCTTTCCGCCGGCATTGCGGTCTGTGGAAGCGAGCGCCGTTTCACTCGGCCAGAAATACGAGACTGACAACCCGAAGAGAACTCCCGCTGTCAACCAGACCAGATTCGTTTGGCTGACGCCTGCATGTTCGCGCGACATGTTTTACTCCTGTTGAAAAATTGGTTTCTCCGTCATGCGGAGCAGTCAAATCGCATGAGCGGGGCAAGTCAAATGTGAGAACACCAACACGTTGTCAGTGTATGACGTCGCCTGATCGTTTGCTATGGAGGTTTCTGTCAATGAAGGCTGATTATCCTTCAACAATGCCGCTGTATATGCGCAACGACTCTCAAGAATCCGGCAAAATCCCCGCCATTTCCCCATTTTCAAACAGACCACTTTCGACCTGTTTGAACCATCCCCGCCTTGTTGCTTATATTGAACGCGTCGATTGCTCCTTCGTATGACACATCCATCCCGACGAAACTCTCACCAGACAGCAAAGGCGACCATGGACACAACCAACGGCAGCTTGAATCGCAAACTTCGTATGGCACTGATCGGCGGCGGGCAAGGCTCCTTCATCGGCAGAGTCCATGCAACAGCAGGTGTCCTCGATAACCGAGCTGAACTCGTCGCTGGCGCGCTCTCTTCCAGTCCCGAGAAGGCCAAAGCCTCCGCTCCCGCTTACGATATCAAACCAGAACGCGCCTACACTTCGATTGATGACCTGATCAAAAGCGAACAAGCCCGTCCGGAAAACGATCGCGTCGATTTCGTCAGTGTCGCGACTCCCAATCACACTCACTTTGAAATCGCCAAGAAAGCGGTCGAAGCAGGTTTCAATGTCATCTGCGATAAACCGATGACGTTTGATTTCAAGCAAGCCGAAGAACTCGTCGCGACTGTCGAGAAATCAGACGTTGTCTTCGCTGTCTCCCATAACTACACAGGATACCCTCTCGTCCGTCAGGCTCGGGAGATGGTCAAAGCTGGTGAACTCGGCGAAGTCCAGGCGATTCGCTCCAACTACATCCAGGGCTGGCTGCGAACCCGTCTGGAAACCACCGACTCCAAGCAAGCCGCGTGGCGGACTGATCCTTCCAAATCCGGTGCAGCCGGTGCCTTTGGCGATATCGCGACTCATGCCTACAATCTCGCCCGCTTCATGACTGGTGTTCTGCCGGATGAAGTCTCCTGCCACCTGCGAATTTTCGAACAGGGCAGGGCACTCGATGATTACGGTCATGCCGTCATCAAACTGCAAAATGGCGGCCTGCTGACCGTCACCGCCAGCCAGGTCTCTCACGGCCGCGAAAACGATCTCTTCATCGAAATCGATGGCACCAAGGGTTCCCTCATCTGGCGTCAGGAAAATCCCAACGAAATGATCTTCCGTCGCAACGGCCACCCGCATGCGATCTATACCCGCGATGGAAACGCCTCGTACATGCATGAGATGGCGAAAGCCTCCTGCCGCCTCCCGGCTGGTCACCCCGAAGCCTTCTTCGAAGCCTTCGCCAACGTCTATCGCAGTGCTTACGACAGCATGGCTTTGCGTGCTGAAGGCAAGAAATTCGAGAAGGTCAACACGATCTTCCCGAACGTCTTCGATGGAGCAGAGGGGATGTACTTCATCCAGCAGTGCGTCAACTCGAGTAAGGAAAACGGTGCCTGGCTGCCTCTGAAGTATGCTAAGGCACGTAAATAACTTTGCAGCCTGTATGGGGAAGACTGCTCATGATCGTTCTGGTCATGACAGTCTCTTCGGCTAGAATGCTGGTGGCGATTGCAGCGCTAACTCGACGCAAATGGAGAGTTCGATGATTCAGGCAACAATTCTCGACAGAAAACAATGCCTTCAATATTTGGCACAGCGTCATTATGCAATCGATGATGCAATCACGGGCATCTACGAAATTCATGGGATGACAACGGGTGAACCTCAAGATTCGATTAAGTTGCTGGAAGTGAATTCAGAGACTCTGGAAACCGGATTAATGCCAATTTCGTTTGGCCCGTCCGGAATTATTCCTTTTCCTGTCACAATTCTGGAAATCACACCAGAAGAATTTTCAAGACTGAACACGCAGGAGCAGTACAGGTTGCCAACACGATGGACAGTTTCGGAGACTGCCATTCCCAAAGACAGTTCCCTGCTCGATGCAGAAGGCCTACCCAATGCCCAGTGAACAACGGGCTTTCGCAAGGCAGGCCATCGTCGACCTGAAAACGTTTGAAATTCTGAACGAGCTTCACCCTCTGCTTCCTTCATCAGAAAAATATGTGATGTTGCAAATGGCTTGTGAAAAGCTCTGCAAATCTTTCCTGCTTTTTCGCAGTAGTGCTTACGGACAGTCCCATCTTGTCTGCCAAAAGCAATTTTCTGCGATCGCCCGCTTTTATGATGACAGCCAGGGACGCCGAATCACCGAAAAAAGAAAAGCTTACTATCGATCACTGGAATTAATTGGCAGAGAAATCGATTTCCTCTCTCCAGCCAATCGCGGTATCCTGAAATCGTTATCAGACTCTGGTGCCCATGGACAATGGACTCGCGATGATAATTGCGAATACCCGTGGCAAATCCAGCCAGAAAACTTTGTTGCTCCATGCGAGTATTCATTCCCGACAATGGAATTGCTGTTTCGTAAAAACGGAATTGGCTTTTTCAAATTTCTTCGAAGTGTGCTCGATCTACTTGTCAACCAACACTGATTGCGCGTGCGCAAGTCGTCAACGAGACTGCGCACGTTCTCAATGGTGATCAGGCTTCCTCTGCGTTATCATCCAGGGAGCGCTCATCGCTCGTGAGCGCCGCTGGTTTTCAATCACGGGATCACGACGACTCATGGAACATCAAGCATCGCGCTTTCCGCTGCACCTGCAGATTTTCGTTGCACTCATCATTGGCTCGATCATCGGGCTCTGCTTCAATCAAGGTTCGACGAAACTCCCTGATGCAAAAGCCTCTCTGCGCAAAAGCGTCGATACGCCCGCCGTCGTCACCGAATCGATCCCCTCGGCTGAGAATCCCGCCAACACGCAGACGGTTTATTCCACCGAGTTCCCCAGTGTCAGTAATCTCAAAATCGCCTGGACAGCGTTCGGAAAACAACTCCCCACAGGCGAGGCCGCTACGAACGCAGAGTTGTCTTATGACTTCAATGTCATCAACCGCTCGGTGACATTCATCCTCAACGGACAGCAAGCTGATCTGACTTACCTGCGTGATTACGTCCAGGTCGACAAGCCCGAGATCACTCAGAAAGTGGTCACACCAATCACCCTCAAGAACCGCGACGAACTCGTCGCGAGATTTCCAGAACTCGCCCCCGCATACGACGCAGCTCGTGGGGGTTACGGCCAATACATCACCGCCACCGCAGACTTCCTCGGCGATCTCTTCCTTCGTTTGCTGAAGATGATTACTGTCCCGCTCATTCTGACTTCGCTCATCGCTGGGATGGCAGGGCTCGGTCGCAGTCACTCCTTCGGCAAAATGTTCGGTATCACGATGGGTTACTACATCATCACGAGTATCATCGCCATTTCGACCGGGATTATCCTCGTCAACCTCTTTAACCCCGGAGAAGGTGTCACGCTCCCCGGCGGGGGTGTCCATCAGCCACAAGGCGAAGCCAAGACACTCCCTGGCATCCTCGTCAATCTCATCACTCAGATGATCCCTGCGAATCCCTTCCAGGCTTTGGCCGGTGGGGACTTCCTGGCCATCATCACCTTCAGCATCCTGACAGGGTTGATCATCTCGCAAATCGGCGGAGAACTGTCCGAACGACTCACAACCTTCTTCTACGACCTGTTTGAAGTCATGATGCGCATGACGATGATGATCATCGCGCTGGCGCCCATCGGCGTTCTCGGTCTGATGATTCATGCGACGGCCACTCAAGGCCTCTCCGTTTTCGCCACCGTTGGCTGGTACATGCTGACGGTATTCACTGCGCTCGTCTTCCATGCCTTTATCACCATGCCGATCCTCGTCTGGCTGGTCGCTCGACGTAACCCCTGGCTGTACCTGAAAGCCCTCTCACCTGCTCTCCTGACTGCCTTCTCGACCGCTTCGTCCAATGCCACTCTCCCACTCACGATCAACTGCGTTGAAAAACGAGCGGGCGTTTCCAATAAAGTCAGCTCATTCGTCCTCCCACTGGGGGCAACTTTGAACATGGACGGAACCGGTCTCTACGAAGCGGTCGCTGTCCTCTTTATTGCTCAGGCCACCCCCGGCTTTGAATTGACCCTCACGACTCAAATCATCGTCGCGGTCACTGCACTTCTCTCAAGTGCCGGGGCAGCGGGAATCCCACACGCTGGTCTTGTCATGATGACGATCATCCTCCAGGCCGTCGGCCTTCCCCTCGAAGCCCAGGGCATTATTCTCGCCGTAGACCGCATCCTCGATATGTGCCGCACAACCGTCAATGTCTGGGGCGACGCCTGCGGCTGTGCCATCGTCGAAACCGTCTCAGGCCACCGCGTCTACCCCGACACCAACCCAACCCCCACCGAACCAGAACCAACCGCCGTTTGATAAAAATCGCCGGGTAGTCGGGGTTGTCCCAACCCCGACGGCGTAGCCGCCAGAATCACAGCGAGCTCAAGTGGGACGCTATAAGTGCCTCAGACCTTACCAGTTAAATGATCTGTCGCAGATAACACCAGTCACTCCTCGCAACCTCGCCCAATCCCGTCACGTCGTATTTAGACGCACAGCTGTCCCGGCCGAAGTCAATCAGAGTCGCTCACCTCTGCTCACTTCGTCCGGAACGTCTGCCGCTGATGTCTCGCCACGCCAGCCAATCTGCTCGCATCCGCACGGCCTGCCGCGATTTTACGCGCGCCACCGGCGTTCCTCTCCATTTCGAATCCTCTGAGACTGCAGTCACAAGATCTCCTTCCAACGCGTCTCGCATCTGGCAGGCACCGATTCAAATCGGTAACGAAAAAGGTGTCTTGCACATCCTTCATCAGCCTCACCAGCCGATCGACCAGCGACTTCACGAAGCCTGCCAACTCGCTGATCTCGTCGCGCAGCTGCTCAAAGCAGATGCTCCAGCCGAGTCAGTCATCCCGGCTCCTCACTTCAAACCCTCTGCGATTGACCAGCGTGACCTCGCTCGTGCTCGTCAACTCAAGTCGGAACTCCAGCTGATTTCGGACACGTTCCTCAAACGCCAGTTCCACTTTGATTCCTCCGACAGCTCCATCACCGCCTGCGGTCGCAGTTACAGCAAAGGCGAAGTCGGCGGCGACCTCTGCGAAATCGTCGAGCTCTCCGGTCGTCAGACTCTCATCGCGCTGGGAGACGCCACCGGCAACGGTCTTCCCGCTGCTATGATTCTCTCCTTCGTGCGTGGTGCGCTGTACTCTCAGCTCAACGGACCCGCCGATAAAATTCAGCTCGATAGCGTCATCTCCGCCATTAATCGCGCATTCTTTCAACTTGCCAGCTCGTATCACTACATGAGCTTGTTTCTGGGCATTCTCGATACCCGCGAACGCACTCTGCGTTACATCAACGCCGGGCATCCCGCCCTCATTCTTCTAAGAAATGACGCGACCAGTTTCCTCACCGCCGACGTCCCAATCCTGGGCGTTCTCGATGACCTCGATCCCCAAGTGCAGGAGTTCCCGTTGGCAAGTGGCGATGTCATCATCGGCGTGACCGATGGTCTTTCCGAAGCGAGAAACTCAGCGGGCGAAATGCTCGGCCTCAAAGCCATCGCTCAAGCAGCCCGCGAAACAATTCAATCACCCGTCGATGCAATTTCAAAAGCACTGATTGCACGCCACAACATGCACACGAGCAGTCCTCAGATCAATGATGACCTGAGCCTGCTCGTCATGCGAATCAATATGTTCAATCAACGCGGTATGTCTGCTTTTTGATCCTTCTCCCCCGGGGAGAAGGTGGCCGAGTCGAACCATTGGTTCGCAAATTATACCGCGAGGTCGGATGAGGGAACTCTGCAGGCTTCGAAAACCATCCTCTAAACGAACTTATTCCCAGCTGTCAACAATCGCCTGCACCTGATCGCTTTGAACGGCACTCCCCGAACTCGTCACCGTCACTGCATCTTTACGTGACAAGTAATGCGAATCTCGTGACTTCATGTTGAGTTCGGAATCTCCGGCATGTCGTCCAGAATCCGAGCCGCCTGTTTTGTTCGTCGATGATGGATCAAACTCAGCGTCGCACAGCTCAGCAGCGGCAGCGGCTCCGAGAATCTGTCGGTGAATTTTGTAGATGAATTCTTTTTTGTTGAAGCAGGACTTGATGACGTAATCATCCGCTCCGCTGTGAACGGCTGCCAGGACAGTTTCTTTACTCGCATCGGCTGTCAACATGATGATTTTAACATCACGCAGCTGCGGGTCATTATGAAAGGCACGGAGTGTATCGATCCCCGACCAGCCGGGCATCTGCACGTCAATGACGGCAACGTCCGGACGATGCTCTTTGGCCTTCAGGTAACCTTCCTGACCATGGGCTGCGACAGAGACAAAGAAGTCTTTGCGCAGAATCGTTTGAATCAAACTGCGGAACATCTGATCGTCATCAATGACAAGGACTCGATACCGGGCGGTCATGAATACATCCTAGAACAAACAAACTGGCGACACTTGATTCATACCTTCCTTTTGCCCGTCAAGCTGGGGATGACTCAAAGGAAAGTCGACACATTACGGCGATGACTTGAAATGACATCGGCTCAGACGTGACACGCTACATTACGATGTGTTTCATCAACACGAGCAAAAAACTGCGGCAATTCCCCTGCATTGCCTACAGAAATCGGCACTACAACCGATACATTGCCTACCGATGGATCAACCCTCTATGGAAACTTCGCATTACTTGGAAGTTAGCCGAACAATGCCATCCCAGTTTGACGGTGCGACCCGATTGTGCTCTGCAATTCTGGCGATAATGAAATCCATCGCCTGATCAGTGGATGGCATCGAGTGCAAATGGCGATACGCCTCGTCCCACGTCCCGTCGATAAACTTGTTGATCCCCGTTTCATAGGTCGCGACCTGCTCGTCAGTCAATGTACAGTTCGGCCCATGCGCGGGCAGCAGTTCGTAGACATCATGCGGCGTCTGTAATCCATACGGGATGATCCGCGCCAGCTTCCGCAATCGACCTTCCTCCGACGACAGACGATCCCTCACCAGCCTCACCAGCGATTCTTCCAGCACAACCGGAACTCTCAGCGTTCTCGTACACGACTCCAACCGACTCGCCAGATTCACGACCGGCCCGAAGACCGTCACCTTCACCTGATCACTCGTCCCGATCTTCCCCGCGACCGCCCGTCCATACGCCAGCCCGATCCCGATTTTCGTCGACGCGATATTCGGATCAGGATAATTTCGCAACGCCTCAAACGACTGACGAATCGCCAGCGCCGCCCGACATGCCTGCAGCCCGACATCCTTATTCGTCAACGGCCAGCCCCAGAAACCAAGCGCCGCATCCCCATGGAAATCGCCGATCACCCCGCCATGACGCAGGATCTCTCTGGTCACTATCTCCAGCGCCAGACTCACCTGGTGCAGGATCCCAAACAGATCCCCCGACTTCTGCTCCGCCCGCTTGCTGAAATCCCGCAAGTCGCAAAACATCGCGACAACATCACACTCCCGAGGCTCGAGAATCTTCGTATCAAACTGATCCCCCAACGCCTGCAGAATCGGCGGCGAGAAAAACTGACGCAATCCTGCCTGCTGACGTTCCAGATTTCGTAGACGCAGAATCGAACCCACAATCTCAGACACCAGCTCGACGAACTTGATATCGGCATTCATCCGGTTGACCGGCGTCATCATCGGACTCCCCTCGAAGGACCGATGATCCGGCATCTTCCCGCTGCAATAAATCCCGAACTTCTGTTGACTCCCCGACAGCGGCGTACACAGCGCCCAGTCCGCTTCACTCGCCATCGTGTACTGCGGACCGGCCTGCTGGTCTCCGATTCCCCAGACATGCAGCACCGTCTGATCCTGATGCGAAACCGCTTCCTGTACCAGCTTCTTCGATGGATACACTTCCCCCGCCGCCTCATACTTGCGACTGGTATGAAACACCGCCACCTTGCCATCGACAATCCCGACGATCGCAACTGCTTCCACCTGGATCATCCCCGTCAGCAGAATCGCCGTCACTCGCGCAAAGACTTCATCGTCATTGCGCGAGTTGATAATCAGATCCGGCAGGTGGGTCAGGATCTCGATTCGCTTTTCTGCGTCCGAAAAACTCACCAGATCAAGCTGCTCGCGCGTGAACGTAAACTCTTGCACGTCCGGCTGACTCGGCGAGGCAAAGTCAGTCCGATTGACCAGGAGACGAAACGTCGTCGTCCCGACAACAAATGCTTCCCCCGGCTTCACTTCAAACGAACGAGCTTCTTCGCCGCGATAAAAGATCGGATTGACCCGCTCACTGACCGCGTCGACGATCAGCGTCTCCTTGCGGGCCTTCAACGTAAAGTGACGACGCGACAGATGCGGATCCCACGCAATTGCCCACTGACACCCCGAGTCACGCCCGACGACCACCTCGTCGCCTTCACGCACCCCGATGCGACTTCGCTCCCCCTCCTGATCCCCAGTCGCCAGCAACTCCAACACACTTCACTCCGATTGTTAAGCCACACGGATCACAGAGGACTCAGAGAGAAAACAAGCTCCACCGACATCCTACCACAATGATAAGCAAGACACACACTGTCTGAATTGCTTTCAATCCTCATGACTCACGACTCAGACCTCATGACTCGTTCACTTCCGCTCCCAAAACTTAATCGACGGAATCAGCAAATACACAATCATCGCCGTCGTTCCCATTGCCATGATGATCGCTGCCAGCGCATATTGAATGAGCGTCGTCTGCAATTCCGAGACTGGCTGTAACACACTCGACTGACGCTCCTGCACCACCGCCGCCCACCCGGTATCGCCCACCGGCGAGATCACCGCCATCCACGGCCCTGCGTATTTGACGGCGTCGAATTCGCTCAGCGGGTCTTCGTAGTTCATCAGCTTGATCTGCTCCAGAACTGCATCAGGACGGAAATCATGCAGCTTTTTGAGCTCCTTCAAAACGTGCTCATCAACTGTCAGCTTTTCGATCGCCCCACTGGCGAGCAGCGTTGTCAGATTCTCCGTCGTCATCCACGGATGCCCGAGAATCTTCCCATCCCGTGTATCTACCAACGCAATGATCCGATCCGAATCGAGTCCCTTTTCCTCGCCGACAATGCTTCGCTCCCACTCGGTTAACAGTTCACTCAAGTGAGCCGTCCGCGCGAGCACGCCGATCACGTCTTCTTTCTTTTCATCCCAGACCGGAACGCTGATCGCGATCATGTACTTCCCGGACGCATTACTCTTGAACACCTGACTGACATACGGCTGTCGAATTGGTTCAATACCCTCTGGCACCATCTGCGGGTCGTACTCGATCCCGTGGCCGTGATAGTAGTCACGAAAATTGAACAGATAGTCGATCGTCGCTGTCGCAGGATCGCGATAAATCTGATGCCCCGGTCGATCTGTCACGAACCAGCTCGTATCCATCGGTCGATTCAGCTTGTCCCGCTGCGACTTGACCGTTTCCTTCCACCCGTCAACAAGTCCTCGCAACTCCGTCCGGTCCGCCCAGGGCTTGGACTGATCCTTGAGAATTGCCGCCCTCAAGCGTGGATCATCCGCAAACCGCACCAGCTCATTCGTCCGGTCATCCAATTCCCGCGCGACATTGATTCCCAAGAGTCCCGCCGAGATCGCATCTCCATCCAGCGCCCGCTGGGCCAGCGCCTGCTGCGTCCGGTTCATGACCATCCCGATTCCCGACCTCGCGACCGGGAATAGCGCCAGCATTAAAATGATCGGCCCCAGGATCGATAACACAATAAACGGCCGTCGCGCCCGTTGAGACGCTCGCTCATCCAGCGCATTGACCACCGCCTGAATACTCTCGTACCGGTCAGAGACATCCAGCGCCAGGCATCGCTCGATGATCCTTTTCAACGTCCGATCAACCTTGGGATTCAAGACTTTCAAATCGGGCAGGGGAGTCGAGAACAAATGCTTGCGATACGTGTCCAGGCGCGTCTCGAGTAGCAACTGGTTGGTCAGCGTCTTATTAAACTCCTCCGAAAAATGCGGCGGCTTCCCGCTCAACATCGTGAAAAGGATCACTCCCAGCGCGTAGACGTCCCAACGCATATCAGGCACGGCTTTCAAATCCGCCTGCTCAGGAGCCATGTAATACAAAGTCCCCAGCGACGCCTGATGATCTTCTGCCATCCGTGACTGCCCGAAGTCACACAATCGCGGCTCGTCATTCTGATCCAGCAGCACGTTCGCAGGTTTCAGATCGCAATGCAGAATCCCCGAACGATGCGCATGCAGCAGCCCGACCGCGATCGACCTCGCCATCGTCACCGCATCCGTGACACTCATCGGCCCATCTTTGAGCTTATCCGCCAGTGACCCATGCTCGAGATACTCCATGATGAAGTACGGCGGCTCACTATCCCAACCGACCTCCTGCAGCGCCACGATATTGCGCGACGTATAAAGCACCGCCAGCTTCTCCACCTCGCGCGACAGCAAAGACCAGTCGAGCCCATGACGATTGTGGAAAAACTTGATCGCGACCTTCTTCCCCGTATTCTTCTCCCGAGCCAGCCAGACCGTCCCGTAGGCCCCTTCCCCCAGGATGCGCTCAAACTCATACCCCGGAATCACCCGAGGAGGCGCGGTCTGCAAAACGCTCTTTTCCCGCGCCCGCGCCACCGAAAGCGTATCCTGCCGCAGCGTCTGCTCAAATTCCCCAGTCAATCTCGTCATCTCCCCAAGGCGAGCGGGGAGTGTCAGCTCCCTGTCTTCTCAAACACTCTGCCTCTGAATAATACCGCAATCGATGCAGAAAGTAAGACCTCCTCAACAACAACCAACCTGCATTTCACTGACACTGAAACGACAGACATCCCACCTTCCCCTGACGGAACTTTGTGTCCTTCGAGCGTTCATGGTGAACTCTTCTGCCGACATCTCCTAACTGTCTTTCAAATAAGAACTTAAACACACGAAAAACCTGCCCTCTGAATTGTGAAAACAGCGCCATTTTGGTACAATCGAGCCGCAGTTTTCTGACTGGTTTCTCGTGCCATGCTCACAGCTTTGGGTGAGCATGTTTCGTTGTTCGAAATAGAACGTCCCGAACATGCTTGCTCAAAGCCGCAAGCATGGCACAACTCGAATTTGCCGCAGTATTAGCCCCCGACGGACGCACCCCTCAAGGAGAGAGTTTTGCCCGACGATTCGACACCAGACGACGCTCCTCAGACGAACATTCCCTCTGCTTCCGGCGGCATTATCAAGCAGCTTGAGCTTCAGGACGAAATGCGGAACAGCTACCTGACGTACGCCATGAGCGTCATCGTCAGCCGGGCGCTCCCAGATGTCCGTGATGGCCTCAAGCCGTCGCAACGACGTATTCTCGTTGCCATGAACGACCTCAACCTCTCTCCCGGTCGTCCTCGTACCAAATGCGCCAAAATCGCCGGGGAAACGATGGGTAACTATCACCCGCACGGTGATATGGCGCTCTACCCGACTCTCGTTCGTATGGCTCAGGAATGGGCCATGCGGGAAACTCTGGTCGACAAGCAGGGGAACTTCGGCTCGCTGGCTGGTTTGCCTCCTGCGTCGATGCGATACACCGAAGCCCGCCTTTCCCCCATCGCCAGCGAAATGCTCGATGATCTCGAGCGACGCACCGTCGACTTCATCCCGACCTACAACCAGGAGAAAATGGAGCCGGTCGTTCTGCCTTCCCGCTTCCCTAACCTCCTCGTCAACGGAGCCACCGGGATCGCGGTCGGGATGGCGACCTCCATGCCGCCTCACAACCTCGGCGAAGTCGCAGACGCCATCCAGATGGTCATCGACGACCCGGATACCTCCGTCGATGAAATCATGGACGTTCTCCCGGGCCCTGACTTCCCGACCGGCGGGATCATCTGCGGCAAGTTCGGCACTCGTCTAGCCTACCAGACCGGTCGCAGCACGATCACTCTCCGCGCCAAGACCCACTTTGAAGTCGAGAAGAACACCGACGTCATCGTCGTCACCGAGATTCCGTACATGGAAACTCGCGATCGCATCAAGGAGAAACTCGAAGCAATCGTCGCCGAAGATCGCATTAAAGAGATCTCCAAAGTCGTCGACCTTACTGACCGCAACGTCCCGACGTGGCAGGTCCGTCTTCACATCTATCTGAAGCGCGACGCTGATAAAGAAGTCGTCCTCAACCAGCTTTACAAGTTCTCGTCGCTGCAGACGACTTTCTCGATGATCTTCCTGGCTCTGGTGGGCAATCGCCCTCAGACCCTGAACATCAAAGAGCTGCTCCTCGAATTCATCCGTCACCGCGTCGAAGTGATCCGACGTCGGACCGAGTTCCTTCTGGCCGAGGCGCGCAAACGCAAGCACACCGTCGAAGGGCTCCTCATCGCCCAGATCGACATCGACCAGATCATTCAGACGATTCGCAACTCTCCGAACCGCGGCGAAGCCAAGATCCGCCTTCATGCAATCGCGATGCCTTCCGAGCTCGTCGCGAGAGCACTTGGCGAACGTGGCTTCAAAGACTTCCAGCTCGAACAGGGCGTTCAAGAGAACTACTCCCTCTCCGCGAACCAGACCGAAGCCATCGTCTCGATGCAGCTCGGCTCGCTGGCCAACCTCGAGCGGGAACGTCTCATCGAAGAGCACACCAAGCTCATCGACGACATCGAAGCCCACACGCTTCTCCTCTCCGACGAAGCCAACATCCGCGCCGTCGTCCATGCGGAAATGGATGATCTCAAACGCAAATATGCCAACAAACGCCGGACCGAAATCTCCGACGAAGAGCTCACCGACGTCAACAAAGACGAGCTCATCACCGAAGAAACGATGGTCGTCACGTTGTCTCAACGTGGCTACATCAAGCGGACACAGCTCAACACCTATAAAGCCCAGAACCGGGGCGGCAAAGGCATCACCGGCGCCAAAGCCGACGAGGAAGACCCCGCCTCTCACCTCTTCGTCGCTTCGACCCACGACTATCTCCTCTTCTTCACCACCTTCGGCAAGGTCTACTGGCAGAAGGTCTATGATCTTCCTCTCCAGAACCGCACGGCTAAGGGGAGGGCACTCGTCAACCTCTTGTCACTGGCTGAAGGAGAGACCGTCGCCAACTGCGTCAACCTCCGCTTCCAGGACAAAGACCCACGCGGCCTGATCATGGTCACCCGCAAAGGCACGATCAAGAAAACCTCCGTCACCCAATACAGCCGCCCTCTCAAGGGTGGACTCATCGGCATCAAGCTCGATGACGAAGACCAGCTCATCGATGTCGTTATCGTTTCTCCAGGTGAAGACCTCGTGATCGCGACCGCCAACGGCATGTCGATCCGCTTCTCGGAAAAAGACGCCCGCAGCATGGGTCGTAACACGATGGGAGTCCGTGGCATTTCTCTGACCAAAGACGATTACGTCGTCGGCATGGTCGTCGCCAAACCGGAAATGACTCTCCTGACCGTCTGCGAAAACGGCTACGGCAAACGCACCCCCTTCGGCTACCAGGAACCCCTCACAGACGAAGTCGCCGAGATCGCAGAGACCAACGGCTCAGAGACAAGCGGCTCCGAAATCAGCGGCGCTGAGGAAGAGGCCCCCGTCGTTGATACCCCGATTGCTGATGCTCCGGAGACCGACATCGAAGCAGAAGGGGAAGAAGGCGAAGAAGCAACTTCTCGCAGCAACATGCAGTATCGTCGTCAAAAACGGGGCGGGAAAGGGGTCCGCGACATCCGCACCTCTGCCCGTAACGGCAAAGTCGTCGATATTCTCCCGACTGTCGAAGGGGACGAAATCCTGATGATCACCGCCGGCGGAAAGATCCAGCGTGTTCGCAGTTCCGATATCAGCCAGGTCGGTCGAAACACGCAAGGCGTTCGCATCATGAGCCTCAGCGAAGGCGATAAGCTTGTGACGATGGCGCGGATTCCTGCCGAAATTATCGAAGAATCCGGTCCTGACGAAGATACCGATAGCTAACGACTGTCGACTTTCGGCAGTTGGAATTATTCACCCTTCTGTTCAATCTTCTGTACGCGCTTTCGTGCATGAGGCATGATTCGTGAAAGAATCGTGACACAACAGACCGCTCATTCGCGGATGTCACGATCAGGATCGGGTTGAAACAGGCTAATATGAAGGAGCCTCGCGGTGAAAGTTGTCATGATCGGGACCGGGTATGTCGGGCTGGTAACAGGAACCTGTTTCGCAGAAAGCGGTAACGATGTCACCTGCGTCGATATCAACGCCAAGAAAGTCGCTGACCTCAAAAACGGCATCATCCCGATCTACGAGCCCGGCTTGACCGAACTGGTCATCCGGAATTCCAAAGCCGGTCGCCTCAAATTCACGACCGACGTCTCGGAATGCGTTCCCTCCGCTCACGTTGTCTTCCTCGCCGTCGGTACGCCACAAGATGACGATGGCTCTGCCGACCTGACCGGCATCTGGAAAGCCTCCGACGCCATCGCCCCTCACCTGGGCAAAGACGCCATCGTCGTCGTCAAATCAACCGTCCCCGTCGGCACCAACCGCGGCGTCAAAAACCGCCTCAAGGAAGCCCTCGGCAGAGACGTTCACGTCTGCTCCAACCCGGAGTTCCTCAAAGAGGGTTGCGCGATTGACGACTTCACCAAGCCAGACCGCGTCGTCGTCGGAGTCGAAAGTGACTTCGTCTCCGAAACCATGGAAGAGCTCTACAAGCCATTCCTCCGCACTGAAAAACCATTCCTCTCGATGAGCCTCGAATCATCCGAGATGACCAAATACGTCGCCAACTGCATGCTCGCCACCAAGATCAGCTTCATCAACGAAATGGCCAATCTCTGCGAACTCGTCGGAGCAGACATCAACGATGTCCGTCGCGGGATGGGTCACGATCAGCGGATCGGCTTCCAGTTCCTCTTCCCGGGCGTTGGCTACGGCGGATCATGCTTCCCAAAAGACGTTCGCGCCCTGTCATCAGTCGCCCGCCGCAATGGCATGATCACCAAGCTGCTCGACTCTGTCGACGAAGTCAACAACCAGCAGAAGAACGTCCTCGGCAAGAAAGTCACCAATCTCTATGGTGAAAACCTCGCCGGCAAAAAGATCGCGATCTGGGGCCTGGCATTCAAACCACGCACCGACGATATCCGCGAAGCTCCTTCTCTGGTTCTGATCAACAAACTGCTCAAAGCCGGTGCCATGATCTCCGTTCATGATCCCGTCGCGATGGACAACGTCAAAGAAATCATCGGCGACAAGGTCAGATACTGCCACCACCACTACGACACCCTCGAAGGCGCCGACGCTCTCGCCATCGTCACCGAGTGGGCCGAATACCGCAACCCGGACTTCGACTACCTCAAACACAAAATGGCCGCCCCAGTTATCTTCGACGGCCGAAACCTGTATAATCCCAAAAAGATGAAAGACCTCGGCTTCACCTACTCCGGCATCGGCCTAGAGTTCAAGTCTTAGGCGAGCGGGGGGTGTCAACCCCCTGTGTCTTCATCTGCGAAATCATCAGCCCCCGGCCACCCCGGGGGTTTCTCCTTTTCAACCCTTGAACACAGTCCCTCACAAAAAGCACGCCTCCCTCTGTGAGCCTCCGTGCCCCCTGTGAACTCTGTAGTAAAATCTCCTTCACGGATGACCCCATGACCCCCGAACTCAAATCCCAGTTCAACGACCTCACCGACCGCATCCTCCATCTCCGAGACTGTCTTTGACTACGACGTCAAAGCAACCCGCTTAGCCGAGATCAACGACCTGATGGCCCAGCCCAACTTCTGGGATAATCAGGACAAAGCTCAAAAAATGCTGACCGAGATGAAGCGTCTCCGCGCCGCCTGCGAACCACTCGCCGGCCTGCTCAAGGCGATCGATGACGTCAAGGTCCTCGAAGAATTCGAAACCGAGGATCCCGAGACCGATTACACCGCCGACGCCCAGGTCATCATCGAGAACACCGTCAAACTGCTCGAAGAAGTCGAACTCCAGGCCATGCTCGGCAAACCGGAAGACGCCTTCAATGCCTACCTGACGGTTCAAGCTGGCGAAGGGGGAACCGACGCCGCCGACTTCGCCGACATGCTCCTTCGCATGTACATCCGCTGGGCCGAAATGAAAGGCTACTCCGTCAGCCTCTTCGAACGGACCGAAGCCGAAGAAGCCGGTATCCGTCATGCCACCATCCTCATCAAAGGGGAAAACGCCTTCGGCTGGCTCAAAGGCGAATCCGGCAACCACCGCTTAGTCCGCATGAGCCCGTTCAACTCGTCCGGCAAGCGCCAGACCTCATTCGCCGCCATCGATGTCACTCCCGAAATCGACGACACCGTCAACATCGAGATCGACTGGGACGGCAAGGACATCGCCGAAGACACCATGCGTGCCGGCGGAGCAGGGGGCCAGCACATTAACAAAACCGAGTCCGCCGTCCGCGTCACTCACATCCCCACCGGCATCGCCGTCCGCTGCGAATCAGAACGCAGCCAGCACCAGAACCGCGAAACCGCCCGCAAAATGCTCATCGCGAAACTCTACCAGCTCGAGATGGAAAAGCGGGAAAACGAGATCTCCGCCAAACGAGGCGAGAAATCCAAAATCGGCTTCGGCGGCATCACCATCCGCAACTACGTCCTCCAACCCGAACAGTTCGTCAAGGACACAAGAAGCGAACTCAAAACCGCCAACCCCCTGACCGTCCTGGAAGGCTACGTCGACCCCTTCATGGAAGCCTACCTGAGATGGTCCATCGGCCAAGGAACTGCGGGGAATCCAGAAGATAACTAAGCGGCTTGAGGCGAGCGGGGGGTGTCAACCCCCTGTCCCTTGTGCGACTAATTCCAATCACGCCATGAGTACGCCAACGCAATAGGCGAACTCTCTTATGTTCTACTATTGCTAGCTTCTTTCGCCCGACTCACCCCCGGCGAAACCTGAATCTCAAACTCTTCTTTCAACTTCGGCAGCCACGGAAAATTTCCTCGTACTCGCAGCATCCAGCGGATCTGATTCGCTGACGCCGTCAACGTGTGCATGCTATCGGCAGGAATACGCAACTCGACCGATCCGCTTTGAATGAATTCCCGATCCGTCGTCTCAAGTAACGGCTCGAGATGAAAGACACTAGCTGCTTCCACCCGGTCTGTACCCGCGGAGTACCAGGCGACCTCTTCGCCAACCAGCTCAAGCGAAAGTGAATCCAGCCGTCCGAATCCCGAATTTGTTTGCCATCTCAAGATCGAAGTTGATCCCAACGGCAACACAGAACGACTCAATACGAACCTGGGATGAACGACAAAGATTCGAACAAAGCCGCGAATCATCCACCCGCTTGAATAGACAAAAGCAACAATAAAAACCAGTAACCAGATTCCAGCAATGACATCCGCTTTACGAACGATGGCCATCAAGACTGGCAAACCGCCAACGATAAGGATGGTTGCAAAAAACTTCACGAAGAGAACGTGGTGGATAAATCTCTGAAATCGGGAAGGTCGCTCTAAAAGTCGCAACTCGCGTTCAGCGAGAATCGCATCGTAGACAGGGAACACGTCAGGCTTGATCGGTGCCTTGACCTTCCACGCGCGGTCAGCAATAAACGTCACCCCAAAGACAATCCCCGCAACCGGGAGAATCAAAAGCATATGATGCCACTCAGGATCTGGCATATTCGGCCAGACAGTTCTGCAAATTTGAATCCCCACAAAGTAAACAAAAAAAGCCTGAGAGGAGTGATCCCACAATCAGCAAGAACAACTGACCGACTCGCTCCCACCATGCCTTCGTGATCGCTTCTCTTTCAAACTTGATACTTTTGCTCTTCTTCACTTTGATGCTCGTACTCCACCACTGTTTCTATTGCCAACGGAATACTACCCGGCATGGATGAATCTTATTTGAATTCTTTTAGATGCAGGTGTCCGTCTATGTTTCTGGCACTTCACTCCCCGCATCATCCCCCGGAAAACCATCCCAGCACCATTTCGGATTCTCAAAACCCGGATTCGCTTTCAAAGCAGTATGAACCTGACACGCCAACTCATAAACATCTCGATGTAGCGCAGAAGTCTTTCCGCCAAGCAACCGGCCAATGAGTCCCGGCTTCCAACGCGGTGCTATCTGCAATAGCCAACCATCCCCCAACGGCACCAGTACGACACTCAACTTAGCCCCTTCCTTTTCAACATGAAAAAACCATCCGCCATCCCGCCAAACATCCATTTCTAACGTCTTCGTGCAATCGTCGGTAATCTTTGCTCTCAACGACTGCATCAAGTTTTCGCCCGGGATTTCGCTGGAATCCACATCCCGTCTTTCGCTAGCATCAAACCTCAGATTCAGCGACGTTGGCATTCACATCCTCTTCAGAAAGTTTCCGATGCGCTCATTCGTGTTACTGGCGATCCTCTTCACAATGGGATGCCCCGCTCAACCACCCCAACCACAGCAGGATACTGCAACTCCGGCAGCCACAACAACCACCCCCGCATCGCTAGCACCCAACGCCACTCCCCCCGTAAACCTCAAACCCGCCACCCTCATCCTCACCGACGAACAAATCGCCGCAGGCTATCTCCAGCTCTTCGACGGCGAATCACTCTTCGGTTGGCATTCCACGAACGACAAAGTCCCCTGGAAAACCGACGCGAAAACCGGCGTTCTCTCGGCTGATGGTGAGGAAATCGGCCTCCTCCTCACCGACGTCCGCTTCCAGAACTACGAACTCGAAGCCGACGTCAAATGTGCCCCCGGCTCCAACACCGGCCTCTTCGTCCACTGCAAAGCAGACCCTCAAAAGCCCGACGCCGACTTCTACGAAATCAACATCGCCGACACTCACCCCGAAGGCTTCACCACCGGCGCCATCGTCACCAAAGCCAAGTCCGAGAAAACCTACCCCCTCGGCGACTGGATACATTTCAAAATCATCGTCCAGGGAAGTCACATCCAGGTCTTCATCAACGGCGAACAAGCCCTTGACTTCAACGATACCTCCGATACCAAACTCACCAACGGTTACATCGCTCTCCAAAAACGCTTCGGCGACGTCGCGTTCAAGAACATCATCCTCAAGCCACTCATTATGACATCGCTCTTCGATGGCAAAACGCTCGACGGCTGGAAAGAAGTCCCCGGCAACAAAGCCTCATTCAAACTCTCCGAACACCAAACTCTCTTCGCTCAAGGCGGGCTCGGCTTCCTCGAATCCACCGGCACCTACAAAGACTTCCTCCTCCAACTCGACGCCCAGACTCTCGAACCCAACGTCAACACCGGCCTCTTCTTCCGTGCCCTCGAAGGGACCGAAAAAGCCCCCTCCCATGGCTACGAGATGCAGATCGACCACAGCCTCAAAGACAGCAACCCGATGACTCCCGCCAACGCGGGCACCGGAGCCATCTTCCGTCGCAACGTCGCCCGGCGCGTTGTTTCGAAAGACAACGAATGGGCACACATCACCCTCGTCGCCGATGGCCTGACCTTCATGTCCTGGGTCAACGGTTACCCCGTCAGCAACTGGACCGACACCCGCTCCCCCAGTGACAACCCTCGCGAAGGCTCCAAGAAAGAAGCCGGCCACCTCAGCCTACAAGGCCACGACCCCGGCACCAAAGCCGAGTTCAGAAACATCCGCATCCAGCCGTACGAGTAGTTTCCCGGGGTGGCCCAGCCGTTCACGGCTGGGTGAGCAAAGCTCACAAGAAGCGTCACCATACGCGTCCAACAAAACTCACCGCTTCAACTCGAATTCATACCGCATGACGCTGGCATCGTGTCGCGATACGACCCAGCCATAAAACGGCTGGGCCACCCACCTCGGCACTCACTCGCGCGTCACACCCAGCTTCCACCCCGCCGCTTCCGCGTAATTCGCCAACTGCGGCAACGGCAGGCGTACTCCCCTCACCACATCGACTTCCGCATCAATCCGCGACATCACTTCTTCCACTCCCACCAACCAGCAGACCGGATAATACCCCCGCGTCCTCAACGCCGATGCCAACCAGACACTCCCCACCGCGACCACTCTCGCCAACGGCCATTCCCGACAAATCCGCTCTACATCGCTGGAAGTCAGTTCATCCGGATGATTGAGCAAAAGCACGATGAGATCAACTTTGGTTTCATTCCGCTGACAGTAGTCACTTGCATCCCCCAGATCCGGATGCAGATAGACTCTCAGGTCGCTCCGCTGCATCAGCTTGACGGCAAAGTCCCGCAGCTCGATCATCCGCGTCACGCCGACAACCAGCGTCTCGACAGCAGCAGCCACGCTCCCAGGATTGATGCGCAAGTGAGACGGAATGTTCATAACTCCCCGACAACTAACGGGAGGGCGAACCTCCGTGTGAGCCGCTGCTTTGCGTTGCGAAACTCCCGCCATGTGAATGGCGATGAAGGCTGCGCACGGAAATCTTCCCCAATGTCATTTAGTCTACGTGAGGTTGCAACGCGGGACAGCGGCTCGGACGGAGCCTCGCCCTCCCATTTGATCAGCCGCAAGCATGGCACGATGACGAACAATGTGACACTGAAGACACAGGGCGTTAACACCCCCCGCTCGCCTTACTTCACCGTCCACGTATCGCCCGAGTTGAACAGCTCTTCCAGATCGCCTGTCCCCTGCGCTTCGATGCGGGAATTCATCTGGAAGTTGACCGCCTCATCATATGTCGGCTTCTCAACGCAGCGATAAATCCCCATCGGCTCCGGGCTGTGTGGATATCGCATGGAGGCAAGCATCGCGGCATAACCAGGGTCGGGTGACTTCTCATCGTGGAACAGCAGATCGTCTTCCGGGACGCTGTTGATATCGACAACTTCCGGGCAGTTCTGCGAGTTGCGACGAATCCCCTTATCGAGCTTCTCGCCGAACTTCAGAGGCTTGCCATGTTCGAGGTAAATACAGTTCTTGTTCTTCTCGTCCTTCTTCTGAGCGAACTCGAAGACGCCGGTGTTGAAGACGTTGCAGTCCTGATAGATCTCCACCAGGGCAGTTCCCTTGTGAGCCGCAGCCCGCTCGAGCACCATCTGCAGGTGGTTGATATCGACATCGACCGACTTGGCAGCAAATGTCACACCTGCCCCGAGTGCCACCGATAGCGGCGTCAGCGGTGCATCCACCGACCCAAAGGGCGTACTCTTTGTCTTCTTCCCTTGGGGAGACGTGGGCGAGTATTGTCCCTTGGTCAGACCATAGATCTGGTTGTTGAACAGAATGATCTTCAGATCGACGTTGCGACGAATCGCGTGCATGAAGTGATTGCCGCCGATGGAGAGAGCATCCCCGTCCCCGGTGATGACCCAGACCTGCAGTTCAGGATTGGCAATCTTCAAGCCCGTTGCAACCGCAGGTGCACGACCGTGAATGGTGTGGAACCCATAGGTCGACATGTAATAAGGAAACCGGCTCGAACAGCCAATCCCCGAAACGAAGACGATCTTCTCTTTGGGGATCCCGACGTTCGGCAGGACCTTCCGCATTTGAGCAAGGATCGAATAATCCCCGCATCGCGGGCACCAGCGGACTTCCTGGTCACTGGCAAAATCCTTGGCAGTCAGTTGTGGCAACGCTGTCGTCGACATGATATCGAAACCTCGGGTGGGATTTTTGGCTGGATGTATGGTGTTAATCGGCCCGTGTCCTGTCCCTTCTCCCTTGGGGGGAGCGGCTTTAAGTCCCTTCTCCCTTGAGGGGAGAAGGTGCCCGAAGGGCGGATGAGGGTGGGGCATAGGCACTGAAAGACGTTTATTTGCTATTCGACTTCAGGAATGTTCAATCTCCAAACCGCGTCCTTACAGACAACGGTTCCAAAACTAGAACATCTTATGAATCGCTTCCGAAACTTCACTGACAAGGAACGGCTTCCCCTTCACCTTGTTGAGCCCCTGGGCATCAACCAGATAAGTGGCCCGGATCAGCATCTTCAACTGGCCCAGGTTCAACTCGGGAACCAGAACCTTCTTGAACCGCTTGATGATATCGCCAAGATTCTTCGGGAAAGGATTCAGGTAACGAATGTGGGCATGTCCAACGGACAGACCCTGCTTAACCGCATGGTCGCAGGCCGTCTTAACGGACCCATACGTTCCGCCCCAACTGAGAACCAGCAGATCCCCTTCCTGCATCCCTTCGACGGGCTGTTCAGGAATGTAATCCGCGATCCCGGCGATCTTGTTGGCTCGCATACTTACCATATGCGCGTGGTTGTTTGGAGAATAGTCGAGGTTTCCGGTCACATCCGCTTTTTCAATCCCGCCGATGCGGTGCTCCAGACCGGGAGTCCCCGGAACAGCCCAGGGACGAACTCGCTTCTCATTCCGCAGATACGGCATGTAACCGTTCTCGGTATTCGGTTGTGTGGGGTGAGAAACGGGAATGGGCTTTATGTCAGAAACATTGGGAACACTCCAAGGCTCTGCACCGTTGGCAATGTATCCATCCGACAGGAAGAAGACGGGCGTCATGAATTCGATGGCAATGCGCATCGATTCGATCGCCATCGCGAAACAGTCCGCAGGCCCCGATGGAGCAACAATCGGCATCGGGCACTCACCATTGCGTCCGAACATCGACATCAGCAGGTCAGCCTGTTCCGTCTTCGTAGGCAGACCCGTACTCGGACCACCCCGTTGAACGTTAATACAAACCAGCGGCAGCTCCGTCATGACCGCCAGCCCCAGACCTTCGCCCTTGAGCGCGATCCCGGGACCAGAACTCGCCGTGATCGCCATATCACCCGCGTAAGCAGCTCCAATGACCGACGTGATCGCCGCGATCTCGTCCTCTGCCTGGAACGTTCGGACACCGTAGTTCTTGAGGATCGACAGTTCGTGCAGAATGTCGCTGGCAGGCGTAATCGGGTAACCACTGTAAAACAGCTTCTTGCCAGACAGCTTCGCCGCCGTGACGAACCCCATCGCCGTAGCTTCGTTGCCCGTGATCTTGCGATACTTACCTGGAGACAGCTTGGCCGGATTGACTTTGTAGTGAACTGTGAAGGATTCAGTCGAGAACCCATAGTTGTAACCAGCTCGTAGAGCACGCAGGTTCGATTCGCAGATCTCCGGCTTCTTGCCGAACTTCTCTCGAACCCAGTCTTCGGTTGAACTCATATCCCGCTCATACAGCCAGTAAACCAGCCCCAGCGCGAAAAAGTTCTTACAGCGATCCGCTTCCTTCATCGTCAGACCCAGCCCAGCGACCGAATCGCGCGTCAGGCGTGTCATCGGCACCTTGTGCAGGCGGTACGGTGCCATGATGTTCGGGTCTTCCAGAGGGTTGTCCTTGTAGAAGGCCTTCTGGAGGTTGGCTTTGTCGAACTCATCTTCGTTGACGATCAGTGTACCGCCACGCTTGAGATCGGTGACGTTCGTTTTCAACGCGGCAGGATTCATCGCGACGAGCGTATCGAGCTCATCACCTGGCGTGAAAACTTCGCGGTTTGAAAAGCAGATCTGATAACCAGAAACCCCGCCGAGCGTTCCAGCAGGGGCACGAATCTCAGCCGGGAAGTCGGGCAGGGTGGAGATATCGTTCCCAAAAACGGCGGACGTATTGGTGAACTGCGTCCCGGCTAACTGCATCCCGTCGCCCGAGTCACCACAAAAGCGAATGACAACCGATTCCAGCGTTTCCAGTGGCTTACCGTCAGCCAGGGGGGCGTCGACAACGTCCGTTGCCATAGAAAAGTCTTCCGTTCAAACTCGTAAAATGTTAGATCCAGCGACACGTTTTCGTGGGAACGATTGGCTGGCATATCAATTGACCCGCAAACACGAGCTGCGGTTCAACGACTTAGCTGGCTAAATTTGTGGCCGGACGAGCATTCTTTAGACGTCACAACCACGTGGTCGGCTCGGTTTTTCCATCGATACCGTGACCATAGCGTTAACTATCGGCATTTTTGCAGAGACGGTATAAAATAGAAAGTCCTCATAAAACGAATCATCCATAATTTCCTCGGAAACCGCCCAGCTTCTCTGATCAAATCTATCCATACCAACAATAAATGGCTGGCCACCAAACACAACCTTCTAACTGACAACAGGTTGTATCGAAATCTGCTGAAGAAAAATCTACGCAACCTGTGATACTGGATCAACGACTGTGATTTCACTGCCGAACTTCGTGAAGTCGGACACATTAAACGTCAACATGTGAGTGATGTTGTGTGTCTTCATCGCGGCGACAAGACGGGCGTCGTGAGCAGGTTTTCCACAAATGCGATGGGTAAAAACCAGACGTTCCCAATGGTCATAAATCACGGAAGTGTCTGGCACGAATTCCGCAATCGCCCGTATCTTCGCGAAGTATTTGTGCATCTCATCGGGTGGAACTTCCATTCCATTAACGCTGAGAGGGCGTGTGGCCACAACATAAAATTCGTAAAGACATTGAGGAACGATCACGAGCTGAAAACCCGTCGCCTTCAATTTCTCAATGGCTCTCATGGCAATTTCATGCTGTGAAGACAGTGGTGACGCAAGTCGAAGTAGAATATTGCTGTCAAGCAGGCACTGGTTCACTCGTAAATGCTTCCTCGATCAATCAAGACGTCCGTAGCAGGGCCTTTGTATAAAGAGGCCAACTCCCGCAACGCCTGCTTCCATTCGCTTTCAGATTCCGCAGGTTGATCAGCATCCTCTGATTCAACAGATTGGCCAGGCAAAAGCCTCGCTGCAACGGAACTATCCCTGTTGACAAGAATGATCTCATCACCAGGCACCATCCCGGCAACGATTTCAGTTAGTCTGGTTTGAGCGTCAGTGATCGGAATTCGGGTAATCATTTTTTGCCGTCAAGAAAACAGGGAATTTGACAATGGATTGTACCTGCGAACACGGTTTGAATTCTATTCGAAATTTTTAACCCCGTTCAGAGACGACTCTCCGCCAACTCTGTTTCCCTCCGCGTGCCCTGCGTTCCAACCTCTTCCACCAACTCACCTTGCCGAAAACACGCAGGATTGCAATAACTGCACTCCACAGTTACTCCGCATTGAGGCGTTTTTACTGTCAGGATGACATACGCTTGTCGGACGGGCCCCAGTCTTACGATCTTCCAGCGCGCCTAGTCGAGCTTAATCTCTGCTCTGCGCAAGACTTGCGCCTGTGCAGACGCAAAATCAAATCGCTGCAGCGTAACCTCCCGATCTTCGAATCGACCTGGCTCGACGCCCTCTTCGCCATCGGCCGACTGACTCACTTCCAGGTCCAGTCCATCGAAGAGTCCGGCCCCGACTCACTCGCCATCGGCCCCTACCGCCTCATCGAACGGACTCGTCGCGAACCTTATGCTGATTTTTTAACGGCTCGCTCCGTCGAACGAACAGAACTGGCAACGTTGATCCGTCTCCCGATTCCACCCACCGAACATCAAAGCTTTTTTGACCGCTTCGCCCCGTATCTCCAGCTTGCCAAGTCACGCCAGTCATCCAAACAAACAACCTTCACGATTCCCTCATCCGCACACGCCTTCGGCGATGACATCTTCATCACCGAGCCCTACCACGCCGGAATGACGCTCGCGGATCTTCTCGTCCGCAAAGGCCGCTTCCCCGTTCGCTTCGTCGAGCAGATTGCGCTCGCTGTACTTCAGTCCCTCGACCAGCTTCACGCCGTCGGACTGCCTCATGGCGACCTGCGACCAAAAAACATTCTCCTCACCCGCAGCGGCCGTATCCTCCTGCGTCACCCCGGCCTGACACTCTCCCGTTTTCCGATCGTCAACTTCCACGATCCACTCCCTCACGACTATTTCGACGCCCTTCCTCCCGAACTCTTCCTCGGCCAGGACACCTACCGTCCCGCGAGCGACCTGTTCGCTCTCGGCAGCCTTTGCTGGCGACTCCTCTGCGGACGCCCTGCGCTCCTCGCTGCTGACCCGCTGATGAAGCTGAACCGCCTCACCCGCACCGGCCTTCCCGACATCCGCGACTTCAATCCGGATGTCACTCCTACCCTCGCAAAATTCATCGATCTCACGACTGCGATCAATCCTCATGATCGAGTCAGCACGACTCCCGAAGCCATCGCGCTTCTGCAACGTGCTAGACCGCGCTGGAACACCTCCGCAGCGGCCCGTTTCGTCGCCTCGATCCCCGCAACCCTCGCCCCCAAAGCAACCCTGCGACGCCCCCCCATCGTCCTCGGCTACCGTCACGGCCTCGCCGCCGCGACGCTTCTCGTCAGCGCCGGCCTCATCGCTTCCAATCAAACCAACACCCCGCTGATCCCCCTCAAGCTGACCGACTGGATCTCCCAACAAGCCTATCAACTCACCGAATCAAAGCCACTTAATCAACTGACGTCACCCGACACCGCTCCCGAACAAACCACCGAAGAGGCGAATAAACTCGCCGACCTCCCCAAACCAGACGCCAGCAACGTCATCGCTCTCACTCCTGGGCAAACCTACGCCGCGACGACCATCAAGTCTGACCGCACCCTGACGATCGAATGCACCAGCGAGACCGAACCGGCCATCCTCATCCTCCAGAAGAACCAGGCCTGGCAGGTCACTTCGGCGGAGTTGTTCCTCAAAAACATCACCGTTCGCTACGCCGATCCAGATTCAGAGGCCGCCCAGTCAACGGCTGTCCCGAACTCTCTATTGACCATCCAGACACAAAACCTCTCCCTCGACAACGTCACGCTCCTCGGCCCAGACGCCTCCCATCCTGGCATCTGCCACGCCATTGCCTGGCAAATGTCTGACCTCTACGACCAGACCGGCGGCCACTGCAAAGTCACGAACTCTTCTCTCAAGACCCCTGGCTCCGCCGTCCTCGTCCAACACCACTTCGGAAACATCTCCTTCGAAAACACCCTCCATCACGGACGCGGTGCCCTCGTCCAGATGCCCGGCCCCATCCTCCCATCTCGCGGCCTGACCGTAAAACTCGCCCAATCCACCCTGCGAGAAGTCGGCTGCCTCCTGCGACTCGACAACCTCAACCCCCGCGAACTCCAGGGCCTCGTCCAGATCGAACTCCAGAACTCCGTCATCGACATCGCCTCATCGCAAGGCGCGATGTTCCTCCTGACTGGCAACGAGTCGCCTCTCGAACTCCTGAAACTGATCAGCGTCACCGGTCGGGGCTCGATCCTCGCCCCCGAAACCCCACTCGCCATGTGGTTCGACAGCCACAACCGCCAACTCCAACGCCTGGAAGACACTACCCTTCAGATCGACGGCCTGATGACAACGACCTACGCCTTCACCAACCAGGACGCCCAAACAAAATCTGACTCGATACTGACCTCCCTCGACGGCCCAAGAATGGGCTCAACCCTCCCCGGCATCCAATCCGCCGAATCAATGACCGCCTCATCCCCTCAACCGTCCGAAATCATCCCCGCCAACTTCGAGTGGCATGACGAACGGTAACTCCGACAGGCGAGCGGGGGGTGTCAACCTCCTGTCTTCTCAACGAGAGTGAACGACGCGGTAGCCTGCTCAGGAAAAGTGGCAGCACAACACCTCTGGTGTTTACTAAACTCAGTGCTGACGGATGAGGGAACTCTGCGAATTGCTAAAAGCATTCAATCCTCCCGGGTGGCCCAGCCGTTCATGGCTGGGTGAGCAAAGCTCACAAGACACGTCACCATACGCGCTCATTTCCAACTCACTCTTTCTTCCCCCACGATTCCCTTGGGATTCCCCTCACACCCCTGTACCATGACAGGATGCCCCAGCACCTCCTGATCGATGGCTATAACCTCATGCACGCAGCCCTCCCGCTGCTCGGTGCCCGCCTCGGCCTTTCCCTCGAACAAAAACGCAGCCTCTTCCTGACCGCCCTCGCAGGCGAACTCAACGGCAGCACCCGTCAACGCACCACCATCATCTTCGACGCCCAGCAAACCGGCCAGTTCTACGGCACCCGCCAGCAATTCCAGTCCATGACGATCCTCTTTCCCAACGCCGAGACCGACGCGGACAGCGTCATCGAAGAACTCGTCATCACCTCTCACGGCCCCAAATCCCTGCTCATCGTCTCCAGCGACCACCGCATTCAGAAAGCCGCCAGACGCAGAGGCGCCAGTTTCGTCGAAAGTCACCAGTTCGCCGCCAGCATCTTTGAAGACGCAGCCCCCGTCACGATGTCGCCAACCACCACGAAACCCGCTGAAAAACGCCCCTCAAAAATCCCCCAGCTCAAAAACGAAGAATTCCAGGACAACCTCCAGTCCGACCTCGACCAGGCCCTCTCCTCCCTGATCTCAAACAAGCCTCCCGAAACCCTCGTAGACTCCACCCCCAAGCCAGCAATAACCCCAACGTCCTCCATCGATCTCGACGATTCCACTAAAATCGACGTCACCGACGAGGAACTGAACTTCTGGCTCGAACATCTCGATGACCAGAAGGACTAGCCATCCCCCGATCACCACGTTTTTCTCGTCAACATCCAGAGTGGGGCTTGTTGGTCTGCACGCAATGCCATTAGACTGAACGCATATTATCAACGCGTCCTTCTCATTTGAGGGCTCGTATTCTGTACCTTCTCCCTTGAGGGGAAGCAAGGAGTTCGCTCTCGCCAATCAGGCGAGAGTGAACGACGCGGTAGTCTTCTCAGGAATGGTGCCCGAAGGGCGGATGAGGGTGAGCGATAGGCAACAGCCGATTTCCAATTCCTCAACATCTATCAGGCAACCATCTTTTCTTTTTCCTTAATCAAGTACGCACGAAGCGACACCTGCAGGATCAACATGACCAAGTTGTGGCCGTTCCAGACCTCCTTGACCGTGTTTTGCTTACTGAGCCTGGCAATCTCACTGACCGGCTGCGGCAGCGAAACGTACGAGAAACGTCTCGCCAATACCGTCGAGTATTACAAGTACCTCGAACGCGTTCAGAAAGCCCTCGCCCCCGGTGCTTTTGAAGAGCAGAACCTGAGGTTCCAGCCCCCCAAGGGCTTCGAGCTCATTCCAAAGGACAAAAAAGACAAAGACCGCGATACTCGTCTGCCCGAATTTCTCCGCAGCGAAATCCCCGGCGTTGTGGGCGTCTGGAAAATGAATGTCCCCGTCATGATCGGCCAGGAATCGGTCGAGAAGCCAGTCTACATGCTGGCTCTCAGCAATGCAGACCGCTGGACCAAATCACGCACACCGGGCGCTCCTGATCCGTTGAAGTATCACAACGATCTCTTCTATACCCTCCTCGGCGAAGTCGGCATCTCCGATATCACCCGCGCCGACCGTGGTCCGAACCTCGACCTCAACGTCTGGAAAAGCGGCGTGACGTTCCCTGATAGCGCCAAGGACACCAAGTTTGCTCCTCCCAAAACCTACAACACCATCACACTCTTCAACCCGGAAATGCGCTTCGACAACATCCCGATGGAGTTCAATGTCTATCAGTACGGCGCCGGTGATAACCAGGCCGCACTCCTCATCATTTCTCCTCGCAACATCGCAGCCGACAGCTACCGCGAAAACCTGAAAATGGCCCTGCCAACCTTCGACTACACCCGCCCAGCAGCCGCCTCCACTCCCCCAGCCGGCAATAACGCTCCCGGCACGACATCACCAGGCGCCAGCAACACCCCGACCCCACCCCGCGCCCCCGGCGGCGGCTTCTAATCTCACCCCTTCTCCCCTCGGGAGAAGGTGGCAGCGCTTCGCTGACGGATGAGGGACCTCTGCGAATTGCCCAGCGCCCCACATCTCGTCCCTTCTCCCTTGAGGGGAAGCAAGGAGTTCGCTCTCGCCGATCAGGCGAGAGTGAACGACGCGGTAGTCTTCTCAGGAATGGTGCCCGAAGGGCGGATGAGGGTGGGGCATAGGCACTCATTCGCCCTCACTGCCATATCGACTCCAGCCAAAGTGTAGGGTGCTGGTGAGTCTTCGAACCGCACCAAAACCGCTCCCATCGCGCATTACCAGATGGCCCCGTCATTCGTAGCTGAGTGACGAAAGCCCCAACAAACCATTCGCGACCACTTCCTCAATCCTTCTTCTTCAACAAGCTTTGCTTATACGCCCGTTCCAATTCCTGATACTGCGCCGGGGCCGGGATATTCGATGGCCCGAAGCTATCGACTTCCGACTTCCCGAACCCCTGGCTCGACTTCGCAGCAGGACGATTCGTATTCAGATTCAGATTCTTAAGCATCTCCTGATACTGCTTACGACGCGCCATCTCCTCAGGCGTAATGACCTCTTTCTCTTGAGACATCTTCGCCATCCGCTCACGGAACTTCTTCAGATCGGTCTCGGTCCAGCCAAGACGCTTGAGGAATTCCTCATCGACATCTCCACGCTTCAGATCTTCTTCCAACTGCTTGAGAACAAGATCAGCAGCTTTCTTCTTGTCTTCCAGGGATTGCTCTTGCGACGGAGCAGACTTCGATGGTCCTTCACCTGCACCAGCCTCACCTTTCTGAGGCTCGCCGTTTTGGGCTGGTCCATCAGCAGCGCCAGGGGCTCTCTCACCTTTCTTCGCAGGAGCAGCTTGCTTACTGGCAGCGCCACCTCCGCCACTCGGCTGTGACGAACTTGGTGGCTGATCGCTCGCCTCACCCAGCTGCTGGCTCTTTCCACCTTCGCCCGCAGATTTCCCGCCAGATTCTCCCTTCGACTTTCCGCCTTGATCACCCGACTGCTGTTGGCCAGACTTCTGCTGACCTCCCTGTTGCTGGCCACCTGGTTTCTCATCACCCATCTTCTGATCCCCGTCCCCCTGCTTTTCGTCAGGTTTACGTGGCACATCATCCTGCTTTTGATTCTCTCCCGGCTTCTGCTCACCACCGGCCTTCTGCCCCTCCTCATTCATTCCGGACTGGTCACCACCTTTTGCTGCTCCATCTTGAGACTTCTCAGACGGACCATCTCCAGGCTGACCGTCTTTCGACGAACTCTTCGATTTCCCATCCTGCATCTCGCCACCCTTCTGAGACTGATCCGAAGACGAGTCCCCACCCTTCTTCTGCTCAGATCCCGATTGTGAACCATCCGACTTCTGCCGGCCTTTCTGCTGGCTGTCCTGCTTCTCGCTCGACGATGACTTCCCGGACGACTGCTCCGGCTTGTCCTGATCGCCTCCCTTGGCCTGATTTTCAGGCTTGCGATTCGGATCCTTCGGATCCCCCTCGCGCGTTGTCGGCTTGGTTCCTTCTTCACGTTTCACAGTGTTGTCTGACTTCATCGCATCAACGTTCGGATCATCAGCAGGCTTGCCGGTCGCATCCTTATCGGGAGTCGCTTCGTTCTTGCCCATCGGGGCGTTCGGATCCGGGGAAGTCCCTTCCTTCCCCTTGTCATCCTGGCTGGCATTTGAGGACGAATTCCCATCCTGATCAGGCTTCATCTTCTCCGATGGCTGATCACCACCCGTTCCATCCTTGGGTTCATCTCCCTTCGGCTGCTCGTCCGACTTCTCGCCGCCGCTGCCACCTTTTTTCTCCATGCCTTCAGGCGGCTTGTTCCCATCGTTCTTCTCCTGCTCACCAGACGCGCCCTCGTCCTTCGACTTCTCGTCCGTAGGCTTCTCGCCTTCTTTCTGCTCACCCTTCTGGCTGGACTTCATCTCCTCGCCAGTCTCACCCTTGTTCTCTTTTGACATCTTGTCAGCATTCTCATCTGCTCCCTTGTCATCGCCCGGCTGACCATCATCAGAGGTCTCGTCGGATGGCTTCCCATCAGTCTTCGGCTTGGACGAATTCTCATCATCCTTCGATGGCTTCTGATCGTCATTCATTGCCTCCGAAGGCTTACCCTGACCGTCATTCTTCTGCTGGTCATTGGCACCTTCCTTCCCGTCAGGCGAAGCTTCGCCTTCGGGCGACTGCGAGTCTGATTTGTTGTTCTTCTGCTGTTTGTCCTGTTTCTCCTGCTCCTTCTTTTGATGTTCCTTCATCAGTTCGTTGAGGACAAGGTCATCGTCGGCCCCTTCTTTATCAAACTGAGGCTGATTCGCTCCCTGGCTTTGGTTTCCCTTCTCACCTTGCTCGGACATCTCTTCCCGGCCCGGCTGAGGCTGATTTTCCCCACCTGATTTCGGCTTGCCGTCTTGATTCTGTTGACCGCTCTGATTCCCGGACTGCTCCTGCTTCGACGGATTCTCATTCGACGTGTTATCGCCATTCTGCGGATTGCTCTTCTCACCTGACTCGCCACCGTCGCCGGTCTTCGAGTCGTTCATCTTGCCATCCTGTTGAGGCTGTCCCTCACCGTTCTCACCCGTCTTCTGGTTGTCCGACTGTCCATCGCCGTCGTTTCCGGATTCCCCTTCGCCGTTCTTACCCTTGGCCTTTTCCCCATTCTCAGGAGACTTCTCACCTTCCTGTGGCTGGTCAGACATCTTCTGCTCCTGGTTCTTCTGCGCACCGTCAGCCGGTTGATCCTGCTGCTCCGCTTGCCCAGGCTGCTGGTTCTCGCCTTTCTGCTGAGCGTCCTGCTGCTCTTTCTCTTCCTGCTTTTTCTGTTGAGCCTTCTGCTCCTCGAGTGCCTTCTCGACCTTGGCCTCATCCTGCGGTGCCTGGATTTTCACGCGGATCTTCTGCGTGTTCGACAGATTACTCGCAGGCTCTTTGTTATCCCTCGCTTCGACCCAGAACGCGATCTCATCCCCATCCAGCAGATGCAACGACTCCAGACGCCAGTCATATTTGACGCGTGTCCCCTGTACCCGTTTCTCAAACAGCGGCTCACCATGAATCCGCTCCCCCGCCTTCTCGACCCGCAACGTCAAAGAATGCAGCAGGAAGTCCGGATCCTGCGCTTCCACGATCAGCGGAATGATCCCGTTGGCAGGCTGAACCAGATCCCCCGTCGGCGACTTCAGCCGCACCATCGGTGCCTGGTCCGGGCGGATATTCATCCGATAAAGCACCGGCGCAGGGTCACTCGCCCCGTCCTCGGTCTTGCACTCGATGTGATAGAACCGAGGAAACGTCCCGTCCGTACGGATCTTCAGCGGCGGCAGTTCAGCCGACAGCTTCGTTCCGTCGTTGACCGACATCATGACTTCTTCGGCCTTCTGCGTCAGATCTTCCGAATCCGTAAACCGAATCCGCGCGACCTTCACAGGCATCGAGACGCTCGCCGAAATCGCAACTTTTGTCCCTTCGAGAGCATCGATATCCCCCGCTTGAATCGTCGTCGGCTCCAGCCTCGTATACGACGGCGGCTGCAGGAAGACCTGATCCACCTTCGCGACCGGAGTCGCTTTAACCGTCACTCGATAGCTCGTCGACTTCGCGTCACCGGCTTCCACATAGTACGAATGGTTCTGCTGCAACCCGCGTCCATTCTCACCGGCGAGAATCGCCGCATATTTCCCCTTGGCATCCCCATCCACCGGCTTCATCAGAACCGTTTCATCAACATACCGACGATCATCCGTCGTGTACTTGAGCAGAACTTCCTCAGGAATATCTCCCGTAATCAGCGCCGAGATCTCCACCTGCGAACGAGCAGGCACTTCAATGTCTTTGCCCGGCGTGACATTATTAATCTGCGTGCGTGTCGCGGCCTGAATATCCGCTGACGGTGCAACCGCTCTTAAAAGCGTTCCCGCGATCTGCTTGGGAGAGAGCAGGGCATAGAGTGCAAAAATGACGACAATCGCCAGCAGAAAATACAGCGACCGCATCAGGCTCGTATGATCAACCGTCTGATCAATCTGCAGTTTAGAAAGCCCGAGCGCCGCCCGCTTCTCCAACGACTGCTCGATCTCCGGAGCCACCGTCTTCTTGTGTCGACGAATATCGATCAGTGTTAGCAAGATGTTATGCAGATCTGGCTTGGCAGTATCAAGTGTCCTGGCAGCAAACAGACTGTTGATCTGATTGAACGCCGGTCGGGAGACTCGCCACACAAACCACCCCGCCGTCAGCAGCAACACCGAGACCAGCATCAGGACCCGCGCCGTCGCCGAAAAGCCCCCCTCGATCACCCAGTGATCCAGCACGACAAACGTCAGCAGATACGTGAGCAGAATCCCCACGCCCCCCGCAACGGCAGTCATCAGATCCGTCGACCGAATATGCCGACGAGTCCGCTCCAGCTGCAGCGTAATGTAGTCGTGATAGTCAACAAACTGCTGCTGATCGAGACTGCTCATAATGACTCACTCAAACTGTTCACAGCGATACTCATTCACCAGCAGGATGCTGATAAAGCTCCGCACACTGCACTGGTCATGCTTTGAAACCAGAAGAGTTTTGACACAGAGAACACAGAGGCCTCAGAGGGAAGAGTTGGCATTGATTTTAAAGATTAAATCTCTCGCATCTCCCCACTCTGTGATCTCTGTGCCCTCTGTGTCAAAAAACTCTATCGTCCTATTCTACGCCGGAAGTCCTCATCCACACAGTCCTTACCATCGGACGGTGCAGACTTCTCCCTCCAACACAGACGTCTTCAATACTAAGTCAGTTCCATCCGTTTTCGCAGAATCCACTCCGCAGACAAAACTCCGACGAAAATCAACAGCACAGGCCACCCGTCCCACAGGTTGATCCGCTCGGACGCCTCCAAGTCGGCTTTCCACGGTTTCCGCTTGACGAAATTCTTCAAAAAATCCGGAAATTCCTCCGGCGGAATCAACTGCCCATCCGTCAGTTCCGCCGTGATCTCACTCAATTGAGCCAGCAAAGCAGGGTCCGCCGTCGGGTTATCCATCTCCAGGTCACGCTGATCAACAATGAAACGCGAGACCCCCGGCAGCCCCATCGAGGTCCCGCCACGGGAGGCTTCCACCGACAGCCAGTAATCCCCCGCCGTCTGCGTTTCTCCAATCATGCTCCGCGCAAAATCGTTCGAACGCTGTGACGGAACAGTCTTCGTCTCCCCACCTCCCGGCGGGACCAGTGACACTTTGAACGTCGCATCCTGGATCGCCGTCCCATCCGGGCCACGCACTCCATAGGTCGCTTCCACTTCCGATCCCGGCGAAACATTCCGCTGATCCAGACGGACCCAGATCGACTGGTCACTCTCAAACTCTTTATGCGACAACCACAAAATCAACTGACGCCAGAACCGCTGATGCTTCTGAGGCTGCCCCGCCAGATACCAGTAATACGTCTCATCTGTCGCGAGCGCGACACTCCGACTTCGCCCGACATCAGCCGCGATGAATAGCGGATCGCCCGACGACGTCCTCGCCAGCACTTCCACCACATCACTCTTCGGCTTCAACCGGTTAATCCCCGTCAACGGAGGCAACGACGACCACGCCGCGGCATTCTGCTCTGGGGCATCGATCAGCATGACGTAGTGACGCAGGCCCGCATCCGTTGCTTCGATCGTGACTTCACCAACCACCTGCTGCGAGTTGTCAATCCGATCGGGCGGCGTGACCTTGCTCGCATCAAGCGCCACCGGCAGCCAGTCGGCAATCGGCGTGTTGGCATACCCACCAGCAGAGAAGTTGTGATAACCGCCGATCATCAGCAGTCCCGACCCCGCCCGGACTTTCTCCGCCAGCTTCTGCAGCAAAGCATTTCCAAACACAGACGCCGGGACGTCCCCGATGATGTAGACGTCGTAGTTCTCCGTCTCAATCATCGCAGGATTGATCGGAGTCATCAGCTGACCTTTGTTGATCGAAATCAACTGAAAATCGACCTGGATGTTCGACGACGTATTCAAACTGCGAATGAACTTCACCTCATTCCGCAGCACATCGAAATACGCCACTTTCAGCCCGCCACCACGTACCGTCGTGAGCGCCTCGCGCCGGTTGTTCCCTGTCTGAACTTCCCCCTCGACCGGCGTCACCTCGATCCCGATCTTGATCTCTCCGGCCTGCGTCGGCGTGTAGGTAAATTCCAGCGGCACCGTCTGCCCCGAAGGGACATTGGGAATCGTCAGCTCCGTCCGATCAGTCCTCGACATCGGCGGCTGCCTCATTGGCCCACTCTCGCCAATCCGCTTGCCGGTGCGATCTTCCACCAACAGTTTGACCTGATAAGGCTGACTCGTCGCCCCCGAGACTCGCAGCACCGCACGAACAGGAATCGTCTTCTTCTCAAACACGACCGGGTCAATCGACAGCTCATCAATTACCAGGTCCAGCCCGCGATCAATCGACGACGTCGTCCCGAACGGGACGGTATAAAGCGGAATCCCGCGCTTGGCCAGTTCCATCGCCGCTGACCTCGGCGAACGATTCAACGGCGGCAATGATCGCTCCGCCCCGTCGCTCAACATGAAGACGGCTTTCAGCGGCTCGCCACTCGATTGCTCCAACAGCTTCTCCAGACTTCCCCCCAGCGGCGTCTGCATCCCAGGGGCTTCGCTGGTCAGAGGCATCGCAGTGACCGGAGTCAGCTGGTCTCCAAACTCGAACTCTCGAACCGTCAGTTCGTCTTTCAGACGCTTGATCTCTTCTTCAACCCCTGTCCGCACCTTGACCAGATGCTCGCGACGAGTCTGATTCTCCGGCGCATCTTTGGTCGTCATGCTTCGACTGTCGTCATACAAAAAACTGATGACGGTATCGCTGTCATCGCTCGTCGCATATTTCAGCGACGGCCGAAACATCGCCACCAGTAGCACCAGCGTCGATAGCAGCCGCAGCGTGAGCAGCGACCGCTGCTGAGCCTTCGGCAAATGACGCACCCGCGCCGGATACGTGAGCAACACCAATAGCAGAAGCCCAAGCCCCAACAGGCTCGTCGTCATCCACCCCCAAATCGGTGCCCACGAAATGTCCATCAAGTCCCTTATGCTTACAAATTCAAAAGAACTCTTCACCACAGAGGTCACAGAGTTACACAGAGGCACACAGGGAAAACAAAAATCTCTTCTCTGTGCGACTCTGTGTTCCTCCGTGACCTCTGTGGTGAAATTGTCTTCCTCTCACGCCGGCTCACTTCCCCCGACGCGATAAAAGTAATTCGCGATCAAATGCTCTCCCGCAAACACGATGATCATCAACGTCACCAGCAGCGGATAAATCTCTTCCCCCAGGCGCGTCTTCAACATCCGACGCTCGAGTTCCGAAACATCTTTTGCCATCTGATACTGACCTGTCCCCAACATCAGGTCGAGTTCTGCAGTCGTCAGTTTCGTGAGATCAGTTTCGTTCTCGACCAGGTTCACACTGAACCCATCGGTCCCTGAAATTCGATCCGTCTCGGAAAGACTCCGCCCCGGTTGCTGACCAGGGATCAGCAGATACTGCCCGATCGTCGTCGCCCCCTGCAGGTTTCCCGGACGTTCATTGCGATTGGCTGAACCAACGGCTTCGGTGGCTTTTGTCTGAGGACGAATCGTCAACAACGGCCCCTGATACGGCAATTCAATTTTCTGCTGCTTCAAGTCCGGGAGACGCAACTGGTAAGTCTGCTTCGCCTGAGCGGGCACCGTCACATCAACGAACTGGCCGATCTGAAAGTTCCTGCTGGATTCCGATAAACCCGCTGACCTTTGAACGAGAAAATCCGCCAGCGCCAGATACGCCCAGCCACCGCGCGCCAGATCGCTCCAGTTATTTCCCGTTGCTCCGCCACGCAGATCGACCGCCGTCGTCAGCAGGATCGAAAGGCCTCCTTTGACCGACTTCTCCATCATTGCCGGTGAACGGTCATCATTCGCGTATTCGGCAATGATCTGCCCACCGGCTCGCTGCTCCAGTTTCCAGAAGCGTCGAATCGGCAACAACGGCAGCACCTTCGCAACTCCGAGTTGAGTCAGACTCTGCGCCAATGGATGACCGCTACTGGCGATATCGATAAACGCGGGCTGCCCGAACCGGCTATGCACATCCGGCAGAGCAGGCAGGACTTCCTCAGCGGCAGAGCCCCGATAGGCATTGCGGTCAATCTCGGTCGTCCCGAGGACCGTAATCAGCCCGCCCCCATTCTGGACATAGCTATTCAGGGCCTGCCACACCGCTGGGCTCGGTCGATTCACATTGATCAGAAAGACCGTCTTGTAGTCCTCGAGCATCGCTGCATTGAACAGCGACAGCGGCAACACGGTCACGTCATATTTATTGACCGACGCATTCGCGAGGGCCTCAGGAGCAAGCGCCTGCGAAATCTCGAAGCCATCGGCGATTCGATCCACGAGCATCAACACCTTCGTCTTGATATTCGCAGGAATCGAGAAGTAGCGCACGTCATCGGCTGCGAGTGGATCACTCCCCGTCAGCCTTAGTTCCCCCTGCACGAGCCCAGCCTGCCGTGCTTCGACTCGAAACGGCACCTGTGCGGACTGTCCTGCTTCCACCGTCACTGTCTCGAAACTCTGCTTCGTCAATTCACCAAGCGTATTCTTGAGATACAGCTCAACCATCACCTGAGCCGTCGGTTGTGTCGTCGCGATGTCGACCGAGATGATGGAGGACTGCCCGACAATTGCAGGCCTCGTTCCGGTGTCAATCTTACGAATCGCCTGATTGAGCGGCTGATCGACACTCACATCGATCAGGTACAAATTCATCCAGGGACGTGCTTCCAGTTCTGCTTTCAGATTCGCCGCAACGTCCTTGTTCCAGGCCGAGGCGGACAGGTCAGTGAAGAGGTACACATCGCGGATAAATCGATCGGTACTCTCCTCACCACCGCGCTGCCCCTCAGGCCCGATCTTCATGACTTCATCCCGACTTTCATCCTGCAGCTTCATCGCCGCCTTGAGTCGTTGAGACAGATCGATACTGATCGGCGAAGTCTTCAGGAAATTCTCACTGGTCAGCTTTTTGAACGCGGCACTCAGATCATTCTGAAACAAAACAGGGTCCGTCGACGCGCTGTCGGTGATCGCGATCCGGCTGCCAGTGGGCAGGTCTTCGACCAGTTTGGTCGCGATCTGTCGACTCATTCCGACCCGCGTGCGATTCTCAAACAGATAGTCCATACTCACGCTGGTATCAAACACCAGCACCGACGCGACCGGCAATCGCATATTCCCCGGCTGAATTGGTGATTTCATCTCCGCCCAGACGCGAGATCCCCAAGGAATCCCCACCAGCAAAAGCGTCAGAAAAATGAAGCCCGTCAACACCCCCGACCTCAGCCGCATCTCCTGCTTTTCATAAACATTCGACTTCTCCCCTTGAGAGGCGAGTCGTTTGTGCATTCCGTAGTAGATCCCTGCGGCAGCGGCTCCCAAGCCCCCTAGCAGCAGCATCTCCAGCAGCGACAGCCCATAGTCCGCAGAGGGGAGGGAAGGGCGAACCAGCGCCATCACGAGCAACCCGATCACCGCCATCCGCAACAACAGCAGCAACAAATGCTTCAGCTGCATGCGTCGTTGATGTTTTCGCTGCTTGTTGATCAGCAGACGCAGAGCCGGGAAGACGAGTTTCTTGGGCTTCGACTTGAGCAGATAATGGATCAGGACCGGCACGACGATCAGCGTCAGACCATAAAGTAATGCCGGGTTAAGCAGCGACATGGGAATCCGTTGTCAGTCGATGAAGTGTCACAGGTGAAAAGGGAGTCAAGGCATCCATGTTGTATCTCTACCGATTATAGCGCCTCCCGGTTTGGCTGCCTACACTGGACCTGCGATTGTTCGTCAAACGGTCAGTTTGATATCTCCTACGCCCCGGACTGCCAAAATGTGGGAAACTGGCCTCTTCCCCCGGTCAATCTGTCGAATTAGACTGAGTCTACGTTACTTTTCACTTCGGGAGCGTCCCATGCCTACTGTTCTGCTCGCTGCGGGTGCATTGATAGTCTGTCTTGCCATCGCAATCACAGTCGAAGAGTTCCAGGCCGTCAGTTCGACAACTGCCGCCCAGACTTCTCAGACAGATGCTGACGAAGCAGAAACCTCAGCCCTCCTTGCGGCTGCTCAGCCAAATTCGCCGATTCTCGCTGCCCAGTTCAACGCCATGTTCCATCAGGTGTCGAAGACCAAAGACTTCACCGGCTGTTACCGCGTGATCGACGCTCATGATGGAGTTGTGCGGGATATCGAATTAAAACTTGCAAACCTCATCACCGTCGATTTCAATGAAACACCGCTCAATCAGGCCATCACCAACATCGGTAGTCAACTCGGCCTCTCGGTCGTCATCAACGAAATCTCGCTATCAGAAGAAGGAATCCCGCTGGATGAACCAATCACTTTGCAGCTGTCGCAGCCGATCCGGGCTTCTGCAGCGGTCAAGCAGATTCTTTATCCACTGGGACTGACGTCAATTATCGAGAATGACCTTCTCACGATCGTGACCGAAACCGCAGCCGATGAGAAAAACACGCTGCGGATCTACGATGTTCGAGGCCTGGGCTTGGATGACTTCAACGAAATGATGATGCTCAAGAAAGCGATCGAGAAAAACACAGGGGACGAGTTCGCATGGGACGAGGACGGCGGTACCGGCTCATTACTAGTGATTCCTGGCGGACTGATCGTGCGTCAAACTTCGAAAGTCCACCAAGAAATCGAAGCGACTCTCAACATGTTCCAAGAGTTCGTAAAATCTCCCTCCCCGTAGAAGCGGAGATCCGGTCGATCAGTCCGCCGCCAGTTCCGCCTATGTCTCTTCCAGTTGCGACACATCCCTCGTTGCCTTCTACCTACATCGAGACAACCATGCGAATCATCCTATTCATGATCGGCGCATTGATTGCCAGTCTCTCAATTGCATTGGCAGTAGAAACAAGCGGGGAGGTCATCAGTAGCCCCTTGAACTCCACAACCGCACCGGCAGAACCTGCTGCCACTGAAAATTATCAATCAGCTTTTTACCAGCAGTACCTCATCAATCAACGTGGCTTCGAAGCAATCCTCAAAGATTCTATCCTGTCAAAAGATTTCACCGGCACCTATCAGATCTTCGACTGCCGCACTCAAGTCGAAAAGGAAATCGAACAAAAACTTGCTTCAACAATACTTTCTTTCAATTACGCTGATACGCCACTCCATGAAGTCGTCACAAATCTCGGAGAGCAATTATCGGTCAATGTATACATTGACGAGAAGTCTCTCAGCGAAGAGGGCATTCCGACTGACGAGCCAATCAGTTTGAGCTTCACACATCCAATCCGCGCAGAGGCCGGACTGAATATGATTCTCAAGAAACTCGGGCTGACCTGCTACGCAGCCAATGACGTGCTGACCATCTCAACAAAAACAACTGCCGACGAATACGCTATTGTTTGCATGTATGACGTGCGAGGACTTGGTTTCGATACGCAGCTCGAAATGATCACGCTCGTCAATATCATCACAACAAAAGCAGGTGACGAATTTGCCTGGGACATTGTCGGCGGTGTTGGCACAATAGAAAATATTCCAGGCGCTGTGATCGTCCGCCAGACACCCAAAGTCCACAACGAAATCAAAGCCCTGCTCGATCAGTTTCAAAAGTTCGTCACGCCGATGAAGCCGTGACAACCAAGGGCAAAAAGATTGAACCACGGATAAACACCGATCGACACAGATAAAACCAATTTGGATCCTATCATCTGCTTTCTCATCTGCGTTCACCTGCGTTGATCTGCGGTTCAAATCCTCTTGTCTTATCCGTGTTTCTTCGTGTTCATCCGTGGTTGATCTTGTTGCGATCACCGTCACGTGATCGGAATATACTTCCGTCCCCAGACGATTCCCCAGCGGAGCAGGGCGATCAGGAGGGCAGCGGACCACATCGAAGGGCGGATCGTGACCAGCGTGAGCGACGCCAGCAGGGGGTAGTAGCCCAGCATCTGCCCGACCGTTCGCCCGATCAAGGGTGGCTTCTTCTCAGCCAGTTCAATCTGCACGACACGCTGCCGGAACCAGCGATCAAAGCGATACGCAACGACGAGAGTTCCGATCAGAATCAACCAGCCTTCCCCTGCACGGATCGGCCCTTGGCCAGAGACGACGTCACCGACGCCATGTTCCATCAGAAAAGCGGTGAACAAAAGCACGAACGCTCTGATGTAGCCGATTTCACAACGTGCTATCTGTTCCTTGGAAATTCCGATCGCTTCCGTCCTCGCCAGAAATGTGATCCCTGCGATAAAGCAAATCATCGCTATGATTACTAGCCCCAGGATAACGACATCAACTCGCGGTTCTCCCAGCGGCCAGGCATGCGTCGACCCCAGTAACACGTTCCCTCCTCGGCAGAGTCCCATCACGAGTGGCGCAAAAGGGAGGTGTTTGAAGCCATCGTAAAAGAGGATCACGCCAGCCAGTCCCATCGCGACGTACATCGCGAATTCGTTTGCCACCGACGCCAGGCCTATGCCGCCCGCGATCAAGGCGATCCCCAGAATCAACGCAGACATCCAGCTGACTGCGCCACTTGGAATCGGGCGGTCGGGACGTTCCTGTGTATCCTGCTTCACGTCGAACAGGTCGTTGAAGACCATCCCCGCGAGGTAAAGACACGCCGACGCAGCCGCCAGGATCGCCAGCTCGATCACGTCCGAAGTCGTGACTGCATCTCGTTTAAGCAGCAGCCCTCCCAGCAGGATGTCAGCGACCACGGACAAAACCAGCGGCAGTCGCATCAGGCGGGCATAGTTGAAAACAATCAATTTCATTGACACTTCAAGCAACCTTGATCACGTCGTACGGTTTCCAATTGACGGTGCAATCTCCAGACCTATCATACGGACGTCCGACTGTAAACCGACTCACTCTCACGATAAGTCAGCGGTAATCGTTTGATTCCGGGTGACAGTGGATGAGGAAACCACGGATGGACACGAAGAAACACGGATAAGACAAGAGGATTTGAACCGCAGATCAACGCAGGTGAACGCAGATGGAGAGAGGACATGAGTCGGGAGTTTCAATCCGTTAGATTTCTGCTTAATGGTTTTCCTCATGACGTTCTTAATCTGTGTTGATCCGCGTTTAACTGTGGTTTAATTCTTACTTTTGATTTCAGACACCGAATAAAACTGTCTCGCAAATCTAACTGTTCCAGGAATCATACAACATGCCTTCACAACGCGTTCTTGTTATCGGTGGTGGCATCATTGGAGCCGCGTCGGCTCACTATCTTTCGGAAGCGGGTTGCGACGTGACGATCGTCGAGCGGAAAAAGTTCGCCGGTGCCTGCTCCCATGGCAATTGTGGTTACATCTCTCCCAGTCACGTTCTCCCGCTTCATGGTCCTGGTGTTGTCACCAAGACGATGCGGGCCATGTTGCTGCCCAACTCGCCGTTTTCGATCAAGCCTCAGTTCAATCCGGCGTTCGTTTCGTGGATGTGGAACTTCACTCGCAACTGCAATGTCGACTCGCAACTCGCGTCTGCTGACCGGATGGTTCCGCTGCTGAAATCGACCGATGCACTTTACGAAGATCTCTTCACCAACCAGGGCCTCGAAGCAGAGTACAAAAAGAAGGGCTGTCTGTTCATCTTCCAGTCACCCGAGGGGATGGAGTATTACGCCAAGACCAATAAGCTGCTCAGCGATCGTTACGACGTCCCTGCGACCCGTTACGACGCCGATGCTCTTGTCAAACTCGAACCTGCTCTCAAGCCCGGCGTGGCAGCGGGTGGCTGGCATTACGAGATGGACGCCCACGTCCGTCCCGATATCCTGATGAAGAGCTGGCGCAAGATCCTCGAATCCAAGGGGGTCAAAATCATCGAAGACTGCGAAGTGAAATCCTTCGACGTCCAGAACGGCAAAGCTCGCGTTGTCAAAACGACCCAGGGTGACATCCCTGCCGATGCTTTTGTCACCGCGACCGGATCCTGGACTCCGTTTTTCAACAAACTCCTCGGCACCGCCGTTCCGATTCAGCCCGGCAAAGGCTACTCACTGACCATGCAGCGACCTGCCGTCTGCCCGGAGATCCCGATGATCTTCCAGGAGCACAAAGTCGCGATCACCCCGATGACGACCGGTTATCGCATCGGTTCAACCATGGAGTTCGCAGGCTACGACGATCGCATCAACCAGAAGCGCATTGGCCTGCTTAAGACCGCTGCCCACTTATTCCTCAAGGATCCCTATACCACACCCATCGAACAGGAATGGTTCGGCTGGCGCCCGATGACTTACGACAACCTGCCGATCATCGACCAGGCTCCCAGTATGAACAACGTCTGGATCGCGGCAGGACACAACATGCTCGGCCTCACCCTCGGCCCGGTTACTGGCAAACTCGTCAGCGAAGCAATCACCGGCCAGCCAACTCATATCGACGTGACGCCGTATCGTCTCACGCGTTTCAAGTCTAAGCAGAAGCCGTTGACGCCTTATGTTGCGATGAAGTGAGGCGTGATTAGCGAATGAAAGCACAGGGAGTTGACACCCCCCGCTCGCCTGGGAGTTTAGAATTCGCCGATGACTTCGCCACCGCTGCGGGTCGCTAGTGAGCGCCAGGTGCTCAGATCGATATTCTCGCTGATCGACCGGACGGCTCCGTCGAACATGGCGACATTCACAATACCTTTATGCCAGCTCCGAGACGTAATAAATGCATAGGTCGGAGCTCGCGAACCTCCGTTGACCCGGCCTTCCTGCCAGGAATTGTAGTCGACTTCCAGATACTCCGTTCCGGCGTTCGCGTATCGGGGTTTTGCATTGGGAGTCAGCGTGACAGTAAAGCCAGTGTGGTGGACGCGGCCATCCGGCCATTCCGTGTGGCCGGTATCCTTTTTGAAATCTGTCCCTTGAGAGATATAGGGTTCGGCAAGCGCGAGCGTGTCTGGACGAGTCGCAGGAGTCGGACCACCATTCCGGTTATAGGGTGTCCAGGCTTTGACCTCTGCAGCCAGAAGCGTATTCGAGGAGCCATCAGTGGCATCTCGAAAGGTTAATTTCGCATTCGGATAAAAGAGCCCGTCACCACCGCGTCCAGTTTCCGGATCGTAGACAAACCATGTTCCGAAATTGAATCCATAGTTGTTCGGGTATAGCTTAGGACGCCCTGACCCTGGGTCTCGCATGGTCTCACTTTTGGGATCGCTGGGGCAGGCGAAAACAGGAACTTTGATCCCGTCAATAGCCATCTGATTGTCCCAGGCCTGTGTTAGATCGATCCCATCGGCGAGATTTCCCTGCTCGATAAAAGGGAGAATACGCCCATGGACTCCCCACGATCCGTTGTTTCCCGTTGCCGTCAAAGAATTGTTAATGGACGCAGAGGGTGGCAAATATCCATAGACATCAGCGTAATTGTGAAGCGCGATGCCGAGTTGCTTCATATTGTTTTTACAACTCGACCTCCGAGCCGCTTCGCGGGCCTGTTGAACGGCTGGCAATAAGATCGCAACGAGCGTAGCGATGATCGCAATCACCACGAGCAATTCAATGAGAGTAAAACCTTTGCTACGCGACATGAGCAATTCGTCCTGAACTGAGCTTAAAAGATCCGTGACGTTGTGAGCCCCTTAACGTCGACGTCTACCGGGCTTTGAAAAGCACAGTCTGTGAACAAAGGCAATTCTTGCGCCAAGAGTAATGAAGAGGGATTATCGCGGGTACAGCAGGACAATTCACCAGTAACCGGCTTTCTATGGCGATGATTTAGTCATCAATGACGAGTAAATCGTCTTAATGCAAAACGAGGAATCACGAGTGCGGGTGGGTGCGGCAAGTACGCTTTAACCCCAAACTCTTAACTGCCATCGCGTTGCGATTCGCGAATTTAGATTCACGAGACGAGACGCGATTTTCGCTTCTCACGACACAATCTGAATGTCGTATTATTGGGTATTCCACAAGCCAATTTGGATTCCAACCAAACCGACCTGTGTCGCCTTGCTGAAGTGTTTTCGGCAGGAGACGAGCTGTTTTAATTTGGCGATCGTAAAGCCACAACTCGCCACCCCGCTGATGAGTTTTTGATCGGAGTCTGGGAAATGAAAAAGTTCATGATGTCTCTGGCTGTTGCTGGTGTGCTGTTCGGCATGTCCGCTGCGACGTTCGCACAAAGTCCTGAATACGGACGCATCGCCATGTGGAACCACGGCCACACCTTCCATCATCACCATCACGTGCAGCGTTAATCACACACAACACTCCACGACTGAAAAGCCACAGCCACACACTGTGGCTTTTTTGTTGCGCGGTCACAGCAGCACAAACCGAAACTCATCCCCGAGCATGATCTGATTAAACGCATCCAGTTCGCTTCGTGGAACATATCCGATTCGTGGATATCCGCCTGTCGTCTGCCCATCCTGCAAGACGACAATTGCCTGACCGGACGGTGTTAATTGAATCATCCCGGGCAGCACTGGGACACTCGCGGGCAACGTCTTCCCGGCCACGGATAATGCAGGTCCTTCCAGCCTTGCCCCCATTCGGTTTGATGTCGGACTGATGCGAAAAGGTTTCTCCGAGAGTAACTGTTTCGACTCTTCCTCCAGCCAGTCAAACTCCGGCCCGTGCACCACTCGAATCACATTCCGCGAACGCCTTCCCGGCGAGATTACCAGTTGAATCGCTCCCGGCTGGGTTTCTGGTTGTTCCCATTCGAGTTCGAATCCCGCGCGCAGAGGCTGGCCTTGATTGGCTCCGAGTCCCGTGACGACATGCGAGGATGCCGAGCCGAGAGGACGCTCGACCAGCCATTTCCCGCCGATCGCGATGTACCCGCGTAACCCGCCCGTCGCCTTGCCACCCTGCAGCAGACTCCCGGCAGCGACTTCAATCACACGATTCCGTTCAACAGGTCTGCCGTCCAGCTGCCAGCCAAAGTCCGCACCGGTGAGCGCGACACATCCATGCGTTTGAAACTCGATCCGGGGTGCCACCAGCGTGCATTCAATGACGGGTGCATTTCGATCGTTACGAACCAGCACATTCGCCAGTCCCGCGGACTGACCATCCATCGCACCACACCGGGGAAATGCGAAGAACGCAGAGCCGATTCGTCCGGCGTCCTGAATCGTCGTCATTCCGCCAGGAGCACGAATGATCAATCGTCCGGTTGTCATTGGCCGCTCTCCTGAAATGATTCCAGCGAGCTTCCCAACAGCTGCTCGCACTCCTGCTCATTGATCTGCTTCAACTGCAGCACATCCCCCGGCGAGACGCAGACGGGCGGCATACGATTCATATCCAATACCGATACGGGCACCCGTCCAATCGCATGCCAGCCGGCCGGTGTGGGGAGACTGTAAAGGCCGAGATACTTCCCGCCGATGGCCAGCGTCCGCTCTTTGATCTGCGTCGTCGGCGTTGCTTTCCTCGCGACATGCAGCGACTCATCGAGCCCATGCAGATAGACAAACCCCGGCAGGAATCCCAGCATCGCGACCGGGTAGCGTCCTTCGAGCAACTGCGCGATCACCTGCTCTCGGCTCAAACCCGTCGCCTTGCAGACGAGCTTCCAGTCGTCATGCTCTTCGAACCAGACTGGCAGGCTCCAGGTTCGAACGCGCGATGTCCATTCGAACGAACGACCTTCCAGCTGTGATAAGACCGCCTCTTTCTGCCCGCGAGCCCAGATCAGACAGATTTCCCCCTCCGTCGCGATGACATCCTGCAGGCCATTGAGGTTTGCTTCAAGGATCGCCCGTCCCAGCCATGGCAGGGGAACTGCCGAGTTCGTTGCCTCGGTGCGAAGTAGGGCGAACTCCTCCGCATACGTGCTGATTTCAAAGTCCATGTCATTCAGACGCAGCGATCGTGACATGCTCTTGATCCAGGACCTGTTGGAGAATCGCCGCGTTGATCAGCACATCCGGGGCATCGCTGTGCAGACACAAACTCTGCGCAGCGACCGGATGCTTCCGATCATAACGATCGACGACCAAGCCTTGCACCCAATTGCGGATCTGGGTTTCGATCTCATGGCGATCCTCGATCACTGCCCCTGGTTCAGATCGCGGGACCAGACGAGCCGAGTCTTCGTAACGACGATCCACAAACCCCTCAGCGATGAACCTGACTCCGAGTTCCTGACAGGTCGTTGCAACGACCGATCCCGCCATGCCGTAGACGGCCAGGCTCGCATCGAACTCTTGAATAGCTGTCACCACGACACGACACAGTGTCGCATCCTTGGCTATGTCGTTGTAGAGAGCGCCGTGCGGTTTGACGTGTGACAGCTGAGTTCCATGAGTGTTGACCCGGTTTATCAGCCACTCCAACTGCGACTTCAGGGAGTCCGCGAGATCCTCCGGCGAGATCGTGATCGATCGACGCCCGCCATGTTCACGATCTGGATAAGAAGGGTGAGCTCCGATCTTGACGCGATGAGTCATGGACCGGGCAAGCGTCCGATCGACAGTTTCCTCGTTGCCACTGTGTACGCCGCAGGAGACGTGGCACGAGGAGATCACCGGCATCAACGCATCTTCGATCGCATCGATTCCACTAACAAAATCCTCCCCGACATCCGCACTAACATCCATCGCGTTCATCGTGTCCCCCAGGCGAGCGGGGGGTGTCAACCCCCTGTCCCTTGTGCTAACTGCTGCCAGTACCGTTGGAGTACGAATCTCGCTCAGAAGATTTTTCTCTGTGACGCTATTCGTATTCATCGCGTTACGCCGCCTGCGAGTCGATGACACAGGGGGTTCACACCCCCCGCTCGCCTTCGGAGATTGTTATCGCTTCAACAACCCGACCACCTTCTCCCACGCCTTTTCCAGTCGCTGGGGAGAGATTGGGCCGTTGGTTCCCAGTTCCTGTGCAAAGACAGAAACCCGGTATTCCTCCAGCATCCAGCGGTAATCCTCGAGAGCAGACACCACCGCCTGACTCGGCATCACCGGCTTAGGGGTCTGGGCATACTGACGCCAGAAGGTTTCGACCTGTTGTTGTCGTGTGCGATCCCGATGGACACCCTGCGGCGCGATGAGTTTTTCGTAACGCAGCGCGATCCCCTGCAGGTAACGCGGGTAGTGCAGCAGGCGAGGGTAGGGGACGATCAGGAAGAAGTCCTGCGGGAACAATGCTTCCCGCTGCTCCTGCATTTCAAAGAGGGCCTGCTGATGAAGAGCGGCAGTGTCCGAGTCGTGCTGATCGATCTTCAGGCACCACTCATACATCTTCGTCACGACGGGCGTGAACTCTGCGACCACGTTCGGAATCTGCTCGCGTCCCTGTTTGAGGAACAGTTCGTACTGCACCTTGTTCTTGGGAAGCGGCTCAGCCAGCTGACAGACACGTCGACTGATCAGCTGCTTGAGCTGCGTGCGGATCCCACGAAACCCTGCGAATTTGCGGCCGTAGAGCTCCATCGCTTCCAGTTTGGGCCAGTGGGCGATCTGCTGATCAAGCTGCTTTTTGTGAGCGATCAGGAACAACCTCGCCAGTCCTAGTCGCGTCATTGATCGAGCGATCTCAGCCGTCTCTGCGAGCTTGACGACCACCCCTTCGCCAACATCTTCCAGACACGGATACGCGAGAAGATCGATCCCTCCACGGTGAATCTTCACGGAGTCTTCGAGCTTATCGATCGCCCAGGTCGTCATCACATCATCCTGGCGAGCGGGGGGTGTCAACCCCCTGTGCCTTTCATCATTGTCAGGACGCTGAGTTCCCTTCCACGTCTCTCTCTGCGGCGGGAACTGTCGCTGCAGATCCGTCAACGACTTCGACCACCCCAGCCGTTTTTTGTTCTCATCGACAACTTCGACCCCCATCTTCAGATAGCCCGGAAGATCGGGTGTGACGAGTCGATCTGCGGGATAGTTCTGACCGATCAGATACGAGAGCTCTTTCGACAGCGAGGAATAAAACGGTCCAAACCCATAGGGCATTTTCGCGGACAGTTTCTTCGCTGTCTCGGGTAAGGGAATCAGCGAGACCCGTATCTGCTTGGGCAGCGACTTGAGGACCGCTGCAATCTTCTCGGCGACCAGTCCGGGCACCAGCCAGTCGAGCAGTTGCTCAGGGATCTGATGCAGCGCCTCCCGCGGGACGACCATCGTCACCCCATCTTCTGCTTCGCCCGGCTCGTATTTGTAGCGCAACGGCAGGGTCAGGTGTTCGATCTTCAGTTCATCGGGGTACTGCTGTTGAACGTCGGAAGGAACCTCGGCGGCGAGCATTTTCTCTGCCGTCAAAGTCAATTGCTCAGGCTGAGACTGTTTGACTTTCTTCCACCAGTTTTCGAGCGCCTGCACATCGTTGATGTCTTTCGGAATTCGTTCGGCATAAAACTCCCACTGGGCATCGTCTGTCCGTAGCAGATCATGCTTACGCAGCTTGGCTTCCAGCAAGTTTAATTGTGAGAGCAGCTGTTGATTCTTCGTGAGGAAATTCTCTTCGAGGACAATCTCCCCTTTGATGATCCCCTCTTTGATCATGATCTCGCGGGCATGCTCAGGATCGATGTGTCCGTAACGCACGGTCCGACGGGTCACGATCGGCAGACCGAACAGCGTGATGTTCTGGTAACACTTCACCAGCCCGGCCCGTTTGTCCCAGAACGGATCGTAATGCAGCTTCTTGACGAGGTGCTTGGAAATCGGCTCGATCCACTCGGGTCGAATGACCGCAACCGTCCGGGCATACTGCTTGCTCGTTTCGATGATCTCCGCCGCCATGAACCACGCTGGCTTCTTCCCCTTCGCATCGTCACCGGCTGTCTTACCTTGGGGACCATTGGCTGGACCAGTGCTGCCTTTCGTCGCGATGATCTTCCCGGGAGACAGTACCGACCCCGGCCAGATATGCACTTTGATCCCGTTGGCTCCGATATACTCCTGCTTGCCCGACAGGTAGGCGACACTCGATAGCAACCCCGTCAGCAGCGCCTTGTGAATCGCATCGGCGTCACTGTTGCGACTGCGGACATTGAGTCGACGCTCTTCGCAGAGCTCCTGCAGCTGTTGATGCAGTTCACCCCACTCGCGCATCCGATTGACCGAGAGAAAATTCTGCTCGCACCACTTCTTGAGCTTCCCGCGTGACTGGTCACGTTTGACTTCGTGATACGAATTCCACAACTTGAGCAACGTCAAAAAGTCCGATCCAGGCACTGCGAATCTCGCATGTGCTTCATCCGCTGCCTGCTGCTTATCGAGCGGACGGTCGCGCGGGTCCTGAATCTCCAGCACACTGGCGATGATGAGGAGTTCATGCAGACAATGCTCCTGATCCCCTGCAAGAATCATCCTTCCGATACGCGGGTCCGATGGCAGCGATGCCAGTTGCCTGCCGACATCGGTCAGCTGATCATTCTCGTCGACCGCGCCGAGTTCGAACAACGTCCGCAAACCGTCATTGATGTTCGCAGCGCGAGGTGCATCGAGAAACGGGAACTCCGTAATCGGCCCGAGGTTCAATGACATCGTCTGCAGAATGACTGACGCCAGATTCGTCCGCAAAATTTCCGGCGGGGTGTAGTCTTCGCGCGAGTTGTAGTCCGCTTCGTCATACAGCCGAATGCAGATCCCCGGCCCGACACGACCGCAGCGTCCCTTCCGCTGATCCGCGGACGCCTTCGAGATCGGCTCGATCGGCAGCCGCTGCATCTTGGCCCGAGGCGAGTACCGACTGATCCGGGCCAGCCCCAGGTCGATGACGGCATCAATTCCGGGTACGGTGATCGATGACTCTGCAACGTTCGTCGCCAGGACGACCCGTCGGTTCTGATGCGGCTGAAAAATCCGCTCCTGATCCGCCTGCGAGAGACGACCATACAGCGGCAGGATCTCTAGTTCATCACCACTTCGGCGTTGACTTAAGAATCGCCCGCGCAGGTTCTTGGCTGCTTCGCGAATATCCCGCTCGGAAGGGAGGAACACGAGGACATCCCGCATCCCCTCGTTCTCCAGCTCGAGCAACGCATCGGTCAGCGCCTGACGCCAGTCCGTGCTTCGATCTTCTTCATCGATCTTGGGCGGGCGATAACGGACTTCGACGGGATAAGTCCGCCCCTCAACGAAAATGATAGGCGAAGTCTTAGGCGAGCGTGGGGTGTCAACCCCCTGTCCCTTGTGCTGACTGCTGCCAAGACTGTTTGAATACGAAAGAAGCTCAGAACTTTCGTCCTCTGATGTATTATCCGTATTCGTTTCTGTTTCGCTCGCCTGCGCGTCGTTAAGACAGGGGGTTGACACCCCCCGCTCGCCTTCAGAGGAGAAATACTCGGCGAAACGCTCGGCGTCGATTGTGGCAGACGTGATGATGACGCGCAGGTCCGGGCGTTTCGGCAGCAGCTGTTTGAGGTAGCCCAGCAGGAAGTCGATATTCAGACTTCGCTCGTGGGCTTCATCGACGATGATCGTGTCGTACTGTTCGAGGTATCGGTCGCCCTGCGTCTCAGCGAGCAGGATCCCGTCTGTCATCACCTTGACCATCGTCAGCGGGCCGGTCGAATCGCTGAAACGAACCTTGAACCCGACGTGCTTGCCCAGCGGCGTCCCCAGTTCCTGCGCAACCCGCGCGGAAACCGACCGAGCCGCGATCCGACGTGGTTGCGTATGCCCGATCAACCCTCGTCGCCCACGCCCCATCTCGAGCAGAAACAACGGCAGCTGCGTCGACTTTCCGCTTCCCGTCTCTCCGCAGATCACGACGACTTGATGGTCCCGAATCGCGGCCTGAATTTCTTCACGACGCGAATAGATTGGCAGATTCTTATCAATCCCAATCTTGAACGTCTCCGCCAGACGATCTTTCAGCTGTTTTTCGCTGGCTTCCAGCTGGGACGCGAACTTGCTCCAGTTGCGATCGAACGGCTGCCCGGATTTACTCGCTGAACGAATCTTTTTGAGAAACGTCGTCAGGCGATGTCGATCCGCCTGCATCACGTCCTGCAAACGTCGGTCGTAGCTGCGATCAAAGATATTCAACGTCGAACTGGCATCTGTCATAGTCAGCTATTATTACACCCGCATTGTTAGCCGACAATCCTCCCAAGGCGAGCGGGGGGTGTGAACCCCCTGTCCCTTGTGCTGACTGCTGCCAGGACTCTCAGAGTACGAAAGAAGCTCTGATGAATTCCCTCTGGGCCGTTAACCGTATTCATCCGCGTTTCACTGCCTGCGAGTCGATGACACAGGGGGTTGACACCCCCCGCTCGCCTTCAGAGTTTTTTCTTAAAATTAAAACAGGCGACGGTGTACCCTTGGCGGAAATAAAATTTATGTGCCTGATCCCGCTGCACGCCGGAGTCGAGTGTCACCCAGTCGATCCCCTGGCGCTTTGCTTCTGCTTCAATCCACTCCAGTAAGGCCTTCCCGACACCCCGACTCCGCGTCTTTTCATCGGTGATCAGGTCGTCCACATAAATGCTCGTCCCCAGATACAGCTTTCGGAGGACACGGAACACGCCACAGCCGACGACGCGCGTCCCGTCAAAACAGGCGGCTAAACGAGCCCCGCCATCCAGCACGACGCGCAGCTCGGTCAGATAATTCTCAGCCGTCAAATGAGGACGCAACTGACGAACCACCTCGAAGGTTGATCGCAGTTCGTCCTCACTCACCAGTTCACGGACTTCAAACACGATATCCTCCTGTCTTCGGGGCAAGTCTTTGTGACACTTATTCTGACAGCGAGGTTCGCGATCGAAAACGACGCGACTACTCCTTCGTCAGTTCCTTGACGAAAATATTCCGCCAGCGAATCTCGCCGCCGTGGGTCTGCAGCATGATCGGGCCTTTGGAGGGAAGTGGTTGGGAGCGATCCCAGTAGTTCTCCATGACCGCTCCATCGACGACGAGCTTGTCATTCAGCCAGACCCAGGTCTTGTCGCCGACTTGTTTGATTTTCATCGTATTCCATTCGCCAAACGGCTTGTCGGCATGCACGAGCGGATGCTGACCCGGTTTGCCGGGCGAGTTGTTGAACAAGCCGCCTGACCCCTTATCAGCCCCGATGTTCCATTTCCCTCCGGCTTCGGTCGTGTCCCAGATCTGGACCTGAGGCGTACCGCGGAGATAAATCCCGCTGTCAGCCGCGGCGACCGTCTTGTATTCGATCAGCATCTCGATATCGCCGTAGTCTTTGGCGGTCGTCGCGTACGCGCCATGGCCATCATTGACGAGTTCTCCATTCTCGACCGTCCAATGCTTGGCAAACTCATCGCGCATCGCTTTGAGGGCGGCTTCTTTTTTCTCGCCTTCGAGTTTGGTGACGTTATGCGGATTCAAGCCGTACCAGCCGTTGAGCGTTTTTCCATCGAAGATCGCGGTGTAGCCTTCAGGAACATTCAGCTCTCCTGCGTCTGAACGATCCACACACGCGACAGCCAGAACAACCAATACAAGAGCGCGCAGACAAGATTTCCAAAGCATCGACATCAAAACTCTCCTCGTGGGAAATGAATGGTTCGCTTCGAGTATATCAAAACCCACCAATGAGACCGACACATTCTGTGCCCCTATCAATCAACTCTTTGCCCGATTTTGTCCTGTCAGGAGATTTGAGTCGTGAGTCATGAGGAAAACCGTTCGGGTGACGCTTCTTGATTCTCTCTTGACTGGTCCACTTCACCCTCGACGCCCCTTTCCCTACTATTCCTTCATGTCCAAACTTCTCCTCAAACAAATCCACGCCTGTACCGTCTGCTCCGAGTTTCTCCCCAACCCGCCACGCCCGACCATCAACTTTCACCCCGATGCAGAAATCATGATCATCGGCCAGGCCCCTGGGCGGTTAGCTCACGTCAATCACAAACCCTGGTCCGACCCCAGTGGTAACCGACTCCGCAGTTGGCTGAATGTCACTCCCGAGGAATTTTACGATCCAAAACGCTTCGCCCTCATCCCAATGGGGTTCTGCTATCCTGGCACGGATGTCAAAGGTGGCGACTTCCCGCCACGCTCCGAATGCGCCCCCCTCTGGCATGCAAAGATCCGTAAACAACTCAAAAACCTGCGTCTGACACTCCTCGTCGGCCAATACTCCCAAAAGTTCTACCTCGGCAACAAACGCAAAACGTCGATGACAGAAACCGTCGCCGCCTACCGCGACTACCTCCCGAACTTCCTGCCACTTCCACACCCCAGCTGGCGTAACACCGTCTGGTTGAAGAAGCACCCCTGGTTTGAATCGGAGGTACTGCCAGTCCTCAGTGAACTGATCAAGCAGTAATACTTGGGGTGGCCCAACCGTTCACGGCTGGGTGAGCAACGCTCACAAGAAGCGTCACCATACGCATCCAACTGAACTCACCACGTCAACTCGAACTTGATCCCGCATGGCGCCGCTTCTTGTCGCTACGCGACCCAGCCATGAACGGCTGGGCCACCCAAATTACCACCCATTGTCCCGTCTTTGTCATTTCGACACCCCCTCTCGAAGCCCTCTTCGCGCCTGTCGACTTTCCCGCTATCTTCCCGCCCCGATCCCAAAACTCTTTCCCAGTCAGACGCGGCGGGCCACCGTGTCTTACAGAACTGCTTACCTATGCCCATCAATTCCCTCTCTCGACGTCAAACCCTGCGACTGCTCGCGGTGGCTGCTGTTTCGTCGTCTTTGACGGGCTGCGGCACTATTCTTTACCCCGAACGCCGCGGCCAGCCTCATGGTCGACTCGACTGGGGGGTGGTTGCACTCGATGGACTCGGCCTGCTCCTGTTTTTCATCCCCGGTGTGATTGCATTCGCTGTCGACTTCGCAACCGGCGCCATCTACCTGCCGCCAGAACCCTGCCAGCCTGTCAGCAGTATGACCATCGAAGAAATCGATACGGAAAAATTCACCGTCGTTCATACCAAGCCGAGTCGCGAAAACATCGAAAAAGCGGTCGAAGAAAAGACCGGCACTAAAATCTCATTGGTCGACAACCGCCTCACCACCAAACCAATGAACAAACTCCGCGACTTTTGGACCACGCTGAAAAGCCTGTCGTGATTCGAAATTTCAAGCAAGTTGCTGTCGCTTTCGATCCAGCTTGGTACTTCTTTGAATCCTTTGCGTCGTTGCGCCTTGGCGTTGAATCTGGATCGCCGTTCCGCGTAGTCCCTTTCTCGAAATTTTCCAAAAATCCCCGTGACATCCCGAAATCGGTCTCGCCTGTCTGGTAGCTCCACTTTTATGCTTAATGCGGAGAACCATACATGCCCTCGATTGCTCACCGGTTGCTGGTCCCTCTTGGCCGATTTTTCGTCTCACTTCGTTACGACATCGACGTCCAGCACGACCAGAATCTCGATACTGAGTCCCTCAACAACGGCCCGGTCCTGATCCTGCCGAACCATCCCAGCTACCTTGACCCTGTCCTTGTGATGGCGTCGCTGCCGCTGAAGGAACTGCCACGCCCACTGGTCTTCTCCGGGACGTACCGTCACGCGGCAATGTACCCGTTTCTGAAAGCTGTCAACGCGTTTGAAGTTCCCTGGTCGGAGAAACCCAACCGCGAAGTCTACAAAGCCTCCCAGGAAGTCCTTGACCGGTCCGCTGACGCACTCAACAACGGCCAGCACATTCTTCTGTATCCCTCTGGCAAGCTTCAACGACAAGGTCACGAAATCGTCGGAGCCGCCCGCGGTGCTTACGATCTTGTCCAGCGCTGCCCCGACGCAAAAATCCTTCTCGTCCGGACCCGTGGCATCTGGGGCTCCCGGTTCTGCTGCCAACGCACGGGCGGCGTCCCGAATCTGACACGGACACTCTGGTTTGCGTTCTTCACGATGTTCGCCTCGCTGTTCTTCTTTCTCCCCAAGCGACGCGTGACGATGTACATGCAGGAGTTTCAACGAGACGATCTCCCGCTTCACGACAAGCGCGCCTTCAACGCCTTCCTCGATTCTTTCTACAACGCTGAGGGTCCCGAACCCGTCTCTCACATCCCGTATCATCCCCTCCGTAAGATCCGCTGTGCGGACCAACAACTTGCGTCTCTGCTCCCCATCACTCCCCCCTCTGCGGATCTCTCAAGTCTTTCCAGCATGAGCCTCCAACCCGCGGAGGCCACCCATGCTTGAACTCCAAGACATCTCCAAGACCTACGGCTCCCACACCGTCCTCCATCCCCTCTCTCTGTGTGTCACCCCCGGCGAAACGCTCGTCCTCATCGGCCCCTCCGGCTGCGGCAAATCAACACTGCTGCGCATCATGATCGGCTTGATTGAACCGGACAGCGGCTCGGTCCGTTTCGATGGAGAAGAACTGACTTCCTCAAACGTCCTGAAACTCCGCACGCGCATGGGCTACGTCCTCCAGGACGGCGGACTGTTCCCTCACATGAGTATTCGCGACAACATCATGCTGATGGCTCGTCATTTGAAAATCATGACCCGCGACGAGCGCGACCAACGCCTCGATGACCTCTGCAATCTGACCCGCTTTCCCAAATCTGCACTCGATCGCCTCCCCTCCAAGATCTCCGGCGGTCAGCGTCAACGGGTGGCGATCATGCGCGCCCTCATGCTCGACCCGCCTCTTCTGCTCTTCGACGAACCCCTCGGCGCTCTCGATCCCATCGTCCGTTATGAACTCCAGGAAGACCTCAAACAGATCTTCGAAGAACTCAAAAAGGCCGTCGTCTTCGTCACCCACGACCTCAGCGAAGCCGCCTTCTTCAGCAGCCAAGTCGCCCTCCTCGAAGCCGGCCAGATTCTGCAATTGGGCACCATCGACGAATTCGCGTCCAACCCCGCCAGCGACTTCGTCACCCGCTTCCTCCAAGCCCACCGCCCGCTCATCTTGGACCCCACTTAGGGTGGCCCAGCCGTTCATGGCTGGGTCGCGCAGCGACAAGATACCCAGCGCCATGCGGGAATGAATTCCTGTCGGCCCCGTGAATACAATTGAACGCGTATGGTGACGCTTCTTGTGAGCGTTGCTCACCCAGCCATGAACGGCTGGACCACCCATCTTATTGCAAGACAACTTGAACTTCACCGCCATGAAGCAGCAATCCTATGATGACGAAAAGCACATTCACTTCATCACGTTCTCCTGCTTTAAACGCCGCAAGTATGCCAAAACACCACGCGCCAAACGCATGATCATTGGCAGCCTGGGCAGCCAGTTGGCCCGCCTGAAAGGCATCTGCCTTGGTTACGTCATCATGCCTGATCACGTCCACACACTCGTCTGGTTTCCTCACACCGGGCAACTTTCCGACTTTCTCGACCATTGGAAAAACCAATCGTCATTCCACCTGAAACAACTCTTTCGAACAAGGTATCCGCAGTACTGGTCCCGAGTCGACGATAACGATCCTATCTGGCAGACACGTCACTACGGATTCAACATCTGGAATCGCAAGAAGGTCCTTGAGAAACTCGATTACATGCACACAAACCCCATCCGTGCCCATCTCTGCGAACGGATCACCGACTATCCTTGGAGTTCCGCCCGATGGTATGAAAGCCGAAGCACTGTCTACCTCCCGATCTCTTGGCCCCCGGGCTTAGAATTGAATGACCATTAAAATCACTCCCGGGTGGCCCAGCCGTTCATGGCTGGGTGAACAAAGCTCACAAGATACATCACCATACGCATCCAACCGAGCTCACCACGTCAACTCGAACTTGATCCCTGGGTGGCCCAGCCGTTCACGGCTGGGTGAGCAAAGCTCACAAGAAGCGTCACCATACGCATCCAACTGAGCTCACCACGTCAACTCGAATTTGATTCCGCATGGCGCCACTTCTTGTCGCTGCGCGACCCAGCCATGAACGGCTGGGCCACCCCTAGAAATCATCCTCCCTGAGACACCCCCATGCCCATTCTCATCATCGTTCTCCTCCTGCTCTTCCCCTCTCCCACCTTCGCCCAAAGCCCCTCCAAACCCAAGATCACCATCGGCTCCAAAGCCTTCACCGAGTCCGTCATCCTCGGCGAAATGCTCTCTCAACTTTCCTCGCACACCAGCGGCGATGTCAATCATCGCAAGCAACTCGGCGGCACTCAGGTTGTCTACCAGGGGCTCCTCAAAGGTGAGATCGACGCCTACGTCGAATACACCGGCACGATCTCGACTGAAATCCTCCGCAGTCAGCCCGGCATCTCCTTCGACGAGATGAAACGCGAACTCGCAGAGCAGGGGGTCGAGATGTCCAACTCACTTGGCTTCAACAACACCTACGCCCTTGGCATCAAACAGGAAACCGCGAAGAAACTCGGCCTCAAGAAAATCTCTGACCTCCAACAACACCCCGATCTCCGCATCGGCTTTTCCGACGAATTTCTCAAACGCCAGGATGGCTGGCCCGGCTTACGTCGCGTTTATAATCTTAACAATGCTTCCCCCCGTGGCATGGACCACGCAATCGCCTACCAAGCCCTTCGCACCGGCTCTCTGGACGTCATCGACCTCTACACCACCGACGCGGAAATTCAGGCTGAGAACCTCGTCGTCCTCGAAGATGACCTCCATTACTTCCCCGAATATCAGGCCGTCATCCTCTACCGCGACGATCTGAAATCCCGCGCTCCCCAAGTCGTGAACGCGTTCCTCTCCCTCCAGCAGAAAATCAACGAGAACACCATGATTGCCCTCAATGCCGAGGCGATCATTGATCACAAGTCGGAACGCCTGATCGCTGCCACCTTCCTGCAGCAGAACATCGACCCGACGATCCCAATCCCCGCAACCGGCCAGCGCCAAGACATCCGTCGTGCCCTCACTGACTTTCTGCGCAACACCTACGATCACCTCTTCCTCGTCACAATTTCACTGGCCGCGGCGATCATCGTCTCGATCCCTCTGGGTGTCGTTGCGTATCAAAACCCCAAATGGGGACACCTCATCCTCACCATCACCGGCATCATCCAGACGATCCCTTCACTGGCGATCCTCGTCTTCATGATTCCTCTCATTGGTCTGGGGACCTGGCCAGCGATTTTTGCCCTCTTTCTTTACAGCCTTCTCCCGATCGTCCGCAACACGTACACAGGTCTCAAAAACATCCCCCAAAGCATTCACGAATCCGCCCAAGCCCTCGGCCTCCCGATGATGGCCCGTCTCATCAAAATCGAACTCCCTCTCGCAGCCCGTTCCATCCTCGCTGGCATCAAGACAGCGGCCGTCATCAACGTCGGGACGGCGACGATCGGTGCCCTCATCGGGGCAGGGGGCTACGGACAACCGATCCTCACCGGCATCCGCCTGCTCGATTACGGCCTCATCTTCCAGGGCGCCATCCCCGCCGCCATCCTCGCTTTACTCGTTGAACAGGTCTTTAACGCCTTTGAAAAACGATTCACCACCGCATCGTAGTCGCCGCCGAAACGCGAAACTTTGATCAGCATTCTCTCGCATATCAGCACAAAACAGGTAAAATGATCGACGTTTTCCTCATCATTTTCATCCGGTTCAACTCAGCTGTGACATGATGTCACATAATGAATCCATTCCGGCCACGCCACCTACGGCGAATCGGACCTCCATGACCTCACTGGTGCTACGCGACTGGCTCACCTCAAACTCTGATCCACTCGAGCCATTTCGTATTCTGGCCGAGACGCTTCCTCAGCTTGTCTGGACCGCCCGCCCCGACGGCGAACTCGAATTCGTTAACCGGCGCTGGATCGAATATACCGGTCTCGATTCCGATCACGCACAGTCAGGTGCCTGGAAGAAACTCATTCATCCAGATGACTACTCGGATTCCTCCAGTCATTGGGAGCACTCCCTCAAGCACTTCACCCCCCTCGAAACACAAAACCGTTTCCTGGGTGGAAGCGGTGAATATCGCTGGTTCCTCATCCGTGCCGAGCCACTGCTCGATTCAAACGGCCAACCCGTCATTTGGTTTGGCACGTGCACCGATATTCATAACGAGCGGTCCGAACAACACCGTCTGAGAGATCGCTGCCAGACCATTGTCGAAAACGCCAACGATGGTGTACTCGAAGTTTCCCTCGACGGTACGATCCAGTTCGCCAACCGTCGCATGGCCGAACTCCTCGGCTGCCCGGTCGATGAACTGATCGGCAGATCGGCCCTCGACTTCCTCTTCGAGGAAGAACAACGTCGCGCCCGCATCCGTCTCAAAGACCGTGGCGAAGGTCACGGCGAACGCTACGAAGCCCGCTGGCGACGAGCCGATGGTTCCGAAATCTGGATGCACACCGCGAGTACTCCCAACTACAACTCCGATGGCATCATCATCGGCTCCTTCGGCATCTTCACCGACATCGATGCCATCAAACTCGCCGAACGCATCGCTCGTCAGCATCAGGCCGCCTTGACGCTTAGCGAAGGCCGCTTCCGCGCCGCCGTCGATGCCGTCGGTGGGCTTCTCTGGACGAACTCCTCAGATGGCGTGATGCAAGGCGAACAACCCGGATGGGCCGCCTTCACCGGCCAGACTTACGACGAGTATCAAGGCTATGGCTGGGCCAAAGCCGTCCATCCCGATGACGTCCAGCCCTCTATCGAGTCGTGGAAAAAAGCGGTCGCTCATCGATCGACTTACATCTTCGAACATCGCCTCCTGCGTCACGACGGCGTTTACCGCTTCTTCGCCATCCGCGCTGTTCCCGTTTTCAATGAAGACGGCACCATTCGTGAATGGGTAGGCGTCCACGTCGACATCACCGAACAGCGAGATGCCGAACAAGCCCTCCGCGTCAGCGAGGAAAAGTTCCGACTCATCACGGACACCATGCCTCAAATCGTCTGGAGTACTCGTCCCGACGGCTACCACGACTACTTCAACAAACGCTGGTACGAATACACCGGCATGCCTCTTCCCCACGAACCCGGCGGGGAATATGACCCGCATGAATCCGGACAGGGCTGGAACTGGAAAGAGTATCTGCATCCCGACGATTACGAGCCCTCCGCCCAACGCTGGCAGGAGGCGCTTCGCACTGGCGAACTTTACGCGATCGAGTATCGTTTTCGGCGTACCGATGGTGTCTACCGCTGGTTTATCGGTCGCGCCCTGCCACTCAAAGATGAGCACGGTCAGATCACCCGCTGGTTCGGAACCTGCACCGATGTCGAAGACGTCAAAGCTGCTGAGAAGGCCCTGCGTGACGCCGACCGTCGCAAAGACAACTTCCTTGCCACCCTGGCTCACGAGCTTCGCAATCCGCTCGCCCCTATCCGCAGCGCCACCGAACTCCTCAAGCTGACCTCGATCGATGATCCCGTCATCGACGAAATCCGCGACGCCATCGACCGCCAAGTCACTCATATGGTCCGTCTCATTGACGACCTCCTCGATATCAGCCGCATCACCAACGGCAAACTCCAACTCCGACACGAACCAGTCATCCTTCAGCAGGTCCTTCAGTCTGCCATCGAAACCTCGATGCCACTGATCACAGCCGGTCAGCATCAGCTCAATATCCAGACCGTCAAAGAACCAATCCCTCTCGTCGGCGATCCCGTTCGACTCGCGCAGATCTTCTCCAACCTCCTCACCAACGCCGCCAAGTACAGCGAACCCAACGGCGCCATCTGCGTCATCGTCAATTGTTTGGATCATGAAGTCTGCGTCATCGTCCGTGACCACGGCATCGGCATTCCACCCGAACACCTCCCCAGACTCTTCGAGATGTTCTCGCAGGTCCAGTCCGCCGTCGACCGCTCACAAGGCGGGTTAGGGATCGGCCTCTCCCTCGTCCGTGCACTCGTCGAGCACCACGATGGCACCGTCGAGGCACACAGCCAGGGCCTCGGCACCGGCAGTGAATTCACCGTCCGTCTCCCGATCCGCCAACACGAGGTCCCAGTTCCAACGACCGTCTCTGCCCCCGCTCAACCCATCCCGAAACAAACTGCCCCGACGTCTCGCAGAATCCTCGTCGTCGACGATAGCCCCACGATCGCCCGCATGCTCTCGATGCTCCTGACCACCAAAGGCCACGTTGTCGAAACCGCCAGCAACGGCGAAGAAGCCCTCTCCGCTCTCCAGTCCGGCGCCTACGACCTCGTCCTCATGGACATCGGCATGCCCATCATGAATGGCTACGAAGCCGCAAAACGCGCCCGTGCCGCAGGCATCTCGATCCCCATGGTCGCCCTCACCGGCTTCGGCAGAGAAGAAGACAAACTCGCCGCCACGCAGGCTGGTTTCAACACCCACCTCATCAAACCAATCAGCAGCCAGGCACTCGATCAGGTGTTGGGGCAGCTTCCATGAATCGACTCCTGTCTCAAGAGATTTCTCCAATTGTAAGAAGGCGGCGCGTCTTTAAGAACGATATCCAAACCAGTCAGTAAACCAATGACAAGCTGCGTCAATTGGACATTCTCAACTCCACTCCCTCCAGAACCTCGCCTGCCTTAAGCGTGACAATTGCTGTTGAGGGCTGTGGAGTTTCAACGCTCGGAAAAGCAAACGGTTCGACTTGAATGTAATGCTCGCCCGGTCGAATGAACTTCAATTCGAAGGTTCCATCCGCTTTGACTTTTGTGGTCGGGTCATAGTAACGATTTTCTCGCATGTCTTTTGCATGGGCACGAACTTCGGTTCCCTCGACAGAAGGGCCAACGCCAAGAATGCGTCCCCTTACGGTCGCAGAACGCGTCAGAACGAGATCGTAGTTTTCAATCACATCGCCGGGCTTCGTTTGAATCGGCTCGCGAATCCCGTTCCCCCAGTGACGCCATTCCCTGTAGTCCCCATCGTGCGCAATGAGGTTGTACTGAAAGTCGTTTCCGGCGGGCATCATGACTCGATACTTCCCTTCCGCATCCGTCTTAACACTATACCGGGTATCGCCCGTCAATGAATTCCCGCTCCCTGTTTTCGCCGGCGCTACTGTTGCCCCCTCGACAGGTTTGCCGTCAGGATCTAGCACACGCCCGCTGAACGTGACTCCTTTCTCAACAACAATTGTCACGGGCTTCATGCCAACTTGAAGATCGAATGACATGTTATCGAAGTTGTCCTGAAACTTCCCTGGCTTCAGTTGCAATTGGTGATACTCGTGAACTGCATCCGCTGACCACCAACGTCCGATGGTCTTCGGTTGATAAACCACATAGGAGTTGATCATTTCAGACGGTTCTTGTCCCACATCAAACTCGAATTCTCCCGGCAGCATATCATCGATCACCAGTTTGCCTTCAGAGTCTGATCGAGCTTTTATTCCTTGGTGACGCCAGTTCCACAACACGACATCCGAGACGGGCTGATTCGTTTGACTGTCCAAGACGACGGCTTCAAATCGAACCCCTTTCTGCAACTGGATATCAACCTGCTTGGCTTCATTCTTTCGCAGGGAGATATCCGACATGCGACTCGTTCCGACTCCAGGCACACGAACCAGGAATTGATAGCTATCAGGAAACGCATAGAGTCGATAGCGGCCTTGTGCATCCGTCTTCGTTGTCCATGGGATGGAACCAATGACGTATCCATCATTTTCCTTGCCGGATTGCTCCCCACGAACTTCCACATCCGCCACACCTTGCCCATCCGGGCCTGTCACTCGACCTTCAAAATAGGTCTTCTGTCCCAAAACGACTCTAAACCGCGGAACTCCCATTGGTTGATGGTGATCGTAATAAGGAGAGTAGCCCTCTTTGGTCACCCGAATTTCCACATAACTTTCCGAATCGTCATCAAACGTCAAGGTGAAACGACCTTCTGCATCAGTCTTCGTTTCGTTGCCGGGAACCCAATGCCAGGCATCAACAAGAGCTCCTTCAATCGGAGCCCCTTTCTCATCAACGACAACACCTGAGAGCTCGCGATCCTTTGAATTCGATACCGCTGGAACTGGTGAATTGACTGGTATTTCATCATCCGCTTCTTCAACAGTGGGCGCCAGTTCCCCTATTGGATTTTCACCAATCCGCTCCGCGTGAATTACAAACGGCTGCTGTTCATTGCTGACAGGAATCACGACCATCCGATGTACACTTCCCGCAGGCATCGCCAGTTGATATTCGGGATGCTCCAGACTGCCATAGACGTAAGTGATGTCTGGTAAACTCTCAAAGCTCACGAGTCCATCTTCGTCAGTTGTTCTTGTCCAAAGCTTCATTGAGGCATGATGTCGTTCTAATTGCAGTGCCTGTGTCTCATTCTCGTCGACTCCGATCCAGTCTTTAGCCGCACCCCACGAACGCCCCAACAAAAATGAGCCGCAATCGTAAAAAGTCAGATTTGGGAAAACGCTGACCTTCGCACCTGTCAGTGGCTTCCCCTCGGGTTCCAGGCATTTCAACGTGACAGTGTTCGTTTTCTCCATCGGAATGAACACACCATCCGACTGGCTCGAAGAAACCAGTTGTGGCCAAAGACTGGAGTCACCAACATCCGGCAGTTGTTTTACATAGGGTTCGAATTCTGGATCATTTCGTAACTCATTGAGTTTCGGCTGCGACGAACACCAGCCATCGCACATCGCCACCAACTGAATCGGAACATCTCGGGGCAGCGAATCGAACTTGAATGAGCCATCCGGTTGTATCTCCACTGCGTCAGCGAATGTCAAACGCTTCTGGTTATTGGGACCACTGGAATCGAGGTAGACACATTGAGCCAGCACAGATCCATTTTTAACGGGTCGAGGAACGGCCTCATCAATCCTTCCCGACATCGAACGTCCAGGACTCAGCAAAACATCCTTGACGATTCGCAGTTCTCCCTCCTTTATCCAGTCGCTGTCAGAGATCACGTTACTGAACAGTATCTCGCCCGATTCCGTTCGATGGGCAACTTGCGCAATCCTCGGCTGATCGTCGCGTCGACTTGATACCAAGGTATTCGGCGGCTGAAAGCTAAACTTTTTATCGCCTCTCCAGAGATCACTGAACATGACAGTGTCGACATCGGCCTGACCGGTGTGTTCTCTCCTGCAAACGAGATCTGGTACACGACGCCGCGCTGTAATGGAACCCTCTGTCGCGTCAGATAAACCGGAGCATCTCGTCTGTTCTGCTTCAATAGATCGAGTTCATGATTCTTCGCTGCAAACTCTGGATGCGTGACGAGGATCAATAGCACTGACGTCCTCATCTGCTCCAGTACAAACTCCGGAAAATCAATCGTGATTTCACCTTTCTCATTCGAGACATCCACTGGCTTGCTGCCATGGAATTTGTCCGACCAGCCATAAGAACTCGCGTGATTGACGAGGGTCCTCAACCCCACAATATCAACCTTTGCCCCTTGCACAGGTTTGCCGTCTTCACCATAAAACTCCAGCACAATCTGCCGACGCTCTTTCTGCAGCGGAGCGACTTCGACTGGCTTTTCCTCGACCGGATTCTCTTCTTGTTTCGGTGATACCTGGATTACAGCTTTTGTCAAAGAATCCTTTGCAATGGGCTCGTCAACAATAGAAGGAACAGTGAGACGAAAAGACGTCAGTATCACAGTTGTTGAAATTGCTGCGATGACAACGATCATCGCCATCCGCCGCGAAACAGCGAATCGGTTCACCGTTCGATCGAGAATCGTCTTCAGCCGCATCTCAATACTTGGCGTCGAGACGATCGCGACGCCGACTGCGGGCCAGATCCGTCGTAGTCGTCCCTGCGAAACAACATCCAGCAACGAGCGGGCGTAATCTGCTGCGGAGACGCCGGAGTTTAAAACCAGATCATCACAGGCCTGTTCCCTCAACCGCTCGATCTGGCGTAACGCCAACCACAACACAGGCTGCGGCCAGTAAATGACTTTCGTCAGTTCCACGACAACCTGCCAGAGCGGATCGCGTCGTTTTACATGGGCCAGTTCATGCAGCAGCACTGACCGCTGCTGCTCGATTGGCCACGATGTGATCGTTTCTGGCACGATAATCACCGGGTGCCACAATCCCCAGACCATCGGCATCGTCTCCGGTGTCGAAAAACGAACATCGACCGTTTGCTTCAATGACAAATCACTTCTCAACGAGGCAACCAGCGTTAGGAGCGGCTCATGAGTCATCATGGGCAGCTGAGAAGTCTTTCGCCACAGCATCAATACGGAGGCGAGAAGTCGCAGCATGAGTAAGCAAGCGATACTTCCCCAGAGGACGACCACCCACCTCAAAACGGCATTGAAACGCCAGAGTATCGCAGACGGCATCTCGACACGGTCAATCGGCCTGAAGATTCGAGGTTCGCCTCCCACGATGACTGTCTCTTCACGGGTGCGAACTCTCACGTTCGGCGTCGAAACAGGATCCGGGAAAGGATTCGTGGGGATACGAGCCTGTGCAGGCTCGGTTGAAACGGCCTGATTCTTCGCGACGGTATCGGGGGGATTGTGAGTCGCTGCGATCGCGCGTGGTTCGGTTAGGGATGGATCGAACGACACCATGAACCACTTTTCCGGCAGTACGTTCCATCCTGGCATCCACGCCTGCCCGGCTGGAAGGACCAGTAGCGACAAACACGCCAGCTTCCAGACAAGATGCCTCGCCCCCGCCGACTGCGTTCGCATTGCATAGGCAACGATCGCCGCCAGCGTGAGAATGACCGTCGATTTCCAACCCAGTTCCAGAAAGTCTGTCGTCATCGGTCACTCCCCTTTCTTGTCTTGAGAACGGGCATGCTGGTCGATCAACTCCTTGAGCTTTAGCACATCCTCATCGCTCAGCTTCGCATTCGGCTTTTCCAGATGAGTCGCGAGCGCCGTCGTCATTGATCCCTCGAAGAAGGTCTCTAACACTTGCTTGAGCGCGTTCAAGCCTGCTTTCACCCGCGACTGCTTGGGATGATAAATGAACTCCCTGCCCACCTTCTCCCGCTTGATGTGGCCTTTCTCCTGGAGAATCGCCAACATCCGGCGCACAGCCATGGGCGTCGGCGACGCCTGCAGCTTCTGGCAGATTTCGAGCACGCTCATCCGCTGATTCGCAAACAGCAGATTCATAATCTCGCGTTCGCGACGCGAAAGCTTAACAGGGCTCGGCATGATCGACACCTGGAATAGGAGATGAGAGTAAATATTCAGCAAGACTCGATGCGCTACATTATTAGCGTCTTACCAGCAGGCAGGCAAGAACAAAAGCTAAAAAAGTAGCGGCACAGTTCTGGTGGCTCGATTCGCACATCGACAAAAATTATGGCAACACGTTACTTAGCACTGTCATACAACTACAAAATACCGCATTCTGATGACGCTGACATCGACGTAATCTTCCGACTCCAAGAAGGCAGTCCCCCATGACCCCTCCCATCCTCATCATCGGTGCCGGACCCGTCGGCCTCACGATGGCCGCTGCCCTCAATCATTACGACGTCCCCTGTCGTATCATCGATAAGTCGACTGCACCCAGCGACAAATCAAAAGCACTCGCCGTCTGGTGCAGAACCATGGAACTTCTCGATGGCCTGGGCCTTGCCGACCGGTTCGTCCAGACCGGCCTGAAGCTCACCGGCGGGAGCATGTTCGCAGGCGGGGAACGTCTCGTCCATCTTGACCTCACCAGCAGCGAAAGCAAGTTCGGCTTCCCTCTGATGATCCCTCAAAACCAGACCGAACATCTGCTCCTGGAACACCTCGCATCCAAAGGCATCACCGTCGAGCGTCAGGTGGAACTGCTTTCCATGACCGACACCGGCGCTGAGGTCAATTGCATCCTCCGTCACCCTGATGGCCGCGAAGAAGCCGTCTCATCTCCTTACGTGGTCGGATGCGACGGAGCCCATAGCACCGTCCGTCACTCCCTCGGCATGGAGTTCACCGGACACGCCGAACCCAATGACTGGATGCTCGCCGACGTCCACATCGAAGGTCCTCTCGCGAAGGACGAAGTCAGCATCTACTGGCATGAGACCGGCGTCGTCGCGTTTTTTCCCATCGATCACAACCGCTTCCGCGCCATCATGGACCTGGGAGCCTCAGGCAGTCACGTCCTCCCTTCCGAGTTGTCACTCCCTGAAGTTCAGGCCAAGGTCGACCTGCGCGGTCCCGGCGGGTTAACACTCTCCGACCCCATCTGGCTCGCCTACTTCCGCATTAACGAACGCAAAGTCTCCGACTACCGCCAGGGCCGAGTCATGCTCGCCGGCGACGCCGCCCACATCCACAGCCCCGCCGGAGGGCAGGGGATGAACACCGGCATGCAGGATGCCTTCAATCTCGCCTGGAAACTCGCACTGATTCAGCAGGGCAAAGGCCAGCCCGAACCACTCCTCGAAAGCTACTCTCTCGAACGCAGCGCCGTCGGCGACGAAGTCCTCAAAAACGCCGCACGCTTCACCACCATGGCCACCCTCCGCAGCCCCGTCGCCCGCTGGCTGCGAAACCACATCGTCCCCATCCTCGGCTCCTTCCATGTCGTCAAAGACAAGATCCGCAATGACTGGTTCGAACTCTCCATCAACTACCGCAGCAGCCCCCTCACAGGCGAATGCTGGAACTCCCTCGCCAACGAAGTCCAGGCCGGCGACCGCCTCTGTGACACTCCTGTCGCCTCCCTCACGACCGGTCATCAAACCAATCTGTTCTCGGCTATCCATAGCAAGCGTCACACGCTTCTGCTGATCCCCGGTTCCACCGACGCAAAGGAGCTCTCCCAATTAACCCGCCTCGCCACTCAGGCAAGCGAAACCTTCCCGGATGCCCTCTCAACTCACATCATTCTCACCCCAGACACAACGCCTGACTCCACACCAAATCTCGATTTCCCGGCCTGGATCGACACCGACAACACACTTCACCACAAGTTCAACGCCATCCACCCGACCCTCCTCCTCATCCGCCCCGACGGCTACATCGCCTACCGCAATCAACCCGCCGACATCTCCCACCTGCTCAGTTTCATGGACACCTACTTCATCCGCAGGAAGTAACTAGACGCCTACGCAATACAAACTGACGGTATCAGCAGCAAAAGTAATTCGAGCCTTCCCACAGGCTGCGATCTTCACGCAGAGGCCGGGATTGCTTTGCTATTCCGCGCGACGATAGATAAGATTCTGGTCTACAAGTTTTCCAAGCACGCAGCATCATTGCGGACAGCACCTCATTGCCGAAATTGAGGTCATTCATGCGGCTCGCAGATTTCATCGTCGCGAATATCGAGCCAATTCTTCTCGAATGGGAAGCCTTCGCCCGCAGTATCACGCCCGATAAGAATATGGACGTTCTCGCGCTGCGCGACCACGCCGAGATTATTCTCCTCGCAACTGTCCAGGACATGCAATCTGAGCAAAGCGATGCAGAGCGAGACGCAAAGTCCAAAGGAAATACGTCTGACGACGAAGAAGATGAAAACCTGGATGAGGCCTCGAAACTTCATGCCATCGAACGACTGGGCTCGGGTTTTGACCTGCTGGAACTGGTGTCTGAATATCGCGCCCTGCGTGCCAGCGTCCTTCGATTATGGCATGAAAGCCGACCACAACCACAAGATAACGACGTCGATGACGTCACCCGGTTCAATGAATCGATCGATCAATCACTGGTCAAGGCGGTCAGCAGTTACACAAACCGTGTTGATCAGTCTCGCGATCTTTTTCTGGCGATCCTCGGTCACGACCTCCGCAACCCGCTAAACTCCATTGCGATGGCAGCCGCGTTGCTCCCTCGCCTGCTGCCGCCCGGATCCGAAGTCAACGAACTCGCTTCTCAGATATCGGCTAACACGGGAGTCATGGCGAGAATGATCAGCGATCTTCTCGAATTTACCCGGACGCGTCTGGGAGCAGGAATGCCCGTTTCGCCAGTCTCAATGGATCTGAGCCTCCTCTGCCAGGAGTTGTACCACGAATTCCAGATCAGTTTTCCCAAACGCCAAATTCGCATTCAATCCAAAGGCAACATGCGCGGCAACTGGGATGCAGATCGTCTCCGCCAGGCCATCTCGAATCTAATGGGCAACGCGATCCAGCACAGCCCCGACAACGCCCTTGTGGAACTCAGGCTCAGCGAAACAGAAGCTGATGTTGAGTTGGTCGTCGCCAACGGCGGACCGCCCATTCCGGCTGGCGAACTCTCCAGAATCTTTGAACCACTCGTACGCGGCACAAGCTCCGCCCATTCCAAACCCGATCGCCCTGGAAGTATCGGCCTCGGTCTCTACATCGCCCAGTCCATCGTCCGATCTCACGGCGGCAAAATCACCGTAACCTCGTCCGAAAACACCGGAACCGCATTCACCGTCAACCTCCCCCGGGAATTCTCCCCGACCACCGGAAAGTCCCCTTTAGACAAAGCATTCAAGGCAGCTGTGTAGAGACAGTCACTGATCAGACCACCCACTTCGCATCTCCCCCCTGGTCACTGCCGCTAATGAGCAGGGCCGAATGGTGCTGCCATTCTCAATATGAATGACGGGTAGTCGGTCATTCGAGCAGCAAATCGCGTAAGTCAATGATCCAAGGCGGCAAAACAAAAAAGGCCCACGGTTCACAACCGCAGGCCTTTGAATAACTTACGCCGTTTCTGGCAAGTGCCCCCACAAGGACTCGAACCTTGAACCTGTTGATTAAGAGTCAAATGCTCTACCGATTGAGCTATAGGGGCAGGTGAGTTAAAGCCTTGTTTTTACTGGGTTTACGTCGATTCAGCTTGTAACCAAACTGTAACCAAAGCGTTTAGACCAGTTTTGTAACCAAAACGTAACCAAAACCTACTGTAACTTTACAGTTCCTGTAACCAAATTCCAAGTGACTGATTTCGATTTTGGTTACAGCAAACAGATTTGGTTACACTTGGTTACACATCGACGCCAACACAATCGAAAGGTTCACATGCTAAACCCGCAACAGACCATTCTCGACAAACAACATGAATGGAAGCGTCATAACACCGATCAAGCAATTCCGTTAAATCCAGTTGTCTGTTGTGAAGGTCCGAATGACGGCGAAATCAAAGAGCGCGGAAATGTCCATATGGATTTGTATCGCATGGAAACTGATTTTTTCGCGGAATACAAAAAAGGCTCATCACATGACTAAATAAGGCATGGAAAAAAATAGAAACAATGAAGTCTGGGAAATCATCAACTTTCGATTCGACGATGACGCGATCAAATCTGAATCTGACGAATTAGGGTACATCGTTTACATCACCCCCGATCCGTACGATGCCCTTCAGCAAGTGGCAACCTGTGACTTCCAGTTGCATCCCAAACCTGATTGGCACAAATACCTTCCAGCCAACAAACACTGGCTGAAGTCGCTTGAAGGCGCGAAAAGCTACGTCGAAAATACTAACCGTCGTGCTTCACCTGTCATCACAGTATTGAGTGATCCGCCACCAGAACCGACAGGACCACCATCAACGTCAACACCGCCCCCTACAGGTAGTATCTGTTGCCTGCCTGCCATCGAAGGCGGCTATGTGTGTGCTGGCGAAATGGATTCGTATGGTTGTGCCTCGATGGGCGGCTTTTCGGTCTCAGATTGTGCTGAGTGTGGGGGAACGACCACTTCACCACCATCATCGACAACGACGACAACGTCTGCCCCAACAACAACGACGACAACAACTGGTGATCCTGAAGACTTTTGTCCTGTTTGTACTTCACTCGAAACGATTCCTGTGAAGTGGTATTTCCACAATCCAGATTCACCGTACGAACTGTGGAATACTTACACGGGCATCGCAACCTATTCGTATCACGATGGTTTGTATTGTCGTTATGTCATTCCTGCTGGTGGTAGCTGGGCAGATGAAGGCGAATTATTAGTCCACAACAACAGCGGAACGATTCGGATTTCTGGTGGTGCGGGAAGTGGTTTCAATTCCGAATGGGTAAACGTCGGAACTTGTCCAGACGGGTCAGATGAAGTTGTCTTGCCTGCTGAATCGACTTGGCATCCTAGCTATTGGGTGCTTTGGGAATCTCCTCCAACCACAACGACTACAGCTGCGCCAACGACCACCACGACAACCTTACCACCAACCACGACTACAACAGCGGCACCGACGACCACGACCACGTTACCGCCTACAACGACGACCACCACCACAACGACCACAACTGCGGCACCAACGACGACAACAACACCGCCACCTTTGCCAACTGGATATTTTTCACATCCCCCTGCTGAATTACCAGAAGCAATTAAAGTCAAAGCTGCGAGAGTATGGGATGCGTCAAAAGGTTTGACTGATCGTGTTGTTGGTGAGACGTTTACCGCCATAAACTCAACACCTGCAATCAATGCTGGGAAAACAGGTGGTTATTACAATTTCCCAAGTGGCACGTTGAACGGGACAGGTCCACGATTAGAAGTTGCTCGTGATAATGCGATATGGGCAAATGATAAACTCACAATTTCATTTTGGTTTTATGCTGATGTCAACGCATGGTGGAGCGGGTTCAACGATGTACTTCGTTGGATCACATTTTCAGGCTCTAATGCGGTCACAGAAATTCGATGGCGTGGTCCTTTGGCGGCTCAACCGGGAAGAACGGATTTTCGTATCACTACCACAAGCGGCGTAAAGTTACTTCAACACCCAACTGCTATCACCACCAGCGGCTGGTATCACTACGTTGGACAATGGGACTTGGTCGCCTCTGGCACGAATAACTATGCAGTCTGGATCAATGGAGTTAAGCAGACTTTCACCACATCAGCGGGTCTCATTGACACGTCGCTGTGGATGCCAAATGTTCGAGTTCCATTTGTCACATATCCTGCACAAGTTGGTATCGAGCAGTTGATGTTGTTCAATTCAATTCTTTCTGATTCTGAAGTGGCTGAAATCTATAACGCTGGTCTTGGCGTGATGGTTCGATCCCAACAACTTCTCAAGGGAACTTCCTCAGCAAGAATTGTTTCATCAATCGCGACTGCAAATGGCGGTGTTGTCGTTGGTGGCGCTGTCGACAATCTGACCTACACACAATCACGAATTGGATCAGGTGGTGTCGTGGTTGGTGGCGACGCCTTCATCAACGTCTATTACATTCCTCCATCTGGAGGGGTTGTGGTTGGCGGGACTGTTGACGATTTGACAGTTGAAACACCAACCCCGTTTCAACTGGTTGTCCCTGCTGGGAAAGTTCAACGCGATTTAGAACGAACATGGTTAGCGGTCAACATTCCATTCACGGGAGTTCTCAATCGTGTTGAGGTATTCGATTCAGATGGAAATGAACTTTTAGTTGACGTGAGAAGTCAGACAGATGAGTTATTGAGCATCGTCATCAAAACTCCTCTGAAGACAGTTGAGAACAATTTTGAGGTGTGGATTTATGAGTGATATTTTTTGTCCGTGTAATGTCGTTGAACGAACTGGATCAGGAGGCGTCACAGTTGGTGGATCAGCATTGGTTACCAACAATACCCCTCAAGGTGGGGTTGAGGTTGGCGGAAGCGGCTTCATCGATATCAATGACGTATACTATCCATTGGCTGCGATTTACCCATTAGATGAATTAGAAAGTCCATATCTTGATCGTTCCTTCCATGAGCTTGACGGGGTTGGTCTCAATTCGCCAACACGTTCCATCGGTATCGGCTGTCGAGCAAATCAAGTCTTCATCGAATCAGATGAGAATGCTGTTGGAAATCTGATTGAACTTGAACCTGATTTGATCGCGTCCGATCAAAGTTATTCCCTGTCGTGCTGGATCAAGCTCACTGGTAATCAAGCTGAAAGAACAATCTATTCCAGAGGCTCAAGTGGTGATGGTGGAAAGCTTGTTTTTGCTCTGCAGTATTCATGGCATCGTTACATTTTTGCCACGGTTTACTATGAGGATGGGACAGAAGTTTCAGCTTGGAGCAATCAACCAATTCGACCAGATTGGAACTATCACATCGCGGTAAATGTTGGTCAAAAGAAAATGGAAATCTTCATTGATGGCGTTGCCTCTGGTAGCGTTGAATTACCTTCAGGTGATCGCGAGATGTTGTTTAATTCCTGTTGGTTTGGTGGGAAAAATCGATCATCTTTCAGCACAATGAATTTGCAAGAATTTCGCTTGTTTCCTGAAACGATGCCAGAAGCCTATTGGAAGATGGAACGCGATTCTGTGTGTGATCCAGAGTTCTACACGTTGACTGCGATCAGTTCATAGTTCGACGTCTGCAACTCATGTAGGCGTTGCCATAAGGATCAAGACAGACGTATTTCACACTGTCTGAACCAACTGAACCCGAACCACTCCATGCATCTTCCCATTCTTCGTCGCCGTCGAACATGTCGTGAGAATACTGGAGTTCTTTGCTCGAATTGAAGACAGAAATTCCGGGTCTACCGTTCGCCACATTGATCGAAAAGACGTACCATTTTTCGCCATCGACCATGCCCCAATTGACGGGCCATTGAGCATGTGAATAACTGGCGTAATAGGTGCTGGACGTGACTGGAACACTCAGTTCCGTCATGAATGGTACGTCGATGTGATGGATAAGAATTCCATCGAAGTCATACCACGACGGACCACGTAAGACGTACCCTGTGATTGTCTCAACAGGGTCTCTCGGTCCCCAAGTGATACCAAACATTTCCCCATCATGGATCATCCCTTGCTTTTCAAATGGGTTGATTCCATTAACGTCACCGATTTCATATGGAATGGTAGCAATCACAGTTCCAGAAGAATCATATATGTTGGTCTCTGGAAAGGTGAAACCACCAAATTCAAACCTTGGTGATTCACGGCGCACATAATTTCCACTGCTTCCAAGAGCATGGAAAACACCACCAGCAAAGACGGTTGGCATTGGTGTTCCATCTAACTTATAGGCTCTGCGTTCACTCCAGATAATGCCATTCTCAACACGAATGACACGGTCTTGAACGGTGGTGAAAAGTCCGGGCGAATATTCGATTGTGTCGATGGGCATTGGAAATATGGTTTCATTTCCAGCCTCGTCAACCATATACAAATTGGTTGGATCACTGGAGGCTGTCGCATTTTGAAACCACATCGTATCATCAGACCAGCCAAAGGAACGACCAGCAGTCAAACCAGTGATTCCATGAGGAAAATCCCATAGTTTTTCGCCATAGATGTTTCTACCGCTGGTGACAGTTTGTGTCTGATAATCGTTGGTGAAAATTACTTTCTGATTCATCGAACGAACATTGCCTAACGACTGTTGCCACTGATTGACAGACGGTTGGCCGTTGATTCTCGTTTCATATTTGAGCAGTCGAGAACCTTTTTCCAATCGCATCAAATAGGGAGTAACTGGCGGAATATTGAATCCGCCAAGTATCGCTTGGCTCAACATCACCAATGAATCCGATTCCACATCCCAAAAGATTTCATTGATGTTTTGTGGTCTCACGTTGCTACCTGATGAACCACTTCCACGATTGGATGGATAAATCCACTCCCGTCTCTCTGGTGTGAATTTCATCAGATAGAAAATATTTGATTCGCAACATCCGCAATAAAGTGTTCTTGCCATTAGACGATACACTCCACTGGTAGGCTGACCATCCAGCGTCCCCATTCCCAAGAGCATCGAACCCACATCGGTTCACTGACAGACGGTGTAAATGGTGGTATTGAAGATGACGTGTTGTTGAACACTTTGATTTGGTGCGCTCTGCCTGAATACTTATTTTCGCTGAATGGTGGTGACGGTGTTCCCCCATCGGAAACGTCATATTCGTAGAAAAAGAAAGTGACGTTCCCTGAACCCAAAGTCTGACCAGATGGAAAACTTGGATTGGGAGCACCAGCAGTGATAATGTTGTTGGAATTGAGTCGCCCAAAGATCGGAGTTGGGTTGTACTCGAAAACGTAGTAGTCTTTTTGTTTGTACATTTTGACGATGTGACCACGCATGCAATACGGGCTACCCCACATCAATTCTCGCGCATATCCCGTTTCGTCTTCGTAGCTACCAACGATTCCATCCTCTTTCACTTTCAATCGCTTTAGATCTTCATCCCATTCCATTTCACGATGGGAGTACTTGCCATAACGAGGGTCAGTTGTTGATTCGATTGAAGCGGGATGATCCAGTTTCGCCCAATGCCATTCCTTTTTTGAGCCTCCACCCGATGGGCGCGCGTTCCAATTCCCAACACCACTTTTCGTACGTGTTTGGATGGACTTGATAACGCCTCTCTTGAGGATTTCTCGATCTCTTTCTTGTGGGTTCATGATTAAACAAATCCAAAATTAAATGGTGCTCTGCGGTAGGGTTGAACTGTTCTCCAGACCGTTGGTTGACCGGGTTCTAAACGCTCGCCATTTCCATTCAGCAAGACAGCTTCACCAACGGGATTACCAGCTTCATCAGTGATGGGAACCAACTCATATTCATCTGGATCAGATTCATTTTCTTTTGTTTTCAATTTCTTTTCGCTTGTTCCCATGTCGGCAAATTTCACGTCCCAACCATTAGCAACATCGATGCGAAATTCGTAACTAACTCGCCAGTATCCACCACCAGCAAAAGCTGAATCGTAAATCCGATCTGCTTCAGGTGAGGAACAATAGACAGTCCCCGGTGGATACCCTTCAAATGAATTTGAATTGACACAATTTGTCATTCCTCCAGAGGTATAAGACGATTCATTTCGAGTTATCTGAAGGATGTCGATTGATTCTTCACGGGTGAAAAGTTCTCCGGGTGGAACCCCTGCTGAATTGCATACGAAAACACCTTGAGCATCGCGAGAATAAGTCCTGACAATTGGCTCTTTGCGATATCGTCTGGTTGGTGTTCCGTCGACGTTTGCAGCAGCTGTCAAAACCAATGGAGCATAGGAGACAGTGACGTTGAAAACAGTCCCTAACGTCTCACCTTGACCACCAGCAGAGGTAGTTGAAAACGTGGTCGCAACTGATGAGGAATCGTAAGGAAACGTGGAAACATTTCTGGTGATTCCAAGACATTCCGTTACGTCTCTAGGGTGTGGATTTGGTGTGTCACTCCACACTCGATACACCGACTGATAACCGTTGTTCCCATTCTCATCGACGGTATGACTGATGTGTTCAAGTAATTCAAATGTTAAAGCCATGCCCTATGTAGTGGGCAAACTTCAAAAAATTGGCTGGTATCCTTTGTTGGTGTTTTGCTCAATGTTTTTGTTGAGCTTTTTCAACTCCTCAGTTTGTTTCTTGGTCTCTTTCACCAGTTCCTTTTGAGGATCTTTTGATCCGAATCCATAGTTGTTTCTCAACGCGGCTTGATGGGCTTCGTTGCTCCCCATCAATGCGAAATTAGCAAATTGCATCGGCTTATCTTTCTTCTTGTCGTCTCCCAAAATGTCCTTCTGCATTTGAGCTTTCGCCAAGTTCATTTGGGCTGGAGTGAAAGAACCACCATAAGCTGATTCAAATTTCTTCCATTCCTCTTGGAACTTCTGCATCGGAGTTCTCGCCTCATCAATGGCTTTCTTCATAATTTGGGGCATCAGAGCTATTCCAGACTGCTCCATCTCCTCTTTCGAGATAAGTCCCTTCTCAAAGTTCTCGCGAAGCTTCTGCATACCAATTCGGGTTTTCAATCCTTCCTTATCGAAGTCAACACCAAGGAATTTGCTTTTCAACTCGCCTTGCTTCATGTTGAATTCGTCATCAGAAATCAAACCGTTGTCTCTCTGCATTTCAATTTGGCTCATGCCCTGCTGATAACCAATCGTCGGATCGTCATATCCCATGTACTCGTTTTTGATACGTTTCTTTTCACGATTGTACGTGTCAGCTGTCATACCATTTGGATTGGCTTCAGTGGCTCGATTCGCTGCATAAGTTTCCTCAAGGTCTTCCAGCTGTTGCATGAGTTTTTCTTGTGGTGTTCTGGTGCTGTCAAATGCCTGCTTAGCAGCATCACCAAAGCGTTTCATAGCTTCAGCGGCTTCGTTGGTGGCTTCCGTTTGTTGTTCCATCAGAACTTTGGCTTGCTGTTGAGCTTGTGCGACTTGCTCAGCAGCTTGCTTTTCCTGTTCCATCGCGGCTCTGCGGTGTGCTTCCTGCTTCTCCAATTCGTCTTGGAATCCAGCATTGAATGTTCCCATTAACCAATCTCGAATCCAGATGGAAGGAACCCATGCCGACAGATCATTCAACAGGTTGTTTAGATAGGAAATCCATCCTGTGACCTGTCCAATGGTTGAACTGGAGTCATTCATGGAAGCGGCGAAGTCTTTCCAGAACTGCACCATCTGACCAGCTTGATTGATGATGGCGGCGACCGTTGGCATGTATTCGTTGCGTAGCATTTCGACAAATTCAGTGACTGATTTGGTTGCATTTTTTAGATCCCATGCCTTGATCATCTCAGCACCGATGGCTTTGAGGGTCAGTCCAACTTGATCACCAAGTTGTTCCCACATACCGGACATCGTTTTTCCTTGCTCCATGGTGGCGTTGTAATAAAGACCACCTTGAGATGTCATGTTTTCCAACAGTTGCATCATGTGCTGATCGGTCAACTTCCCTGCTTCAACAAATTTGTAGACAGCGGCAGGACCATCAACACCCAAAATTTTGACAAGCTCTTGGACTGCGGGAATGCCCAAATTTGCCAGTTGATATAAGTCCTTGCTTAGCCACTTTCCAGCGGCACGACCTTGACCGAAAATGAATGACAGGCTCTGAAGATTTGCACCAGATCCAGCTGCCATATCACCCATCTGTTTGATTGATCCTGTGACTTCTCCCACGTTGTATCCAAAAGCAAGCAGCTGACGTCCTGATTGGTTGATGGTGTCACTCGAAAAAGGACTGACTGCGGCGTAATCTTCCCATTCTTTCAACAACCCTGTGGCAAGTGTGGCTGATCCAAGTAAGGTTTTCATTGCCACATGAGTTTTCTCAAATTCAGCAGCAAGTTTGAGAGGCGTTCCGACAACAGACTTCAACGTGTCGAACGCAACTCTCACCAGGTACACCGCACCAGCCACCTTAGCCAATGTCGTCAGCAAACCGCCAAAAGCTGATGAGCTAGCTGATGCGGATTTCTTCGCGGCATCCTGAGCAGCTTTCAATTCCTGTTCCAGCATCGAACGACCACGTCCATACGTGCTATTGTCGATTGCTCCTGATTGTCTCATGGAATAGAGACGCTTGAGTTGTTGGGCATACTTTTCAATTGGCGTTTGGGTCAATCGTCGCCATGCGTCAGCCTCTTGCTTCAACTCTTTCTCAGCTCGATCTGCTGATCTGGCTAAATCCTCTTGAGCCTTCTGAGCAGCTTTCATGGAGGTCAGTTGTTGTCTTGCAGCTGCGATCTCATCACGGGTGGCCCTAGCCATTCCCTGCAGAGAATGTGTGTAATGCTCTGCTTCTGCTTCACTCATGTGAAACGTGTTGATCTGGTGATTGAGAGTTGCGGCAAGCTGTTTACCAGCATCATTAACAGCTTTAATGGCGTTCGCGGCTCTTTGTTGTGCGGCGGCGTCAGCCTCAACAGCAGCTTGATGAGCTTTCATCGCGTTAAGCTGTTTGTGAGTCGCTTCAGTTGCATCAATGATGGCTTGAGCAGTTCCCTTTTGCTTTAACGTCAATAGCTCAAGTTCATGACCAGCTTTGCCAAATGTGGCGACTTGGTTCTGAAGGTTTTGAAGTGCTTTGGTTGCTGCGTAGTCAACTTTGTTCAAACCACCAACGGCGGCTCTACATCCCTTTTCAAGTCCAGAGGTAGAAGCAACGAAGACTGTTGAATATATATCGAGTATTTTTCCCATGTCTTATATAGGCACGGGACATAAAAAAACCCTGCTTCCTTGCAGGGCTTGTTTTGGCGACGACACGTCGACGAACTTTGCAGTTCTTATTGTCATCACAAGTTAATTGTGATCACAGCTCATTTCACTCACTTGCTCTCTCTCTTTTCTTTCTTTCATGCAGGGCTTTCGCTTTCATGACGGCATGGAAGCCAGCCATTTTGTCAGCCTTTTTCGTCTGATCTTCACCAGCCAAAATGAATTGCTTCATGTCGGCGTCATGTCCCTGTGATCCATAGATTGCACGACAGTTAATCGCGTTCAAAATCATTGGATCTGGAGAAGGTTCAAGACTTCCATGTGCCAACCAGAAAGCAAAATCATCAATGCTGATAGCGTTTGCTTCTGACCACGATATGTGTTTTTCACGGGCATAACGTGCCAGCTGCAAAGCTAACGGGTTACTTCTCAGTTTTTTTTAGCGTCTTCAATTGCGGTCGGCAGATTCTTTGCGTTGTACTCGTCAAACAATCTCTTCACGACGGTCAATTCTTTCTTTCTCAAGATGTCCTTAGCTGCTTCAGAATCAAAAATCAGATCACCATTTTCATCGTGAGCGATCTTTGCGAATTGACCAACGATCACGTCATCTTCCTCAACATCTTTCTTTTCGAGAACGCTCATCACGTCTTCAATGGTTGCTGGTTTGAAATAGATCTTGCTGTTCCACTCTGGAACATTCACAGCTGTGAGTTTGAGGCTGGAAGCTTTCATGGCATCGAGAATTTGTTGTTTATTCATCAGTTGCCTCCTGTGCTACGACAGGCTCGACAACAGGTTGAACGACAGGTGCTTCAACGACAGATTGTCCTTCAACAACTTCAGCAGCGTAAACTTTTGAGTTCACTTTCATCTGAACGGTAGCTTTGACATTGCCATTCTCCGCGACTTCTCCCAGCTTGAAGTTGCCCACAAAACCTGTGTAGGTGTATTGTCCAACGCCTAACAGTTTGTAGACGATCACATGGTCTTCGCCATCGTCAGAAGCGGCTTCGATTGCAGCATGATCTTCTTCAGATGGATCAAACATGAAAGTCAAAGAGGCATTGCCGTGTTGGGCTTTTCCTGCTCTTTGCGTGCGGTGAGTATCGGTAATGCAATGATCGTCGACGCCGTCCTGAGTTGTTTCTGGTGGGTCGAATGTCTCAAAACAGATCTCAGCACCATCAAATGTTAGTTCGACATCTTCATTATATAATTTGGCCATTTATTAACCTCCAATTGGTATAGCTGGAGATATATATGGCTGTCACTTCAATTTTATTTTGAATCTCATGGCTCTGCGGAAGATAGGATCGTCGCTCCCGTCTGGTGGCTTCTCCGCAATGGGCTTTTCGTTGTCGATACGGCAAATCAAAGTGTCATCAGAGAACTTTTTCAAATGGGTTTTGACAATCCCACCAGTGTCATAAGCATCCCAAAAATCCTTGGACCAAGTGTCAATCTGCACTTCTGGTAGTTCCGTGGTATCGCAAATCGTGTGTTCAAAATCAGTCCTGACAACAGTGATCGTCACACATGGAAAAACTGATTCCTGAGTGATCCAGTGTTGATAGATTTCACGGTCGGTAACGATTGATGAAAGAATGTCATAAAGGTGTCTTAGCATGCCTTATTTAGTAAGAATGCTGCTGATTTTGTCCCGTATCTTTTCAGCAATATTCTCCGCGACTGTTGGTCCCTCATTTGTTGAGGCATTACCCATGGGATGTTGAGGCTCTTGGAACTGAGTTCCAAACTCTACGAACCGTCCATAGAAGACATCTTTCGTCTGCAAAACCAGATCGGCACCAATCCATTTTTCACGCGATTTCGTGACAATCTTGTAGCTTTCTTCCATCTCTCCAGAATCAACTGGTGTCTGAAATTCAGCCTCTTCCTTCAATGGCTTCAACTCAGTTTTCATGATGCGACCGAGTTCCCGCTTAACCTCTTTTGGCAACTCATCGAATTTCTTTTGGATGCCAATACCAACTTTGAATTTCGCCATTATTTCACCTCCGTTGCGGTGACGTGCAACCATCGATTCTGCTCATTCACATTGATGATCGACAGCACCTCCAGCTTTCGACTACCGATTCGCAACTGATCCTTTTCGTTGATGTCGATTGGATATCTGAAAAGGTAAGTGATCGTTGACATCGCTTTTTTGTTGTTCGAACTTTGCATGATTTCATCAGCAGAATGTGAGATGACTCCAGCGCGTCTGGTAGCAGACAACGTGTAATCTTTCTTGTGGACGCCATGATCATCAGTCGTGGTGTACTTCCAGATTTCCACAACGATTTTTAGCAGTCTCGAATCGTTCATATCCCAGATCCTCCAAAGTGAGGGGCAACCAACCGATCAAAAGCTGTTAAGAGGTCTTTCTGTGACTTCCCTTCAGGGTTGTCGTAAAGAACCTTCACCATCAGCACAATCAACGGGAAGATGCTGGCATCCATTGCGAGAGTACCGACGGTGTATTCGATTTGGACGGCATCAGGTCTTTGATCAAGTTCTGTCTGCCAGTTTCCATTGATGGGGAAAACCAGAGATGGCATTTTCCAGAGCTTCAGCACCTGATATTGGTCTGTCGTCATCGTGACCAACTCACCATTTTTCCAGTACTTGATTGAGTCAACGCTGTCTAATGGTGCTGGTAATTCGATGTTCTTGAATCGCGGCGGGAATGACTCCAAGTACAAGCAATAAGTTGTGACACTGAAATGTCTGCCTGTCAGTTGCTCGATGTGGTCTGTGACGGCAATGATGTAAGTTTCGATGAGGTTGTCATCGTGATCGTATTCGATTGTCAGAGCTTGCTTGATTTGCTCGACTTCGAAAATTGGACTAGTGGATACTTCGATAATGTTTGTTGGCATGTCTTATTTAGTGTCGGCGCATAAAAAAACCCTGCCATTTTCTGACAGGGTTTTTCGACCATCCCATTAGGGAAGTGATTACGGGGCTTCTGCAACAGCCAATGCACCAAAGCCGTATGGATCGACCAGATTTGAGAACATACTAAAAGTTGCAAAGATACCGTAAGCATCCCATGGCATATAGAGTTCTTTTGCAATGTTGATGTTGAAGCTTCCAATCTCGCGGATTTGGAATAAATCGGCGTCGCCCCAAATGAACAATTTCGCTTCTGGAGCAATGGTTGAAGCCATTTGTGGAACCAACGTGATTGGGTTGCCGTCGAATAAGAGACGACCACTACCAGCAACACTATCTTTGTAGAGTGGGCTGTTGTCACCAGTTCCAACAGACATTTTCAACAGATTCGCATACATCTTTGGGGCGGTGAATAGGCGGAAACTTGGAGACGAGTGATACAGGGTATCAATCTCATACTTCACGTCTAAAATCTGTTGCCAAGTAAAGCTGGTAGCGTTGTGAGCTAACTCAGTTCCACGGACTTGAGCCGCAGTGATCAATCCCATTGGTTCATCGTTGGCGTGGCCTGTGCCAAGAGCTAACAAGTGTGCCTCTCTACGATAGATACGCTTGGCAATTCCTCTTGAAGCGTAATCGAGAACTGAAAATTTGGCATCTCTCAAGTAGGTTCGTGGAATCTTGAACAATCCAGCGCGAATATCATGGGAGTAGAAATCAACTCCAGTGATTGTGAATTTGCTCGATTTGGTTTCAGCTAATTCTGTATAGCTATCAACCTTATCGCTATTCATTTGGGTATCGTCGTCGTAAGGGACTGTCCATTTATCACCAGTTGCTGTTGGGAATTTGTGACAGACTGATCGAATACCTTCATATGCAAGTAATCGTTGTTGGACGCGAGTCCCAAGAGTACCAGCACCAATTACATAAGTACCGTCAGCAGCACTTGTCATTGTGGTGTTAGCTCTTGTTTGAGTTGCCGAATCATCAGCAAAATCAAAGCTGTGGTGATTCTGATTGTAATTGATGCCAAGCTTTTCAGCGGCAGAGCGATATTGTGAAGATACAGGCTGATTAGCAGCACCTTGCAACATGGCACGGAAAGCATGCTCACGATCTTTGTCATCAGCTTCAGCAAATGGTTTGTGAATCGTTCCGTCATTGACAGATCGAAGTTGTAAGTTGCTGTTATCAGATTTGGTTTTGTATTTGTTCAATCTTTGCAACTCGACCAGATAATTTAGGTCTGTTGACATCGATTCCAGCATTGCTGAATCTTCGTTGTTGATTCCTCTTTTTTGAGCTTCGCAGTTTGAGACGACTTCAGCCATCTGCACTTCGAGCTTTGGAATTCTTTCTTCAATTTCTTTTGCACTTAAATTAACGAATGGATTACTCATATATCTCCTGTTTTGTTGTTAGGACTTGGAGATATATAGGTGTCTCGCATAAAATATTTAAAAATAAAAAACCCTAGTAAGCCACATGCCTACTAGGTTTCTTGCAAAAGAGGTCTCTCAACCAGATTTATTTAGAGAGTTCAATCCCAGCTTTTCTTTCCATTTTTTCAATTCTTCGTGCTCTTCCCATTCCTTCGCGGCAACCTCAGCTTCTTCAAAGTTCTTGGGATTATCTGATCTCATCGCAACAGAAGCTGAAGGGAATGCGGGTGCTTTAACAGGTCCAACGTGATGAATTCTCATGTCTTTGACTGTTCTGATTCGCTTACCATTTTCCCAACTCCAACTGCAGTCAAGAATGTCGAATTTAACCGAACTTCCCTTGGCAATATTGCCTTTCACCTTGGAACGAGCATGGCGAAAATCGTTATCGTCTTCACTTCCCATCGCGTCATATCTCAAGCCTTTTTGATCGCTTGAAAACTGTGCTGTGCCAGCAGATCGACAGGCGAACGTCGTGGCTTCGTTGTGCTCCCAACAGACTTCAACGTCGTTGTCTTCCTGAAACAAACGATTGGTCGCTTGTGGCAAAATCCGTTCATAAATGTTGCCTCCCAAATGAGCTTCTGTCCCCGGATCTTTGGGGTTGTAATAGACTACGGCATAGCCTGACACTTTATTGTCAGTGACGGTAACTGGATGATTTGTTGATCGAAATTCCATTGAAAAACCTCATATAATGATATCACTATGTAGGCTCTTCATTGGTATTTTCATTCTGTTGATTCTCAGGTTGTTCAGCAGCTTTCTTTGCTACTTCAATCGCTTGCTTTCGTTCCTCAAGAGCAAGCTTGCGTTCCTCAATGCCAAGCTCAATTTCACGCAGAGTTCTTACACCATTTGGCACAAACCAATCTGAGTCATTTTTGACATCCATTTGAGTCGTCATATTCATTTTCTCGCGCCACTCTGGGAAGCTGATGTTGCCGTTGTTTCTCTGAGAGTTCAAAGATTCAATCTTTGTTGGAATGTCGAGTCGTAAAGCATTCTCAACATCGAACTCAAAGTAATGGCTTTCACTTCGTTGCTCTTCAGTTGAGAGAAGCTTGACAAAAAGTTCTTGCTCCACGGCACGCAACCAAGGATCAATGCTCATAGTCAGCAGATTCAATTGGTCTTGAGTCAATGAGCCATAAGAGACGTTTTGTAGCACGTTCAATGCGGATGCTGGCAAGTTCAGGGCATTGGCGACTGTCACCAAGTCGAATTGTCTGGCTTCGATAAATTGGCTTGCAGCATTGTTGGTTTGAACAAGTTGTTTCAGTTCCATTCCCGCATACAAAACTGGAATTGTTCCTCTGTTGCTCGTTCCAACGTATTTTTCTTTCCAGTTCTTTTGAATTTGGTCGCGCTTCTCTTTGTCATCACCCCAAGCCTGAGGAACAACCAAGTATTGATCAGGACTGACTGCGTTTGCGAAGTAGCTGGCACCATGTTTTTGCAACGCTAGACCAAGTCCCAACGCTTCAGCTAACACTGAGAAAAGAGACAACCCCATGATTCCATCCTCAGACGGATAGATTCCTCTGATGTGAATCATGTTGTAGTCTGGAATCTTGACAGGTTCACCATTGGTTGTGATCGAATAGACCAGCATCTCTGGATGGACTTCCACGGCGACCAGTGATGGCGGAACAATCGTCAGCTTGACTGGTTCAAACTTGTCATTTCTGGTGATGACGGCATAAGCATTCCCCCAGATGATCGCATTCTTAAACAGGCTCGTCATGAACTGTTTGATTGGGTACTGCGGAGCAGGCTGATAGCTCAACAACCAATAAACGCTTTTCTTTTTCGCAGTTAACCGTCCTTTTCCTGTACGCTCATAGCAGGTAACAGGAATGTTTCCAGCAAAGTTGCTGATAAGTGCAACACCTCTCGAAACAGCTGGATTACCCATGATGGAATGGGCGTCAACTGTGACTCCAGACTCTGTTGGACCATAGAAAAACTCTGGGTAGTCTGTTGTTTTGACTGTCAGATCAGTGATGTCGAGCGATTTACTACGGGTCTCGCTGGTGAATAGGGATTTGATGTAATTGAACATGCCCTATATAGGGGATCACGCGAAAAATCCGTACGATTCTGGAACTGGTTCAGCATTCACCCAACCAGAACAAGCAAGAATGCTGGCGATAATTAAGTCAATTCGTCCTGTGGATTTGTGCTTATCAATTTTAATCATTCCATCTGGAGTCATCTTAATCGTTGTATTCTGCAAGCAACTCAACATCAGAGGATTACCGTCATTTCGAATGGTTTGATCGGTAACACCACGTTCAAAAAACAATGTTGGTTGGTGCATCTGGTTAATTGATGGCGTCACTTGAGCCATCGGCAAGTTGTCTTCGTTGAGCATCACGATTGCGGTCTGCTCAAATCGGGATGGATCGTACCTCACAGACGTGACTTTGAATCGTTTGCAAAGTGCTTTGACGTATTCTCTGATCACTCTCTGATCGATGACATCACCAGCAGTCAACGTCATCAAACCTTTTGCAACAAACTCAGCTCGATAGCGTTTTCTATCGCGTTTCTCTTTTTTCTCGATGCCTTCCAAGGGCAAAAAAGCATGTCCAAATAAGTGAATTTGACCATCTAACTTGAAACTCATGACGACCGCTGCCAAGTCCTGTCTGCGTGCCATATCGATACCGATGACACACTCGATCTTTTCCTTTTCGAAGTATTCGAGAGGCACATCTGAATAACACTTTGCCCATAGGTTACTCGATAGCCATTGATGGCTGTTTCCAACCCACATCGCGCAAAAATAATTTTTGAATTTTACCTCTTCGTGAGGATCATTTTGGACTTTCGCGTATTCTTTAGCGTAGAAATCTCGCGGCACTGTGATGCCAAATGATGGGTTGGATTTCTCCCACCAATAGGGGCATCTCCATGCCTCCTTATTTCCATCGGTACACTTGCCACAACGACAAGATTCATCGTCTGGAACGCCAAAAATAACTGGTAGGGTTGTCGTGTCGATGAAGGGGGCGTCGTCTGAATCAACAGTGGAATCAAGGATGCGTTTTGCGTGGAGGTATTTCGAATAACCCCATGATGTCAAATCGTATTGAGGGGTCGAAATTAGTATTTTTCGACCATTTCGAGACATAGTCGAACCATCAAGCTTTTCCCAAATGCCTTTGGCGTGTTTGGCTGGCCATGAGCAGAATTCATCAGCGGTCAGCATGGATGCGCTGAAACCGTCGACTTCCTCACTGAATGGAAGAATCTGAAAAGTTGATTTGAAACCATCTTCGTCAACATGCTCAATCAGCTTGGTTGAGTTGTGAATCCAGATTGGTTGTTCTGTGTCTTTTCTGGTTCTCAACAACTCTTTCAGTGGACCATAGCGCAAGATTCGTTCAGCGTTCTTGAAGCAAATCCCAGCTTGCCGAACATTGGCGGCAATGATGTATGCTTCTGCGGTCTTACATTCGTAGGTTTGATGAAAAATATTGAAGGCAGCGCAAAGACTCGTTTTGCTCTGTTTTTTCCCGCAAACGATGATTGCCTCATTGTAACGATACGTTCCGTCGGCGTTGTAACAGCCGAACCATGGCTTGATGATTTTCTCATACTGCCAGTCCATGAGCTTGCATGGATCACCAGCCTTACCCCCAATACAGTCCTCAGTGAAAACAACAAAGCTTTCATAGAAGGATTTGAACTCAAGAGGCATTTTTTCAGAAAACCAACCTCCACTATCAAGCCAAGCCTGATCAGATTTAGTTGTGATCAGCGGCTTTTCCATTCGCCTCCTGCGGCTTGCGTCCGTAAGTTGTCATCACTGACCCATCACTGAATCGAATTGAAACGTAACAATCATCCAGTTTCGTCAGATCAATACCTGTAATCTGACCAACTTCGCATGGAATCCAAACCTGTCCAGTCTCTTTGTCGCGCTCGATATTTTGGAAATTAAGCATATACGTCCTCCTGTGGATCGGGAGTCAGCGCATTGTTCAAACAACCTCTCAACCACTTTGATGTCACACGTACGTTTCTACCGTCCTCAAGAGTGAACTCATAGAAACCACCAAAGTCTTCGAATTCCAACGGCTTTGGCTCCCGACTGGTTGCCGTGATTCTCACAATGTTGTCATGAACAACGCGCATACTGGTAATCATGCGGCTGGTCTTCATCCCGTTGACTTCAACTGGAATAATCTGACCGATTGAATATTTTTGTGCCTCTTCAAGAGGCAATTTGAAACTAATCATTATTCTTTCTCCTCATTCTGGAAGCCAATTCTTCCTTTGGGTTTCTCGTCTTTGTTCTCTTCAATCTTGGCTAATCGCTCTTCGATTGCTTTCATTTTGTCCCTGATCTCAAACAGGGTCTCAACATTGATGTTGATCATCTTTGTTCTCCTTTGGTTTCTTGAATGTGGGTTGCGATTAACTCATGAGTCTTCTTGTTCTGTATAATAACTGTTAACATTGTTATTTGTGCTGCGAACACCGTTAGCTGCAGACATAACAATGCAACCAAAATGCGGTTATGTACCATATTATTTGTCTTTCTTATTCATTAGAGCGTTAACTGATCGGGGTTTTGAGTCGACAGCTTTTTCCACTCCTCTCTTTCTTCCTCTGTAAGGTTGTTAAACTCCTCTTTTGCAGCTAGATATAGCTGGTGAAACTCAGTTTTAGCTGAGTCGAATTCTGTGAGGTTTTTACAAGTGAGAAGTTCGATAATAACAGTTTCGAGCTTCTCACATAGTTCTTTACTCATGTAAGTCATCATTCCACTCTCCTATCAACAAAATATAAAGGTCTAGAAACTCGACCTTTGCGGTCACAAACTCTTCTTCGGTCTCAGCCTTGACCAATCGACTTCTTGCGGCAGCCATTACTTTTTCCACCAATTCTTGGTTCATTTTTCCTCTTTCTTTTTCATTAGTTCTTTCACTGATCGGGGTTTTGAGTCGACAGCTTTTTCCACTTTCACGGCGTCGATGCCAAGTAGCTTGGCAATGTCCTTCACGTCCTTCAGGGCGGCGTTTTTGATAGCGATGGCAGGGTGTGCTTTCACCCCACCTTTTCCAGTCGAAACGAGTCGACCACCGCCTTTATCAGCTGGTTTTGCGATCAATTCCACGCAATCCCAATACTCCTCAAGCTGATTAAACAGGGCTTTAATGAGTTCAATTTGCTTTGGGTCGTTTTGATTGATGGACTCCATCAATCGCTTAAAAGTGGCAGATCTCGTATTCATGCCTTATATATGCAGCTATCTGCAATTTTTTGCAGAAAATGCGGTCGCGAGGCACTTCGAAAATCTACAGGGAGGGGGCCACTCGATGCCTAGCTGTTCATATGCGCACAATAATACACGATACCCATGTCGTGTATCCATGGGGGAGGACTTGCTTTGAGCCATCGCAAAGTGTACAAGTGTTTTAGGGTACTATCCGTGTCGCGCTGAGGATCAATAGCATGAACAAGCCTAAAGATGGTGGAAAAGATGGTAATGGTAAGTCTGCAAAGGATGGCACCGACTTAGGGAATGCCAAGGCTGATGGCGGTATCACCAGTGGTGGCAGAACCACCTCTACCAAAGATGGTAGCGCCAGCGCAAAGGATGGCGGCAAAGAGGGTGGCGGTAGAACTCAGACGGATGGCGGTGCAGATGGAGTAGGAATCTAGCTGAAAAGGTGCATCCCTCCACAATGGATTGTGGGGGGATTCTTTATTCGCATTACTCCATCATCTTCTACTGATTCTTAAACCGTCTGTTGCGATCTCTGATGTGCTGCGTGGCTTCCTTCTGTGCCTCTGTGAGTTTGATTGCCTCATCAAGCGTGGCACCTCTCAGGAGATGTCGAAGCATCACACGACAATTTGCCTCATCGTCCATGTACTGGCTCACCAATGCCAGCAGCAGCTGGTTTAAGTTCATTCTTGAGTATTGATCTCGCATCAGTGACACTCCCTCCATGTCTTAACGGCATGATGATGAGCACAAAGACTCTGGTAGTTTTCTTGGTCGTATTTCAGCTTGTTCCTGAGGCAGACAGGTGCATTCTGCCACCGTTGAATGTGATCGACCTGTGTTGCTGGTTCGACGATTCCAAGTATCTTGCAGTGGACGCACAGCGGGTTTGCGTCAAGGTACGCTTTCGAGATGTCGCGCCAGCCTTCAATTGTCCCTTGACCATATCGTGGTCGGAAGTCTTTTGGTTTCTTACATTCACATGGCTTTGGCTTCTGGCAGTTCGCGCATATTTTTGGTGGTGCTCGCATTCCTTATTTAGTTGTGAGCAAAAATAAAAACATGTTTTTCGAAACGCGCATGAAAAAAGCCAGCGGTTAAGCTGGCTCTTGTTTTTCAGGAGTTAGGAAGTGCGCCTTGTAAATCTTCGATCAACTCTTCAGCTTCCCCTCTTGTAAGAATCATTTTTTGACCTGTCGTCTTATCCGTAACTTCAACGCTCACTTCACCTGTCGAGACTGTGACCGTGCCAACCGCCTCAAAGCGATCAGTAGGATGATTGAAATCAATTTCACCTGCGGACATTGCGATTCTCTTTCTGTCATGGAATGAAAATGTGTCTTATCTCCGACATGTCTGCACAAGCGTATCCACTGCAAGTTTGCCACGCAATCGACATCACAACTCTGAAAAACATGTTTTTTCGTTTTCGATAGCGGGTGTTCAGTGCCAGATCAGTAATCTTGTACCTGTTGAGCGAATTCCAGCCGATTTTGAATCGACGGTTACAAAGTCGATTTTTGGGGTAAAATGGATGCAGCTCTTTGGCAATCTTCAGTCGCGGCGATGGTGGCGGGTCGGCGGCGTCATTTATTCAACTTTCACCTGACTGCATTGTCCTATGGGTTGGGCGGCATCATCCATTTAACTGTTGATGTCTGGCGGTATGAGCATTTGACAGTTTGTTGTCTGGCAGCATGAGTAATTCAACAGGTTGATCAACTGGTGGAATGTCGTATTTTACTTTGGCATTCTGGCGGGTTGTTGTCGTTTGGTTGCTTAGTTTACCCGTTGGTCAACTGGTGGTAACTGCTGGTTGTCTCTGGACTGTCTTGGCTGTTCATTCAGGGGGAAGCTGTGTAAGCAGCAACAGTCTCGCAGCGAGCGAAGCGACAGCAACAGTATGATCTCGCAGTGGCGAAACGGAGAGTAATGATTCTTACTTCTATCATATTATTATATAGAGGGTGTTTTTGGAGCAGTTTTCGGGTGAGAAGTCTGTAACCCAAAGGTTGACTGCTGATGTATATGGGGTTGTTTTTTAACAATGCCACTAAACACCCATTTTGTATCGCAATTCACCCAGAGCGGTTGTTCAGTGCAGTTCAGCAAATTAACAATATTTTTTCCAAAATGCCAAATTCTGGATATGAGCACGATTCTACCAGAAAAAATGCTATTGCGTACTTATATATAATGGAGAGAATTCACCCATTATTGAGAGGTCATATGCAAGCAAAGTCATTTCAGCTATTGAGAACACGTAAAGATTCACCACTGTTTAACGAGTTATTTGCGCGAGCAATTTATAGTTACCTGCTGCAATTAGAGTTTTATAACTGCAACAAAAACAAGAATATAAAGATGTCAGTTAATAAACTGTCTAAGCGACTCGGAATCAGTCGGAATGTCGCCAGAAAAAAATTGTTGTTTTTGGAATCGTTGAACTTGGTGCAAGTGGTTGATCAGCGATGGTGCGCGGCGGAACAGCAAGACCAGCATTTTTATAAGAAAGCTGTTGAGCATGCTCATTACTTCTCGAATTACGTCTACGACAAAATCACAAAGCCTGACCACCCGTTGTCATTTAAGGTCAATGTTGCGTTTTGTGTGATGCGATCACGCAAAGAGAAGGGAATCAAATACACGATTCGTGGGATGTGTCGTATTTTGGGGCTCGACCGTGCAACCATTCGGAAAGCACAACTGTTGATCAACAAAGCAAATCCACAACGCAAATTTAAGCCGATTTCACTCGATCAAACCTGTATAAGAGCTGCGGCAGCAATTTTTGCTGCTTGTCTACAGGATTCTGCTGAGGAGTCGACGATTCTATCGGCAGTGAATGTCATTGCCAGCAAATTAACAATGGCTGGCGTCGACGAATCAGATCTCATTGTCGTAATCAACAGCTTGGCAAAAGATTTCACCAGCAAGAAACCAAGACATGCTGCTGATGCTCTTGTTGATTACGTCGAGAATCACTTCGACATTTCGATTGCTCGCGTAAAATCAGCTGAGATGCGAAGTCTGCCAGCAGCGATGTTGAGTGAAATCCGTGGTGCTTTGGGGCTTTACCTCAAGAAAAAACATAACTTTATTTCTGGTGAGCAATATCCACCTCCAGAACTTTATGCGAAATCAACTGGGTTATTACCTCGCCATAATCACGGTTACTGGAACAAAATTGCCATATCGTAAATGCCAAAACAAACTATAATAACAGCATAATGTACACACTTGATATAACTTCCGACACATACCACAAACTAAAAGCGATTTCTGGCGATCAGTCAGTTGACCAAACGGTCGCCAGAATCATTAACGCTTTGTATAAGAAACAAACCCAATACGTCGATATTTCACAACTGAAAAAGGATATTGATCGTATGTTGATACCGCAAAGGGCGGCATAAAGTCATTCACTCTTTCAAATCAGGATTCAACGTCACCATCGCATTCCAAACACGTCTGGAATCCTCAAGGCAGTAAAGTTTGAACTCATTGCCGTTGTTGGCAACACTGCGCGTTTGCGTCGCAATAAGTCCCTTGTCAGTCCAGTACTTCAGATGCGTTCGAGTAAATTGTGGAAGGTACGCTTTGATTTGAGCAGGTGTAAGGAATCGTTTTGCCATTATAAATTCTCCTATAAGAAATGGTCTCTCTTATATAGAGTAATTATTTTGAAAAATTTGACGAAAATTCTGTAACTTTCTCCCTATATAAGAATAACCACACTCTTATAAGGAGAGAAAATGATTACGAAGAAACGGTTAATCCAGCAGATTGAATTCGAGATTGAACGCATCAATGCTCAATTCGAGTTCTACGAATCGTATAAAATCGGAAACGATGATGAGAAAGCAAAGAGAGATTTAACGCGATTGGAAGCGATTCAGAAGCTGTTGGGATCAGCTCAAAAACTCCCTGATAACTGGCAGACTGCAACGTGGCAGAACTGCACCACCTTGATTGACCAACTGATCAATCAGAGAACCAAAACCAAATAAGGAAAAACATAAAAATGAAAATGATACTCAGATCCAACGCAACCCCTGAATCAACGATACACGACGATTACATACCGATGAGCGAGACTACGTGTTACCTGTCGCAAACAACTTGTTACCTTTCGCAACTGACATGGTTTGCGCCGCTAACTCCAAACCACGTTGACGGCGACTTCTTCGATCAATTGCGAAACTTAGCCTGACCAACGAAAAAACCTCTCAGAATCATCTGAGAGGTTTTTTGTTTTCGTTGTCAAGCATCACCCAAAAAAAGCCATTCCATTTGGAATGGTTTACAGACTTAATTTTGAGGAGTACTTGTCAGCATTTGAAATCGTGGTACTTTTCTGGAATCCTGCTCATTCACAAAGGAGTTTCACATGATTCCAGAGTTACACGTTAAGGTCATCGACGAAAACACAGTTTGCGTTGTGCCGATGGAGAGTAGTTTTCTTGAAGACTTCCAAGATGTCTTTTCTCAGGCGGGATTATCTTCTCGCATAGACGCCGTAAGGCTAATGCAAACACAACAAGGAATAACTCCAGCCGCGTACTGTCTGGAAGTTAAAGGTACTTGGAAACAAGTGTTTGCATCGCTCGCAGAATCATCGAAGTGGAATTAAGGAGTTGATATGTCCTATCACAGATTTTATTTGGGAATCAGGGTTGCCAAGTACATGGTCGAAAATGGCAATGAACTTGAGATGACCAATGTGAATCGGGTTCTGAGGAGTATTGCTGATGGGGAATTAACTTTGAATGACCCAAGTGAACAGGCGCTTCAAATGCCTCAACTTGCCAGCTATGCAGTTTGGGTTGGCAACAATTCCATCAGGTCTGACAGGCAGACGGCAAGTGAATTGATAGAGGAGTTCTGCCGACCAGATAATGAGCAGGCAGATGCTGATTAACTTGCAGCTGTATCCAAGGTGAATCGCGGTGTGAACGAAACTTGTTGCCCTGTCGTTACTGGAAAGCTTGTCGCGAATCGTTCCGCCCACATCAGAGCACCTGTAGAATCAACCACGAAGTACCCGTAGCAAGTTTCGCTTCCACTTGAAGCTGTCCAGCTTTGAGCAGATGAGTAGACGGCAACTGCTTTGTTGTCGATGGTCGTTGCGTCGTTCCAACCTGAGCGAGGCAGGTTTTTGTCGGCATAACTTCCAAACGTACTCAAGGTGAAGCTTGCGGCGGTACTCGATTGAGATGGAGTCGCGTCATTTTTGTAGAGTTTGAGAGTCAAGGACTCATCTGTATCAAGAGGTGTCTTGAGTATGTGGTTTATCAATTTCAGTTCTGCTGTGTTGGGTACGACAAGAGGCATAAATTCTCCTTTCCTGTATATAGTCGGCGCATGAAAAAACCTCTCGCGGAACTCCGCGAGAGGTTTTGGAATCAGAGTAATATTACCACCAATAATCGTATATCTTTTCAGCTATATCGTTAAACTTCGCAATAATCCGACCTAATAATAGGAAATGTGTCAGTTTCCAACCTATTTCTTTAACCGCCCCTGATTTCTTCTGTTCTTTCATCTCTTTCTTTATAGCCTTCTCAAGCTTCTTCTGTTGTTTCTTCTTATTGGACATTTACCAGTACTCCTCGTGTAACTACATCGCCTTTCTAGCTCAGATATCGTTGCTTGCTACGCAAATCACTCGAAGTGCGTAAATATCGCAGACAACCCAACTCATCGCCTTGGCATTGGCGGAAGTGATGAAAACACACTTCCGTTGCCTATGAATACACCTCGCGATTGCGTAAAAATGCCCATTTCGACAGCTTTTTTGGCATAATCTTTGGAATTTTCAAAATATTCGCCAGAAGTCACATCAATTAGCACCGATGAGTCATGCTATTTCACATCCTATACCTATATAAACACTCGCAGCATGGTGTTAGGTAGCGGCAATAGGTGGTTTTCATTGGACACAAAAAAACCTCACAGACAACAAATCTGTGAGGTCACATAAGGATACAAAAAACGAATAGAAAACTAAGAAACAAAGCTTTCATTTATATTATACGCCGTTTGTTGCTAGACGTTAAATTTTAATTCCAAGTTTCTTGCCCATGTACTTTAGCGCGTCATCGAATGGCTTCAGCACCTGACCATCAATGATGTTGTAATAACGGTCTTCAACAGTGACGGCATGCCCAAGATACAGACGGCTCATGTCACGGAAGTTGTCAGACTCTTTCAAAATTCCCGTGGCGGTATTGCAAAGTTTCCGCATGTTCAACTCTGGTCTGAGTCCAAGTCTGGTACGCACTTTTTGCCAGTTGCGGCTCAAGTTGTTGTTGTTCGCTGATTTGATACGAACACCTCTGGCAGTGTGGAGCATCTCACTGAACTGTTTTGGATCGGTCTTGATTTCGTTCAGCGCGTCTACAGTCGATTTCCACAAGTAATAATTGACGACTGGAACACGCTTTTTCTTCTTACTCTTCACCCGTTTGTGAATCAGTCTGTTATCCGTCAGTTGAGCATGCTGGATAGCGTGCAAATCCTCTTCAAGGAATCCACAGTTCAAACAAAGCAACACATACGCCTTGAAGTGCTTCTCGTCACTGTTCAAGACAGCTTTGATCTCATCGAGAGTCCAAAGTTCTTTAAGTCGCTCGCCAACTGGTGTTTCCTCGTCTGTCCCATTGAATGACAAATCAGGATCGTCCAGATTTAGAGGCAACACGATTTCGCATGTGGCTTGTCGTTTGCACCACTTGAGGAATGTTCGAGCAGCTTTCAGGTAACTTTCTTTCGATTTACCTTTGGCGTCTAAGCCTGTTTTCCCTTTAAGTGTTTTCAGAAAATTGAAATATCCCCGCCATGTTTCATCACTCAGTTTTTTGACTGAGAGGGTAGGGTATCGTTCTGCGAAAAATGCTGATTTGGTTCTGGCATCTTTGAACGTGTAAAAGCTGGTTTTGTTGAGTTCGAATTTCTCTTTCTGAGCCTCAACGTATTGAGCATGCCAAAATTCCATCGTCTGTGGTGTCTTGTTTCCTTCTGGAACAATCGACCGCAACCGTTCAGACCATTTACCGTTCAGTTCATAACCGATTGAACCAAAGCGTTTTTCAGATCCTTTGATTGGTCGCTGCTGATAACTCTCCTCATCAATCATGCCGTTGATGAATTCGAGCATGAACGGTTTACTCATGTCAAAATCAAGCAGAAGGGCAGGGGAGTCTGACTCCAACTGCGATTGAATCCATTTAATGAATTCACCAACGACTTTCGCGGCATCTAATTCAGCGTTTGAAATGCCATTGATGGCGTACCAGTTTTCAACCTGTTGGAATAAGGTCAGATGGTGTTTCAACTCAGCTACCCATGGGCGTTGGTCATTAAGAGCAGAACGCCAAAGACAGAACTCTGCAAGTGCTGTGTTGTAACCTTCTTTGGTATCAGGTTGAGCAAAGTATTTGCGGGGATACCCTGCAACGTATCCTCTCCAAGAATGCCATTTTCCAGAGCGGAAAAACGGTGAAAGAGCGAGTTTGATTTTGTTCTTTTTAGCGTGTGCTGAGTAGCTCATTTTTGGCTTCCTGTAACCAAATCATTGTAACCAAATATCGTTAATTTGGCTAAAATTTGGTTACAGCTAACTCAGCAAACCCCTATTTTTACCGTGTGAAAACGATTCTCAGTCTGGTTAAGAGTCAAATGCTCTACCGATTGAGCTATAGGGGCGGGTGAATGGCCATTATATCAACGAAAAACCACTCGGAAACTCTCACAGGCCATTTTTTCCAAGCCGTCCTCACGATTGCTGCACCACCAGCGCACATTTGTCATTTCGCCAATGCGTCTGAAGGGGCCGCAATTCGCACTTAACAGACACGCCCCTCTCTCATAAGTTCACCCCTCAACACGATTTTCCCAACCTCCCACAACACATCACGCAAGACGAATCTGGCGATGTCTCGACCGCTCCTGATCCTGACGATCCTCCTGGGTGTTGCGCTCGGCTGCCGGGTTTCCGATCCTCCTGTCCTCAAGAAAAATCCACACTCGCTCATTTACGACGGCTTCGCGACCGGCAACTTCAAAGAAAATACACCGATCTTTGTCCGCGAAGCCTTCGCTGCCCAGAATCGCGAGCTCTCCGAACCCGTCGCTGTCGTCAACTGGCAACCAAAAAAACATGCCCAGTGGGAAGTCTTCTACGCCACCAACCGCGGCCAGGGGCAACCGACATCCTCGTCCCGCGCGACCTACACCAACGAAGTCCTCACTACCCCAACCTTCGGACGAGCCGTCATCCAGATCCCCTCGCGAGGCCGCGGCGTCGATCCTCTTCTTGAAACCCCACGTCCTAAGTGGGGCATCATTCCGGTCAGTCAGGAACTCAAATCGGCTCCCCTTGTCGAATTCCCTGTCGTTGAGCCCACTACGCCACCCGAGTTCTTTGCAGGTATTAACAAACAACTCGCCGCATCCGCTAACCGCGACATCCTCTTGTTCGTCCACGGCTTCAACGTCAATTTTGACGCCGCCATTCTCCGCACGGCCCAGATCGCCTGGGACATGCCCTTTAACGGCGCGATCATCAGCTACGCCTGGCCCACCCAGGGTGGTCTGAAAAACTACTCGAAAGACGAGCCGATCAACCTCGCCTCCGTCGTTCCGTTCACGGACTTTCTCACCCAGCTCATTGGCTCCGTCCCTTCCAACACGAAAATCAACATCATCGTCCACAGCATGGGCAACCGCATCGTGATGCAAAGCCTCGACCAGCTCCCCGACTTTCCCGACGGACGAAAGCCGATTCATAACCTCGTCCTCTGCGCCCCCGATGTTGGCGTCTCCGACTACCGCAAATGGATCCCCGGCTGCCAAGCACAATGTGACCAGATCACGCTGTATACGAACATTGGAGACTCTGCGTTAATCTCCTCGAAAGGGATGCACAACGAACAAAGGGCAGGGGACTCCCATCCTCCCATTGTGACAGCTGGCGTCGACACGGTCGACTGCACCCGCATTGAACTCAACCTCATGGGCCACAGCTACTACGGCAGCAATCCCGACGTCCTGACCGACCTCTTCATACTCATCAAACAAAACAAACCCGCTGCCCAACGGTCTCACCTAAAGGCCATCACCGAGACCGATGGGAGTCAACACTACACCTTCGAAAACCACAGCCCCTCGCTCTATTACTCATGGAACTTTGAAAAGGCTTTGCAGCAAACAGCGTCTGTTGTGGATGAACACGGCACAGTGTCAAAATAGAGCATCTCGTCAACACCCCCTCAATACCGCAAGACAGGATAGACAGGAAACCTGGGCAGAAACCGTTGCCTCATTGTCCAGAACTGGTGTTTCTCTGAGTTCTTACTTTCGCTAGACTCCCCGCCCCTCCAAGAGAAAACACCATCGATCGTCTCAATTCGACCAGCCAGAGACAGAACAGCCTTTTTGTCAGCCGATAAAAGAACTGACGGACCGCAACGAACAGATTGAGGGCAGGAGGCCCGTAATGAATTCTCAGACAACTCGATACTGGACCGTTTCCACGACTCAGACTCTGTGGGCATTCTCAACATCCGTCGTCATTTCGTTGACCGGATGCGCTCACTCAGGCCCTCACCAGACCGCTGGCACGGTCATCGGCACCGGACTGGGAGCCGTCGCGGGTGGGATCATTGGAGCCAATACAGGCGACCCGAATACGGGTCTTCTTGTCGGGGCAGCCACCGGAGCGCTCGCCGGTGGAATCCTCGGCAACTCTAAAGACGCGCGCGATGAACGCGACGCTGCGGTCGCCCATGCTGCTTATGTCCAGAACTCCATGACCAATTACGACCTCGTCCAGCTGACTGCCAACGGCGTCAGTCCTGACGTCATCGTCGGCATGGTGCGTGAACGCGGGGGACGCTTTGACCTCAGCCCTTCCGGCGTCATCGGCCTCAAACAGCAAGGCGTCAGCGATCAAGTCATCCTCGCCTGCCAATACTCTCACTCGACTCTCCCAGCCCGACACGTCTCGGAAGTCTATCCGGCTCCACCAGCTCCCGTTTACGTTTCCTCTGGCCCCGCTGTCATCGTCGAACCCGCGCCCGTCTTCATCGCGCGACGACGTCCTCCACACTACTGGCATCACCGCCATTGCGGTCCTGAATTCGGCGTCGGCTTCCACTTCGATTGATGGCTCTTTTGCCTGGGAAAAATTTGTCTGTCAAATAAAAAAGCCTCCATCACAAATCGTGATGGAGGCTTTTCGTTTCAATCGATCCTCAGGCCTAGGTATGCGTTGCATTGTATGCATATGCAACATTGCGTTGAGCTTCATCGGCTCCCATTTTCCCGCCCAAGACCGCGACGGCCAATGCCAGCGCACTTGAAGCAAAGATCAGCCACAGAACGCCCTGCGTGTAATCCGAGGCTTTTTCCACGGCAGCGTTCGCGGTGACCTTCATGTCTTCAACGGTCTTGTTGTACTCATCGATCGTCGGTTTGACTTCGGCATAAACACCATCGACAACGTCATTGACCTGCTCACGGCTCAGGTTGGTCGATGCAACGAGAACATTCTTAGCCGACTCCGGTTTGCCGTTAACCATGTGCATTCCGATCGTCTTCATTTCGTTGTAGTCGAGTTGGTTGAGAGCGTCTTGAACCTGTTGTTCATTCAGCTCTGGTCCACCCGCAGCATCAGAGTCTGCGATTTTACGAACGGTATAATTCTGCACGATCGTTTTCACATCGGCGACGAGATTCTGGTCGTTGTTATCAGTCCCGATCTTTTGTTCGATCTGCTTGGAAATCCCGGTCATGAGACTATCGATTTGCTCAGGACTCAAATCGGTTTTGTCAGCGATCAGCTGCTTGGCTTCGTCTCGCTTATTTTCCGTCAGTTTAGTAACGAGATCAGCAAAGGTTGGCTGGTCAAGTTTGTCCATCGCGACGCGAACTTCGTCCTTATTGACCTCTGCGCCTTGGGGGTCGTCACTGTTTGCAATCACTTCCGCAGCTCGCTCTTTCATTTGAGCGGCCAGCTGGGTCACAATTTCAGAATCTCGCAGTTGCTGCAGCGGCATACCACTCATCGCATTGGCAGCAAGATCAGTCGTACCTTGAGCGGTATTGGACACTCCCTGAGCTGCTGCTGAGGTCACATTCGCAGCGGCTTGCACGGTTCCCGAGAGAACCTGATAGCCGGAGTAAATCAGATTGCTGACTCCCATGGAGACCATGACCAGCGTTGCAATTGTTCCCAGGCTCCAGACCGTCATGCCGTGCAGCATGCCTGCCGTATCATCAGGACGCCCTGCTAACCGTGCAGCGATCCAACCCCCGACGAAGTAGGAAACGAGCATCGAAACAATGATCCAGCCCACAGTCGTCCAGGCCAGCCCCTGGCCGACCGCTTCGCCATCGGTCGCATCGGCGATGGTGAAGCCGAGTGTGATGCCGAAGAAATTCATCAGCCAGCTGACTGCGAGCGCACAAATCGTGCCGGCAAAAATTGCTCCCCAGCTGATCTGAGAAAGACGCGCCTGTCGCTGCCAGATTTCGTCTCGTCGGACGGGATCAATTTCGATGGTTCTAACTTCCATAGTGTGACTCCTGTTTTCACAAGTGTGTTGCAATATCAGCCAACCGACGGGAGGGCCTCTCGAAAGCATTGAGAGGCAAAGCAGATGCCAAAATGTGGAAACACACAGATCAATTCAGAAACGAACGCCTGTGTAGCAATGTTTCAGAATGCGCCAGCAACGATGGCGCTTTCAGCAAGCAGGTCGCTTCGAGAGAGGACAATGTTCCAGCGAGTTTAGCCACAGAGCCGTTATGTAGGCGAGTCACCCAGGAAAATGAACTTTCTCACCAGGCGACTTACCATCGTCGACAGTTCGACAGACGACACAAAGAACACAGAAAAACTACCACGGATGGACACGAAGGCACACGGATGAAGACAAGGCGCTTGAACCGCAGATAAACACAGGTAGACGCAGAACAGAAGGTTAACGACTCAAGAAGATCTTTCATCTTCTTCTATCCGTGTCAATCTGTGTTTATCCGTGGTTGATTTTCTGAGGATCGATCGCTGATTTGGCAGAGTGTCAACAGACTGCGCCGCAGTTGCTTAAAACTTATTGATCCACTCGCGCGACAGCGTGCACGACTTCGTGATCGTTTTTCCCTTGGTCAATTTCCCGACCACCCAGGTACTTGATGCGACCGGGATCGAAACCGACACCGTAATCTGCTGCGTCTGCCCTGTGATGACCGACGGTGTGATGGTCACGGTCTTCTGCTTCACACCAATCAGATTCAGATAGTGATTGACTTCTGCAGTCACAGCGGCTGCGGTCGCTCCTGGAAGGATGCCACGTCGGGCTCCTTCATAAACGGCGATCTCGGCATTGTTTCGAATCATGCTCATGCGACTGAGTTCGATTCCACTAAAAATGACGAAGAACGCCACCGGCGCAATCACTGCAAACTCCACGACCGTCGCACCGCAACGCCTGGACTTGGCTCGTAAAGTGGTCGATCGCAGGATTTGCATGGGAAAAGCTCGAATCAGGTGGTTCAGAAAATCGCGAGAAGCAGAATGGGCCAGGATTACTCAATCAGGACCACGGGCAACGAAAGGGCGAGTCGACGAAACGCTTCCTTCAACTCGTCTTCGCTACTGGCGAAGTAATGGGTTCCGCCGGTCAGTGTCGCGATCTGTTTCATCGTCGCTTGGTCCGTGCCCTCGAGAAACGAAATGGTGTGAACAATGATCCCCGAGTTCTTCGCCGTCTGGGCTGTCGTCAGTGGATCAACCCCCTGGTTCCATTGCCCATCGCTCATCAGGATAATGACCTTCTGAGTCATCGGACGTATATTCTTCGCCGTCAGAACAGCAATTGCTTCCGTCAATCCGGAAGACATGTTCGTCCCGCCGAGCATGATGTCATTCCCCAGCGACGTTACGTCTCCGGTGATCGTTGTGTAGTCGGTGGTCAGTTCGCGGTTTCGGGTGACTGCTGCAAATGATCGCTTCGTCAGGTTGCCTTCGTAGTTCGACCTGGTGATATCAGATCCCCACGTGACCAGTCCGATCTGCGGGGTCGTTTCGAGTTGTTTGAGCGTCTGCATAAAAGTTGAAATGGCGTTCGACAGACTCGACCATCGACTTAACGCCGGATGCGGTGAACTCGCCAGATGCTTGTCGCTGTCCGATCTCAGGTTCTTGACCAGAATTCGCGATCCCACCAGCGGCGGATAATCCCAATCAACCCCCGAGCGGTCGAAACACATCGAATGCGAACGGTCCAGGCAGAGGACGATATCCTGCTCAAATTGAGCCGCGGTCGCGATTTCTTTCGGTGTGAAGATCTCGGTCCCCACCAGCTTTCCGAAGAATAAACCGACCGGAGGATTCCCACTCGTCCCGTCGAGCTTTGGCATCACTCGGACAGATGTATAAGGGGTTTTCCCATTTTGAAATGACCAGGATCCATCTGGATTCATGGTCGAGTTGCCAATTTCGATATCATTCCTTCTCAACACCAGCGAACGTCCTGCGACTTTATTCTGGCTGGCAACGTGAATCGCCGCGTCAATCGCCTTCTGCTGATTCTGCGTGCGAGAAAGAGCCTCAGTCCCTGCTTTGGCTGCTGCATCGCTGGCGGCACGCAATTCCGTCTTCGCCAGTTCCATCCATGCGATATCGACCGTGAAGCTGACCATGATCAGCATGATGACCAATAGCGATGTCATGAGAACGAGCATCGCGCCTCGTCGGGGCGACGGATTGTTCATCTGCTCTGTTGAAACGAAGAACTTCTTCATAGACGAATCATCCGAATAGTCGATTCAAAGTAGCCACCTTTGAATAGAAAGTTGATAGGCAGCCGATTATCTTTTTCGATCACGCGAACACGCATCGAAATCTCCGTCCCGCGAAGCGTACTTGAGTTGATCGCGGGCGTTACATCGACGTCATACTTCGTGATCCCGCGAGCATTCAAAATTTCTTTGACGCGCAGTTCCGCAGACGCCTGCGTGCCGCCGCTGGCAGTCGCGACACGGGCTCCTTCGTAAGCAGCTGTCGTCGCGGCCTGACGCATGTAGATCCCGTTGGCAGCTTCAATCGACATCAGGAGAAGCGACAGCACCAGCGGCAAAAAGACAGCAAACTCCACCATCGCGCCGCCGCGACGCGAGTGACTTTGAGCATTGAATTTCAGAACACGTCTGTGTCGCATGTTCGCTGAGTCATTCAGGAAGAAATCGGAATTCGAGACCGGGCACGATTTGGTACAGGGCACCATTTGGCGTAGTGCACCATTGGGCACCGTGCACTCAACCTTATGGTGCAAACCCACGGACACTTGAGGTTTCTCCCGTCAGGCAACAGGAAAATGTCACGTTCGGGTGAACTTTGACGGTTATGCCGATCTGCGAAACATGTCCTGATGATTCAACAGTAACGTCTTTACGATGACATTTTGCCCTGTCAGACGCCGCTCGTCAGAGTCCGGCACATGCCCGACGCCTCTTCGTTACGATCAATACATCAGGAACAGCCTTCAAAGGCGACGTTCCCAGTCGCGCGTGGTCGATGTCGTGACACTCTGAGGACAGAGGCATTCAAACACGGAAGTAACGCGTCCTGTGACGGGACGTCTGGAGATCAGGGATGAACTGCAACGTTTCACGCATCGTCTTAGGAGGCCTACTCGGCCTGGGAATGCTCACCAGCTCCGCACAAGCCGGCGGGAAATGCTACGACTGCCTTCTGAAGAAGTTTCCCCCCGGACTGCCATGCTTCTTCTACCCGCACCACGGCGTCGTCTGCGAACCACCGCGTAAGGACTACAAGCCTTACACCTACGAATGTGCCACGAAAAACCCGCTGCTGTATTACGGGCCATCTGGTCCATTGATGCGGCCACTGCAGGTTTATGTTCCGCCGATGCTCCCCGAAGCGTCTTATTGCCCCGAAGGTGAAATGGGATATCCGATGAGTACGCCGCTGGCTCCCGTGCCCGAGTCCGGTGCTCATCATCCCCTGAATTGATCGCCCAGAGAGCAGGCTGTTCGTTTCTCGCTCGAAATTCGCATTAAAAAATGCGGATAACGGGTGAATGCACCACTGGCACCTGCTTTGCATTATGGTCGTAGCGTCAACACATGGTCCATTGAAAGGAACCACATGAGTACGCTGCGAAACCATGCCTCCAAATTATTCCTGGCAAGTCTGTGCCTCACCGGTCTGACCTTCTCATCAGGCTGTGAACGTAAGGTTCTCGATATCGAGGGTCCTGGCGGTTCGGGGATCGAAGTCAAAGAGAACCCAATCACCAACGAGAAAAAGGTGGAAGTTAAGGGAGACGACGACACTCCCCCACCGGTCGTCGTGCCAGAACCAGCACCTGCCCCCGTTGATTAACATCCTTGCGGCATAAATGAATGATCCCTTCTCCACGAGGCGACTCGAGGGGGAGGGATTTTTTCGTTGATGAGACGAGGTCTGCTCCCTTCCCCAATTTGACCACCACCTCCGTCGCTGATAGCATCCGACCTGGATGTTTCGACTTGCACACAGGAGGTTTCTATCATGGTCAGAGTTCTGCTCACACTCTTCATCGCGCTCTCATTCACCCTCATCACCGGCTGCGAAAAACCCGCGAACGCTCCCAGTAAACCCTCCGAGTCCGTCCCTCCTGAACCGTCCTTAGGCGAGCCACAAAACTCGACGTCAACCGCGATACCCGAAATGTCCTCCTCGACCGGGGCGAACACACCAGCTGCCGACCGCGCCACTATCTATTCTGTTGAATCCGTCACCGGCTCCCTCAAAGACGATACGGCGACCATCATCGCCAAAGGGACCGTCACCAGCGGCGGCTGGACTAACCCCGACATCCACGCCGTCACTTACATCCAGCCACCACCCGACGGCATCTGGGACTATATCTTCACCGCCCAACGTCCCACCGGCATCGTCACCATGGCCTTAGCCCCGATCGAAACGAGTCCCATTACCATCGAAAGCGCCAAGAGCAAAAAAGGGATCCGCGTCACCACCAACGAAAACTCGTTCACCCTCCGCTTCCTTCAGGAATCTCAGTCACTCCCCAAGCCCGTCGATGCCGTCACGATCAAATCTGCCAAAGCCGAAGGGAACACTCTCGTACTCGACGTCTCCTACACCGGCGGTGATCACGACAATCACGAATTCGAACTCCACTGGAACGGCATCTCCACTCGCAGCATGCCGCCACAAATGAACTTCTTCCTGACTCATAAAGCCCAGGGCGACACCGCCAAAGCCATCATCGACAAACCCATCCACTTCGCCCTCCCAGCCTCCATCGCCCCGGCTGTCATCCGAATAAGATCGACTGAAGACGGTGAACCCACCGAAGTCAAACTCGAAGCTGCTTCCAAATAAGCGTTGCCCTCAAAATTATCCCTTCTCCCTTGAGGGGAGCCGCATTCGTCCCTTCTCCCTTGAGGGGAGCCGCATTCGTCCCTTCTCCCTTGAGGGGAGAAGGTGGCGTCGCTTCGACGACGGATGAGGGTGGGGCATAGGCACTAACCACCCCTCAATCCTCGATCGACTCCAGCCACTCTCCCCGGGTGGCCCAGCCGTTCATGTCTGGGTGAGCGCAGCTCACAAGAAGCGTCACCATACGCGTCCAACCCCAACTCCCCGCCCCATCATGCCCACTCCCCGCCTCGCCGATCCACAACAGCGCAAAAAAATCGCGTGAGGCAATCACAACATCGGATCACCCCACGCTCATTGAGAAAGGACTCGCAGAGTCCAAAGATCAGGCTTGATTCAAAGTCGAGTGCTTCTTGTCGATCAATGTGCCGGCTTCTCAGTCTTCACATCCGCCTCCCCAACTGGCTTCTTCTTCCACGGCGGCAGTTCAACCTTCGGCGGGACTAGCGGACACAAGTACGACCACGTCTCGCTGAACTGTTCTTCGCCATCTTTCAGGCCGATTCGCAATTCAATCGGACCTTCCTTCGTTGGCTTGACCGTCATCTTGGCCGTCCACACCCCTTTGTCACTCTTCTCGCATTTGTTCTCGGTGACGGCGGCACGGATCGACAGAATCTGAATCACCGGTGGCTTCGAAGCATCCCGATAATCGAGTCCCGGACCATTGAAATCAACTTCCAGGAAGATCGTTCCATCAGCATCCCGCGTCACGCGATGAGCGACGGCCTTTGCTTTATCATGCTCCGGGCGATCACCCAGGAAGTACGAGATCTGGTAGCTCAACTCAATCGAAGAACCGGGCTCGATCTTCTTCTCTGGCACCCACCACGCTGCGATGTTATCGATCCCCTCGTGAGGAGCATCGAGTTCGAGCAGTTCCAGCCGACCCGCTCCCCATTCTGACTTCGGCTCAATCCACACGCTTGGTCGCATGTGATAAAGAGCCTCATCATCGAGATAGCTCTCTTTGCGTGTATCGCGCTGAATCAGTCCAAAACCCTTGAACGAATTCTGGTAAGGCAGCTGCACGATCGATGGATAGGACTGCTGATTCAAAGCCCGCCATAACCACTTCCCATCCTGCTCGAGGACCTGCAATCCATCAGAATCGTGAACTTCCGGACGATGGTCGCCTTCCGGCCCCTTCAGCCCATCACCCCACAACCACATGCTGCTCATCGGAGCAATTCCGACCTTCTCAGGTACCTTGCGGAAGTACAGCGTTTCATGCACATCGATCGTCGTCGCGACATTCCCAGCCGTCATCAGGAACTCGTAGGCACCACTGACACTCGGGCTGTCCATCAACGCGAAGACCTTCAACGTCGTATCACCCGGCTTGGGCTTGACGATCCAGTATTCGCGGAAAATCGGAAACTCTTCTACTTTTGGCAGTCCGCAATCCAGAGCCAATCCACGGGTCGAAGTTCCCAGGATCGTATTGGCAGCACGAGCGCGAAAGTAACTCGCCCCCACGAAGCTGAAGATCTCCTGCAGCTGGATTTCTCCGGGGAAAACCGTCTTCACGCGAAAGCCCGCGAACCCCAGGTCATCCGGGATGGACAGCTTCGCTGCATCACCCAGGTAGTGAAAGTAGTTCTTGGAAAACGGGAGAGACTTTGATTTGGCGTCCGAGACAATGTTCAATTTGACATCATCAACCGCGACATAGCCTTTGTGGTAGAAGCCGAGACGGAAGGGCAGAATCGTATCGTTCCAGATTTCCTTGCCATCCGTAAAGCCAATGTGTCGAAACTCGTCGTACGTCATGTCCTTCAGAAACTGCGGTATGACCGGCTGAGGAACATAGTCCTTTCCAGCGGTCGCTTTGGCGAGGGTCTGAACGTCCGCATAAGACGCAATGTTCGGTTTCTCTTGAGCCATCACCTCTCCAAAAGAGGTCAACAGGCTGATCATCAGCATTACCGCAACAAGAAGACGTGAGCAATTCATCATTCTGGGCATAAAGTGTCAGAGCGCTCGCGAAAGAAAGATGGACAGGAAATAGTTCAGGCCAACGGACAACGACTCATCACTGTGCAACCAGTGAACGCAATCACTCCGATGACCGATATAGCGTATCGGCACGGCAACCAACGTCAAGCAGAGACCCAATTTCCCGGAACTCTCCTAACCAATTCGTCCCCTCCAATCAACACCTCGCGATTCGACTTGGCATCTAGAATTCAAAAACTTCCCGATTCCCGCCCCCCAAAATGCTCATTCTTGTCCCGCCCCTTCTCCCGTAGAAGCATTTTCAAACAAGACGAACACCCTGAAAGCCCCCATGGACCTCACCTCCGCTCACCCCTACTGGCTTCTCAACAACGGCCTTCTCCACAACTACCCCCACCTTGACCGTCACCTCGAAGCTGACGTCACCGTCATCGGCGGCGGCATCACAGGTAGCCTCATCGCCCACAAGCTCACCGAGATCGGCAAGAAAGTCATCGTCCTCGACAGACGAGATATCGCCCTCGGCAGCACCGCCGCCTGCACAGCTCTCCTGCAATACGAGATCGATCTCTCCCTCGTCGACATGGCCGAAAAAATCGGTCTGGAAAACGCAAATCGCGCCTACCGATTGTCTCACTGGTCCATCGACGAACTCGCTCGCATCTGCACAACGCTCAATCCCAGCGTCGGCTTCGAAAAGAAAACCAGTATCTACCTCGCGGACACCAAAGACGCTGCAGAACACCTGCATCGCGAGTTCATCGCCCGCGACGCGATCGGACTTGATGTCGAATTCCTCGACAACACCCAGATCCAAAACCGCTTCCCCCTCAAAGGCACCGCCGCCCTCGTCACGAATCAGGCCGCGACCTGTGACCCTCACCGCCTCTGTCACGAACTCCTTCAAGCCGCCATGTCCCAAGGCTGCCAGGTCTACGACCGCACCGAAATGCTCAAGCTCGAAACCCGCAACGACAAGCTCGTGATTCGCACCAACCGTGGCTACGACATCACGACAACCGACATCGTCATGGCGACCGGCTACGAAGCCTCCGACATGCTCAAAGAGAAAGTGGTCGACCTCGACTCCACCTATGCCCTCGTCTCAGAACCTCTCGACCAGTCATGCCCCTGGAACAAAGACTGGATCCTCTGGCAGGCGCAAACCCCGTACCTCTATCTGCGACTCACCCCCGACGGCAGACTGATGGCCGGCGGCGAAGACGACGAATTCCAGAACCCGACCTTACGCGACGCCAGCCTTCCCTCGAAAACCAAAACGATCCAACGCAAACTCCACGACCTCCTCCCCGGCATGGTCTGGGAACCCGAATTCTCCTGGGCGGGCACCTTTGGCAAAACTCAAGACGGCCTCGCCTACATCGGCATTCCCGAAGAACACCCTCACATCTACTTCGCATTAGGCTTCGGCGGCAACGGCGTCACCTTCAGCTGCATCGCCCGGGATATCATCGCCGCCGAACTCCAAGGCAACCCCCACCCCGACGCCGACCTCTTCCGCTTCGGGAGATAGACAACCCCCACTTCCTGCTCCCCTTGGAAGTCAGGATGCAGAAGAGAGGCGGCGCCCGGTTACCATTCCTTACCAATAGCGCGATCACCTCCACGGCATCAAATCCTTACGACACCTTCACTTTCATCACGACACATCCTTTCCTACCCGCAATATCTCCCATCCCGTTCAGGACATCATAATTTGAATTCTGAGCTGATGAAATCCCCAGATAAACGGGTGCAGAACTCAAAAAGCGGAACTCAAGCTCAATGGTCGTCTGTCGTCCACGTGTGACGCTCACACTTCTCGCGATCTCATTCCCGTTTGCATCAAACAAACGCAACAGCGGCGTTACGTCACGAGTCGTTCGCTGGACAACGATCTTCAACGTCTTCCCAACTTGAGGCTGGACTCGCTGAAGCTTCACATCTGTTGTTGTCTCCAGATTGACTCTCCGTGTTCCGACCTTCAAAACAGGCTTATTGGCAACATCACTGATCTGGTCGTCATGATCAATCGTTATGCCGAAGTTCAATCCCGTTCGTTGCTGATTCGCAGTCAATGGAATGTTCTTGTGCTGCCCTCCACTTCGATCACTGAATGCACCTCTCACCGCAGGGGTGACGCCGGAATCGACTGCAACTCTCAATGAGTTCACTTGACCGGCAGCCAGGCCATCAATTGTGTAGCGCCCATTGGCATCAGTTCGATCCGAGGCTTCTCCTTGAGTAATCTTAAGTGACCATCCCAGCAAAGTTCCCGTTCCATCAATGCTCCAGAACTCGACCTTCCATTGTCCGTTTGCGCTCAGCCCATCCAGGTCACTTAATTTACCGAGGGGTTGATAAGTCCCGGAATAGTTTCCCATCGTTTCGGTGAGCGAAATCTTCGATGCGGCCTCATCATCGAACACCGTCGGATTAAAGACGTTCTGTGAGTTGGCATCTTCGCTGTACATCGAATCGAAAATCAAAATCCGTTTTCCCGATGGATGAACCAGCGAAATCTGCAATCCATTGAACGTATCTCCTGCTACCATTGAAAGATTCAGGTCGATGTCGAGAATTTGTCCTGAAGTTCCACTGATATTGAGGACGGATGTGTTCGTAATGATGGTCGCGTCTTCTGGATCGATCAGCAGAGACTTTGGTGTATCGGCCGACGTGTAGGTCGTCGTCTGAGTATCGAGTTGCCCATTGTTGTTCGAGTCGACCCATACCAACGCATCAGCCACTGCATGATCGCGTCGGTTCTGCTGACCATTCCTGTTCGCATCCTCAAACACAGTTCCCGACAGCGATGCTGACAACAGCACCCGTCCTTCAAGAGCGTGTGATGCACTCTGCTTTAATGACAAGGAACGTCGGCGTTTTACTCGCCGAAACACGCCTTGAATAGAATCGATGAAAGCCAGTTGCTGCTGAGCCGGACGATCTTGATGCATACATTCCCTCAATGTTCCAGTGATGGGGCCAACCGAATCAATCAAAGCATATCGATCTGTTTCCGAATTAACAATTGTCTATCTTCCAAAGCTTGCACAGGCGACTCGGAGACGGGAATACAAGGATAAAGACAACTTTATCTTGACTTTACTTCCTGCTCATCGGACACGTTAGAATGAAAACACCACGACAAAGATGTCATACTCGCACCACCTGATATCGCCCCCATGAGCATCCGCATCCTCGCCATCGAAGACGAAAAACCGATCGCCGACTTCCTCATCCGCGGCTTGACTGAAGAAGGCTATCAGGTCGAGCATGCCCCCGATGGTCAGTCAGGCTGGCTTGCACTTCAGCAACAGACTTGGGACCTCGTCCTCCTCGACTGGTGGCTTCCCGGCGAAGACGGCATCAACCTTCTCAAACGCTTTCGCACACGTAACCGCACGACACCTGTCCTCTTTCTCACCGCCCGCGATGGCATCAACGAGCGGGTCAACGGCCTCGACGCCGGTGCTGACGATTACCTCACCAAACCCTTCGCCTTCGAAGAACTCCTCGCCCGCATCCGGGCCTTACTTCGACGTCCCACCCAATCCGATTCCCTCCATCTCGAATTCAGCGATATCAAAGTCGACCTCGCCCGCCAGTCTGCCACCCGTACCGGAGAACCTCTCGACCTGACCGCCAAGGAACTCTCGCTGCTTATTTATTTCCTGCGCAATCCCCATCGCGTCCTCACCCGCACCCGCATCTACGAAACCGTCTGGGACGAAAACTTCGACGGCCTCTCCAACACCCTCGAAGTCCATGTGAAAGAGCTTCGTCGCAAACTCGAGAAACTCGGCCCACGAGTCATCAGCACACGACGAGGCCAAGGCTACATTCTCGAGGAGTCAAGCACATGCTCCGACGCATGACACTGACGACTCGCGTCTGCGCCTTCTTTCTGGGCATCCTCGCGCTCTGCTTTGGCGTCTACTCCATCATCTTCTACGGTATCGCTGCTCATCACATTCGCTATGAGTTCGATCACGAACTCCACTCGGCACTCAGTTCACTGGCAGCCGCCGTCGAAGTCGAAGAGACCGAAGCCAAATGGCAACCCCTCGAGCACGCGATCTCTCTGGGCCCGAACCAAGCCGCTGATAACATCGCCTGGCTGGTCCTGGGCGATCAAAACCAGATCGTCGAACAATCGACCAATTCGATCAGCGATCTCTACGAAACCGCCAAACGACTCTCCGCCAGCCAGCCACTCCCTTCGCATGTCTTCTCACTCCGCGAACCCCATAACCATCGGGACTACATCTACGAACGACTCCGTGCCCCGAAACCCGAACGCGAAGACCGCCAGCCCGATGAGTTCGACGAACTCCTTATCATCGTCTCACGTTCCACCATTCCGCGCGATCAGGTTCTTTATCAACTCGCGATGCTCGTCACATTCGTTCCATTGATTGTTCTTGCCATTGTCGCCATGCTTGCTCGCTGGGTGGTCCAGAAAGCCCTCCGCCCCGTTCACGACATGGCCAGCCAGGCCCAGTCCATCCAGGGCAGCGACTTCAATCAACGCCTCAATCTCCCGCCCTACAACGACGAACTCACCAACCTCGGCTACGCGTTCAACCAACTCCTCGACCGCCAGCAACTCGCCTTCGACCAGCAACGACGCTTCGCCGGCGACGCCGCTCACGAACTCCGCACACCGCTGACTGTCCTGCTTGGCCACATCGACGTCACCCTCCGTCGTCAACGTAGCACGGATGAATACACCAGTAACCTCCAACTCCTCCGCAACCAGACGGTCGACCTCCAGCGAATCGTCGAATCTCTACTCTTCCTCGCCCGCGCCAACAACGACTCCATTCCGCCTCAACTTGAAGACATCTCACTCCATCACTGGCTCACCACCTACTGGCAGAGCAGGGCGGACACCACCCGTCGCAGCGACCTCCACCTCGACAATCAGATCCCGACCTCAACCATCATCCGCGCGACCAGCCCACTCCTCAGCCGCATCGTCGATAACCTGGTCTCCAACGCCATTAAGTACACACCCCCCGGCTCAAAAATCACTCTCACCGGCCGCGTCGAAAATCACTCCGCCATCATCTCTGTCATCGACGAAGGCCCCGGCATCCCCGACGCAGACCTCCCTCACATCTTCGAACCCTTCTTCCGCTCCCACACCTCCACCATCCCCGGCACCGGCCTGGGCCTCGCCATCGCCCAACGCATCACTCACGTCCTCGGCGGCACACTCACCGTCACCAACAACACCCTCAAAGGCAGCACCTTCACTCTCATGCTGCCTGTGAGATAGCAAAAACACTTCCCTGTAAGATCAAGTCCCGCGCTCAAACCCTTTATTTGGGTTTCGAAACATCGACGATAATCTTCCGGCCTTCAACCGTCGTTGCGTACGGAATCGTCACTTTCGAAAGAACCTCCTCCAGACTGGCTGATGTTGCATACATCCCGATAATCACCTTCTCCTTCGGCATGAGAATACCCTGCTTTTGGCCTGGAACCGTCACCTTTTCTGCAAATGGAAGAATCGAGGCTTTGTCTATCCAGTTCACGAAATCGATGCGGATGACTTTGTTTTCACCATGATTCTGCAGGAACCGTAGCATGGTCGTATCGAGTTGGTCAGTCATGGAAGACGAGTATGTCGGCTGATTGGCATTGGAGATCGCATAAGATTGATCCGGGAATAGCTTTTGACGTTCGGCGATATCAGGCCGGAACTGATTGGTCGTAATTTGAGGTAATTCAAGGCGACGGACGTTTGCTTTCAGGTCATCCACGATCATCTGCATTTCGGGCTTTTGCTTGACGGAATTGTCGACGGTCCCCCCCTGGAATGCGAAGAAGCTGAGATATTCATTGTGCAACTTCTCAAACTCTCGACAATTTGACATCAATGATGCATTCTTCGCCTTGGCATCCAGTGTTTCTCGTTTGAACGTCAGAAATCTTTTATCGAGTTTTTGTGCGACTGAATAAGCCGATTGATAGTTCTTACTGATCAATGCCTGAGCAAGTTCGCTGGCCAGTTGACGGACATCTTTCAAGTATGCAGCATAGAGTTTTTGTCCCTCATCAGTTGCTGCGGGAATCTCCTTTATTGCAGCGGATCTCAGCTGAGTTACTTCGCCTAACCGACTCATAACAATCTGCGTTGTTCTCATCAACTCGGGTGCTTTGGCTGGATTGCTGCTCGCCAGCATCTCCATGACCTTCTTCCCGTTGGCCGCCATCCGCGTTTTAATATCAGCAATTTTTACGTCGAAATCCAACGAGACTTTCAGTTGCTCGATTTCCTCTTTCGTTATTGGTCCCTGTCGGTAAAAGCGAAGAACGAATTCCTCCCCTTTCTCCAAGCTCTCCGCGAAGATACTGCCGACTTTATCCGGCTCGTTATTTGCGATGATCTGATCCATCCTGTCGATCATATCGAGCTGAAAGTTTAGCTCATCTGCCATGATTGATCGATGGCTGTCTCCCAGACCGAGGGCACTTGTCGCGACACCAGCAAGTGGCTTCATGCCAGGTCCAGACATGATCACCACGCCAACAATGACAACAGCCAGCACACCGCCGCCGATTGCAAATGGTAACCATGCTGGCGTTGACGACTTCTTCTTACGCGTTTTCTTGGTGTTGCTCCCGCTACTCTTCACATCACGAGCTTCAGCTCGACGTGGCTTGGACGATGACGAAGTCCGCTTAGGTCTCGGAGGCAAAGAATTTGACATCGAATCGCTTTAATCTATTCAAGGTCAGCGCCACCAGGGGTGCACTGATCGGTACAGGAAAACAAGTGGTTGTCGTGACAGGCCGTCAGTATACAAATAAACGACAGGCACGTGCAAAGCAGAGCAATGCCTACTCTACAGACATAACTTCCCAATCGTCTTATCCACAGACATCTATGCGACCACTCTGAGTGAATGCGTGAAGCAACTGACATTGAACGAGACATCGATTCTCATTCTTTCAGCGACACGAACTCCTCCTCACTTTCAAAATAGCCTATGAGATCGTTTGGCAGATCCATCAAAGCAGAAGTCCCGATGAAGACAACCACACCCGCCAGCACATGCCCTAAGCGGACAAGAACGATTGCCGCCGTCAGAATGAACTCTGTATCTCCCTTGGAAAGCAAAACAGTTTTTTCAGAACTCATTTTGATCGGGAAACTTCGGAACAAGTGCTTCCGGCCCCATGAAATAGCTCACCGCGATGGTTGGAAGCGAGAAGAGCAGAAACTGGAAGGCAAAAACAGCCACTATCGCAAGCAGCAATCTCTTCCAGCCTGCATTCTGAATTCGGAAATACTCTTTGGCATCAGGCCAGAGAAAGGTAGCCAGAATGATCATCACGACAACGATGCTACCAATCTGGAAGCCGGTCACCATCCCGATCGGAGCCTGTGCCGGCAAAACCTGCCATTTCAATTGAATTGCAGCGATCCCATAGAGAGTTGTGAGGATCGCGATGAAACTACTCGCCACCGTGTACCACCATGACCACTGATAGCCTTTGAGATACGAGACCGCCAGAGCAATGACGAGGCTGATAATTCCCAAGTACATTGTGCCAGTGACAATCGCCAACACCGGGTTTCCTCGCATCACCGCGAGAATTCCAAATAAGCCCAGACACATAAACGCAGCGATGACAAAATACAGATAAGCAAGAACCTTGACTCCTCGTGGAATCTTGCCTCGAACTTTCTTGTCGAGAGCGAGCACATCGGCCTGACAATGAGGACAGACCTTGGCTTTCATGTCGATGGATTCGCCACAGCCTGGGCATTCGCGATCATCAACAATAGCAGCCATCGGTTCGTAATAGTTGACTGGGTCGATCATCGTTTCTTTTCATTCGTGAGGTTAACTGTTCGCGAGTGTCCTTATTCAATATCAAGGTTCACACCGTGTCAAACATTCACCCTGCACAGCACCCTCTTTTTACAAACTTTTGCTCCTCATGCCCTCACGCTCGATCGACTTACTTCTTCGCTTTCACGGCCTGCCCCGCACAAATCGCCGCAAACCAGCGAGGAATAAAACGCGGCCCCTCCGTCAGCAGCTTGTTCTTGAAGCCATCCACCACAAGACTCTTCTTACGATCCAGCCCCTTCAGCGCCGTCGCCACAACCTGCTGGACCGTTCGTACCCCACCAACCGCGGCGTTCTGAGCTGAAGCACGTTCGAAGAGCTCTGTCTTCGTCGTCCCCGGACACAGACCCAGCACGCGGACATTGCGACCTCGACATTCTTCCCACAACGCCACCGAGAACGAAATCACAAACGCCTTCGTTGCCGCGTAGGTCGTCAGCAGAGGGATCGGCTGGAAGCCTGCAATCGACGCCACGTTGATCACGCCCCCCATGCGACGATCGAGCATCCCCGGCAGGTAGATGTGAGTCAGGTCGACCATCGCAGTGATGTTGACCATGATCTCCTTATGTTCTTGAGCAGGATCGATCGTCTCGAACGGGCCATACGTCATGAAGCCGGCGTTATTAATCAGCAGGTCGACTGTGACGCCGGTCTTTTTGACCTCCTCGGCGAGTTCCGTCGCTGCGGTATCTCGACTCAGGTCGCAGCCGATAACATGGACCTGAGTTCCATGCTTGGTCCTGAGGTCACTGGCGATCACGTTCATCTTGTCAGTATTGCGAGCCACGAGGACGAGGTTCATCCCTCGTGCTGCAAGGACTCGCGCGAACTCTTCGCCAATACCAATCGATGCGCCAGTAATGAGAGCCGTGTGACCGCGATAAGGAAACATGTCGTAGAGCCGTCCTGAATGGTTGAAGCAGACAACTTGAAGAAATCTTCCGCTGAAGATTACTTCAAACGCCCGCTCAAACCAACCGACGCAAGGGGAAGACTTCGACATTCACTCCTGGACTGGCCACCACATGCACCGGCTCTCCGCTGACTGGAATCCCCGCCGCATCAAGCAATGACTGCTCGCAATGCTCAAGGGTGGCTTCTTGCAAAGCGTAGGGAAGATGATGCACATGCCCCTGATAGAGCCCGCCGCGTGGTGATTGAGCATAAAGAATGTACCGCTCGATCAAAAAGTGATCGAGCGTCCCCGGCTCAGCGCAGGGCAGGGGACTGCCAAGGCGGGCTGCACAGTTCAATTGACCGATCGTCTGATTTTTACGTTGACTGGAGAACGCCCAGTAATCCGTCTCGATCCGCGACATCATCTTCGCGTCATAGTAACTCAAATACCAGAACCACCGCGCCAGCTTGACGGCAATCGGATTCGAAGCATCCAGACTGAAAAACCAGACCCCCGGATCGCGTCCCTGGTAATGTACATACGTACGAACGTTGGTCTCAAGAAACGCAGAAATCCCACGCACCGCCGGCGACCACCACGGCCTCACTCCTGACATCTCAAAAGGGACCAACCCGATCCATGCATCCCCGTCCCAGGTATCAAGAGTCAATTGAGCCGGTATCAAAGGAGCAACAAGTTCCACTGGAACACGCCAGTGAATAAACAGCAGATTCGACCACCGATGATAACCGACTAGCGGATAGCGTGGCCGAAGCGTCGGAGTCATTCGATCAATGGAAAGTGTCGTCATAGCAATGAGCATTCACATGCATTCGTAAGGTGCCGGTGAGTCTTCAAACCGCACCAGATCGACACCCGACGTTTATTTAGACTTTGGTCGCGAATTGGATGCGGTTCACAAAACCTCACCAGCACCGTACTACGTCAACCGCAGAGATCCCAAGGTATTCACAAAAAAAGACGCCCCGCTTTTCACAAGCGGGACGTCTTTCTGAGTTATCGAGTCGCCTAAGTGACGATTAGTTCTGCCCGACCGCGACGGCAGGGGTTGCCTTCTTCGGCTTGTTGACAAGATCATAGCGATCCAGATTCATGACCTTTGTCCACGCGGCGATGAAGTCATTAACAAACTTCTCTTCCGAGTCGCTGGTCGCGTAAACCTCAGCGGTTGCTCGCAGTTGCGAGTTGGAGCCGAAGACCAGATCGACCGAGGTCGCGGTATACTTCATCTTGCCGGTCTTGCGATCGCGTCCTTCAAAGAAGTGATCACAGACAGCTGACTTCTTCCACTCGGTACTCATATCGAGCAGGTTGACGAAGAAGTCATTGGTCAGCGCCTCCTTACGATCCGTGAAGATACCCATGCCGGGGATGCCGACATTGGTATCGAGGACCCGCATCCCGCCGACAAGGACCGTCATCTCAGGAGCCGTCAGCATCAGCTTCTGAGCACGATCGATCAGCAGCTCTTCCGCTGGTCGATCAAGCCCATGGCTGTAATAGTTACGGAAACCATCAGCCTTCGGTTCGAGGTAAGCAACAGAGGCGACATCCGTCATCTCCTGAGTCGCGTCGGTACGTCCTGGATAGAACGGCACCTTCACATCATGACCAGCATTTTTGGCTGCCTTCTCAATTCCCGCAGAACCAGCCAGGACAATGATATCCGCCAGAGAAATCTTCTTGCCATTCTTCTGAGCGGCGTTGAAGTCTTTCTGAATCTTCTCGAGCTTGGCGAGAACCTTCTGAAGTTCAGCAGGCTCATTGACCGCCCAGTCCTTCTGAGGAGCCAAACGAATCCGGGCACCGTTGGCACCACCACGCTTATCGCCGCCACGGAACGTTGAAGCAGAAGCCCACGCAGTCGAAACAAGTTGAGAAACAGACAGGTCGGATTCAAGAATCTTCTTCTTGAGTGACGCAACGTCCTGCTCATCAACGAGGACAAAGTCGACCTCGGGAACAGGGTCCTGCCACAGTTGTGGTGGTGGAACTTCGTTACCGAGCAGGCGAGCAGCAGGCCCCATGTCGCGAGTCGTCAGCTTGTACCAGGCTTTGGCAAAGGCGAGCTCGAACTCTTTTGGATTCTCCTGGAAGCGTTTGGCGATCTTCTTGTACTCGGCATCCTGCAAGAGAGCAAGGTCCGTCGTGAACATGATCGGCTGGTGCGTCTTGCCCTTGATGTGGGCATCAGGAACAGTCCCAGCGGCGCCGTTATCCTTAGGAACCCAGACAGTCCCCCCGGCGGGCGTCTTCTGCTGAACCCACTCGAACTTGAAGAGGTTATCGAGGTACTCGGAAGAGAACTGTGTCGGCGTCGATGTCCAGGCCCCTTCGAGTCCTGAGGTCATAGTCAACTCAGCGTTGCCTTTGCCGACCTTGTTCTTCCAGCCAAAGCCTTGCTCTTCCAGCGGAGCCGCTTCCGGTTCAGGTCCAATGTTGGACGGAGCAACCGCACCGTGAGCCTTGCCGAACGTGTGACCACCAGCGATCAGCGCGACAGTTTCTTCGTCGGACATCGCCATGCGGGTGAAGGTCTCGCGAATATCTTTAACGGCCGTCTCCGGCTTGTGATTCGCGTTCGGGCCTTCTGGATTGACATAGATCAAACCCATCTGGACGGCAGCCAGTGGTCGCTCAAGTTCACGATCACCCGTGTAACGCTTGTCCCCCAGCCAGACACTTTCAGGTCCCCAGAAGATATCCTTCTGAGGTTCCCAGACATCTTCACGACCACCCGCAAACCCGAAAGTCTTCACGCCCATATCTTCGAGGGCACAGTTGCCAGTGAGGACCATGAGGTCCGCCCAGGAAATCTTGTTGCCGTACTTCTGCTTGATCGGCCAGATGAGACGACGGGCCTTATCGAGACTGGCGTTGTCCGGCCAGCTGTTGAGCGGTGCAAACCGCTGCGTGCCGTAACCAGCCCCGCCGCGACCATCTTCCACGCGATACGTCCCCGCGCTGTGCCAGGCCATACGAATGAAGAGCGGACCATAGTGACCATAGTCCGCTGGCCACCAGTCCTGAGAGGTGTGCATCAATTCCTTGATGTCTTTTTTGACGGCCGCGATGTCGAGCTTGCTGAACTCTTCAGCATAATTGAAATTCGGGCCCATCGGATTACTCTTGGTCGAGTTCTGATGGAGGATGTCGATGTTGAGCTGGTTCGGCCACCACTGGTCGTTGGACATCGAGCCCGCCAGCGTGGTCCGGTTAGGACCAGCCGATTCACCCATGACGGGACACTGCGCGATATCGGCGGCAGGTTTTTCCTGAGCCTTCATCGTGCGAGCGGAGGTCAACACCGCCGAGGTGATCATGGCTGCGATAGCTAAGCGATGATAAGAGGAGCGCATGAGCATAATTCGTGTCCTTCGAACATTGATGGAAAAACGTGAGACCAGAAGACACCAGCCGACGCGCAATGGATTTCAGGCTGGTCTCTGCTTAGTATCATATCAGATGTTCAATGTTTCCAATGTATTTTGGTTGTAGGAGCTATGCGTTGAAAGCATGGCAGCTTTGCGACGAACAAGAACACGTTTCCGGGAAACCAGCATTCGTACACTGCCGCAACGTCTCTGAATTCCTCATTTCTGCACCCAAGCCTGACTCAACTCTTCCATCTCGTGCAATCGATTCCTGTGTTGACAAACTCCGTCACACAACCAGACGATACTCTCATGCACGCCCACGACCACGATCATGACATCCCCGAAAACTTCTCCCGCGCCTTCGCCATCGGTATCGGACTCAATGTCCTCTTCGTGATCATCGAAGCTGCCGCCGGTTTCTGGACCGGTTCCCTCATGCTCCTGGCCGATGCAGGCCACAACCTCAGCGACGTTCTCGGCCTCGTCCTCGCCTGGGGTGGCAATTACCTCGCCACCTTTCAATCCAGCAACCGACACACCTACGGCCTCCGCAGCACAACGATCCTCGCTGCCCTCGCCAACGGTCTCCTCTTACTCATGGCCATCGGCGGCATCGCCTGGGAATCCATTGAACGCTTCTGGGCTCCCGAAACAACCGCTGGCCCCCTCATCATCGCGACCGCCAGCGTCGGCATCGTCATCAACGGCATCACGACCATGCTCTTCGCCAGTGGCCGACACGGCGACCTGAACGTCCGAGGAGCCTTCCTCCACATGGCCGCTGATACCCTCGTCTCTCTCGGCGTCGTCATCGCAGGTCTAGGGATCATGTGGACCGGCGCAACCTGGATCGACCCCACCGTCTCCCTTCTCATCGCCGCCATCATCCTCTGGAGCACTTGGGATCTTCTCAGACGCTCCTTCCACCTCGCCATCCTCGGCGTCCCCGACAACATCGACATCGAAAAAATCCGCAGCTACCTCGAGTCGCTCCCCGGCGTGACCAGCGTTCACGATCTCCACATCTGGGCCATGAGCACCACCGAAAACGCCCTCACCGTCCACCTCGTCCGTCCCGACTCCACCAACGACGACGACCTCCTCGGCCAGATCTGCACCAACCTCGACCGCCAGTTCAAAATCGCCCACCCCACCATCCAGATCGAACGCTGCCACGAAGCCGCCGCCTGCCGCCTCGCCCAGGGCGACTGCGTCATCATAGGCAAAACAGGCAACGCAGGCTGCCACAACGATCATGATCACGACCATGACCACGATCACTCCTAACCAACAGGGTAGTCCAAGTTGCCCCCAACCCCAAAAGGGTAGTCCGGGTTGTCCCCAACCCGGACGGCGAAGCCGCTAGAAACACGTCGAGCGCGCATCGAACGTCCATTCCGTGTTTCCTGCGTACCAAGACCGCGGGTGGTCCAGCCGTTCATGGCTGGATCGACGAAGTCGACAAGAAGCGAGCGTCATGCGGTTACAACTCACATCAATACCGCAAGTTCAGACAGGAAGCGTATGGTGACGCTTCTTGTTCGCGGTGCTCACCCAGCCATGAACGGCTGGGCCACCCGTCGCAAGAAACACATCGAATGCACTCTGGACGCCCATTCCCGTGTTTCTCTCGTGCCGAAGCGGCACGCCCGGGTTCGGGACAACCCGGGCTACCCTCTCCCCAAATGAAAAAATTGCAAATCGAGGTAGCCAAAAACTTCGCGATCCGTTACGACATGATTTCGTGAATGGATTCTCAGACGATTAGCCAAGGACGGCTTTATGTACAAACTGCTTCTTTGCGAGCGGTATCTGAAGACACGTTTCATCGCTCTAGCCAGCGTGATCAGTGTCATGCTCGGCGTCGCGACGATGATCGTCGTCAACAGCGTGATGGCTGGCTTCGCAACGCAGATGAAGGACCGGATTCACGGCCTCCTCGCGGATATTATCGTCGAATCACACAGCCTTGATGGCGTCGATAATCCCGATCGCCAGATGGCTCTGGCCCGCCATGCAGCCGGCCCGTACATCGAAGCCATGACGCCGACGATCGAAATCTACGGCATGATGAACTTCTACTACGCCGGTCAGTGGATCACCCGCCCGGTAACGCTCCTCGGCATCGATCCCAAGGGGAAATCCGAAGTCGGTCCTCTCAAAGATTACCTCGAAAGTTACCAGGTCAAGACCACCACCACCGGCCCTGCCGAACACGGTCGCGAAGTCGTCCCCACCTGGAATCTGACTCCAGAAGCCCAGAAATACCGGGAAGACAAAACTCGCCTCATGCTCGACCAGCAGGCCTGGATGCAGGACGAGTCGCAGATCTTCAACGCCAATTCCAACTTCGCCCGCCTCGATGATGACGGCGTCTCTCTCGGCGTTCCACCTGCTCCGACCAAACCTCAAACCGAAGTCGCTGCAGAAGGAATTGTCCAGACCTCCATGCACGCCGATGGCAAGACAGCTGGCGAAATCAACCCCTGGGAAACAGCTGTGAGTGGTTCCGAACTCAATTTCGAGGACCCTTTCGGCCAAACCATGTCCTCTCAGTCCAAAGAGCCAGTCGATCCCGCTGCTCCGATGGCGGCCCGTGTCTACGTCGGCAAAGGCCTCATCAGCTATCCCTACAAGGATCCTGAAACCGGCAAGATGGAAACCTTCATGATGGCTCGCCCAGGCGACGACGTGAAGCTCTCCACCATCACCGCAGGCCGCCCACCGCAACCTGCTCACTTCTCAGCCACCATCGTCGATATCTTCAAGTCCGGCATGTCCGAGTACGATTCCAACCTCGTCATGTGCAACCTCGAAGACCTCCAGCGCGTCCGCGGTATGCTCGTCGAACAAACCGGCCAGCGTTCCATCTCCGCCATCCAGATCAAACTGAAAAACTACGCCGATGCCGACGTCGTCGTCAAACTCCTTCAAGATGCCTTCCCCTCTCACCAGTTCTCCGTCAAAACCTGGGAACAAAAGCAAGGCCCGCTCCTCGCCGCTGTGGAAGTCGAATCCGCCATCCTCAACGTCCTGCTGTTCCTGATCATCGCCGTCGCAGGCTTCGGCATCCTCGCGATCTTCTACATGATCGTTGTCGAGAAGACCCGCGACATCGGCATCCTCAAAGCCCTTGGCGCCTCCTCGTCAGGCGTCATGTCGATCTTCCTCTCCTACGGACTGGGCCTGGGCATCGTCGGCTCAGGCGTTGGTGTCGCTCTCGGACTCCTCTTCGTCGAGTACATCAACGTCATCGAAGGCTGGATCACCGTTCTAACCGGCCGCAAAGTCTTCGACGAAACCATCTATTACTTCCCGGAAATCCCGACCGTCGTCTCGCCGATGATGGTCTTCTGGGTCGCCTTCGGAGCCATCACGATCGCCGTCCTCGCCAGCGTCCTGCCAGCCCGACGCGCCTCGCGACTCCACCCCGTCAAAGCCCTGCGTTACGAGTAGTATTGCGCATGCGAACAACTATCAAAAACTGAATTAGACACAGAGATCACAGAGCACACAGAGCGAGTTAAAACAGAGACCCAGGTATTCCTCGGTGATCTCTGTGACCTCTGTGTCATTTTTCAGGTGAAGCACTTATGTCGATCGAAACTGCTACCATCCCCGCCGTAAAGCCTCAGTCGGTCAACAGCGTCCTGTCGATGCAGCCACTTCAATTGTGCGCAACCGCCATCGATAAAGCCTACATGAAGGGCGAGATGAAAGTCCCCGTCCTGCAAGGCGTTGACCTCTGCGTCCGCAAAGGCGAGTTCCTCTCCATCGTCGGCCAGTCCGGCTCCGGCAAGAGCACCTTGCTGCACCTGCTGGGCCTCCTCGACTCACCCGACATCGGCGAAGTCTGCCTCGATGGCCAGCGCATCGACGACCTCCCCGCCCGCACCAAAGACCAGCTCCGCAACCGCATCTTCGGCTTCATCTTCCAGTCGTATCACCTCCTGCCCGAACTGACCGTCCTCGAAAACGTCCTCGTCCCCGCCATGATCCGCGAATCGATCTGGGGCTACCTCAAAAATCGCTCCGCCTATCGAGACCGTGCCCGCGACATCCTCAACAAAGTCGGCCTCACCCACCGCCTCAAACACCGCCCCTCCGAACTCTCCGGCGGCGAAATGCAACGCACCGCCATCGCCCGCGCTCTCGTCACCAATCCACAGGTCCTCCTGGCTGACGAACCAACCGGCAATCTTGACGCCTCCACCGGCCAGGAAATCATGGACCTCATCGGCTTCCTCAACGAAGACCAGAAACTCACCATCATCATGGTCACTCACGACCAGATGATCGCCAAACGCAGCAGCCGCATCGTCCAACTCAAAGCCGGCCGCATCGACACCATCACCCAAAACATCGCCGCCTAACCTCTAAGGCGAGCGGGGGGTGTCAACCCCCTGTCTTCATTTCCCACATTTGAACAGCACTCGCCGCACCGAACCCAGGTCCCTATTTAGAGTCATTCTTCTGATTGTGTCCAATCGTTATTGAACTTTGATTCATCGCAGGACTTCTTTAGATGGGGACATCGACCGTCAGGATTGGCAATCGTGGCTTCTGGGTCATTGATGGACTGCTTGAAGTTTGGCTGAGATTTCTTTCACTCCATGTGGAAAGTGGTGATGAAGATAATTGCATTGAGCATCAAATTCGAAATCAATGGCTTTTCGCCTCGCTAGGCTATTTGAATGGATGCGTCCTCGAAGGCCTCGAAGAAGCAGTTTCCACACCGAGGGGCGAACAGACGGTCCGCAATGCCATAAATTCTCTCATGAAATCGCTAAAGGTAGCTCCACAAAAGATTAGCAAAGATGTCCTGAATCTCATGTGGCCGAGAAATCAACCTGGCCAATTCGACAGTGACTTGGATACATGGCGACTGATTGAGCTCGGTCAAGCGTATCTCGACTTACTCGATGGCAAGATCACATCTGCCCCAAACAAGAACCAACTTTTTCCAGGATGTGGTCCCGAAAAACCTTCCTCATCAAACTCGCCTGAGTGTTAGATCAATTTCGCGGGCTCCTACCATGTTACCGAACCGTTCGAAGTGCTGATTGTCTCTCCTCTATTCCTAGGCGGAGTAAACTCGATCCGCTAAATTCGACATTGTCTTCTCTGTATAACCCTGTGTCCTCTGTGGTGAAAACTCGCTCTCATGCCCAAACTCATTTACCTCAACAATAAGCTCGTCCCCGAAGAACAAGCCATGGTCAGCGTCTTTGATCACGGCCTGCTATACGGCGACGGCATCTTCGAGGGACTGAGAATCTACAGCAAGAAGGTCTTCCTCCTCAAAGAGCACATCGACCGCCTCTACGAATCCGCCAAAGCCATCCGCCTCGTCATCCCGATGACGCCGGAAGAAATGATCAACGCCACCAACGAAACTGTCGCCGCCAACGGCCTGACCGATGGTTATATCCGTCTGGTCGTCACGCGCGGAGCAGGCAGCCTCGGCCTCGATATCCGTCGAACTTCCAATCCTCAGGTCATCATCATTGCTGACCAGATCAAAATGTACCCGGCGGAAATGTACGAAAACGGCATGGAAATCGTCACTGCTTCGACGATCCGTAACCACCCCCAGGCCCTCTCGCCACGCGTCAAGTCGCTCAACTATCTCAACAACATCCTCGCCAAGATCGAAGCCATCGATCAGGGCAAGGAAGAAGCCATCATGATGAACCATAAAGGCGATGTCGCAGAATGCACCGGCGACAACATCTTCCTGGTCAAAAACGGCAAGCTGACGACCCCCTCCAAAGACTCCGGCATCCTCGAAGGCATCACCCGCAACGCCGTCATTCACCTCGCGAAGAAAGCCAACATCCCCTTCGAAGAAGTCACCATGACCCGTCACGATGTTTACATCGCTGACGAATGCTTCCTCACCGGCTCGGCCGCCGAAGTCATCCCCGTCACCAAAGTCGACGGCCGCCAAATCGGCACCGGCAAACCCGGCCCCATCACCCACCAACTCCTCGACCTCTTCCGCAAATACGTCCGCGAATAATCCCTCTTAGGCGAGCGGGTGGGAGCAAGGAGTTCGCTCTCGCCGAGGAGGCGAGAGTGAGCGACGCGGTAGTCTTCTCAGGGATTAACCCCCTGTCCCTTGTGCTATCAACTACCACTGCCACTCAGAGTACGCCAAAGCCACACTCTCTTTCTTTCATGGATCCCTCACCCAGTTCACACCCCCCGCTCGCCTAAACACTCCTTCGCCTCAACAAAACACCGCTCCAACCGCCCGCGAATAAACTCCATACACTCCGCCTCACGCCCCTTCTCCAGATACGGCGTCAACTCCTCCCGCGTAATCGGCTCCCCATAAACCACCCGCACCGGCTTGGGCCTGACAAACCAGGCCCCCTTCGGAAACGCCTCATACGCCCCCGCAATCCCCACCGGATACACCGGCAGGTTCGATCGTCGCATCAACGCCAGAAATCCCGGCTTGAGTTCCCCGATCGTCCCATCCAGCGAGCGGGTCCCTTCGGGAAACATCCCCACCAGATACCCCTCTTCCATCCGCTTCAAACACTCACGCAAGCTCGCCGTACTCGCCGCCTCACGATTGATCGGCATCACATAAGTATTACGCAAAATCCACCCGATCACCGGCACCTTGAACAACGAGTCCCGCGCCAGAAAACTGACCGGCCGCGTCAACGGCAGCCCGACCAGCAGCGGGTCCAGATACGACTGGTGATTCGCCACCAGCAACCCACCCCCCGACTTCGGCGAATTCTCAATCTTGTACGCCCGATAATTCAACCACAGCGCAAAAACATTCTGCAACGCAAACTGCAACGTCCGCCAATACGCATTCCGATACACCCCGACACCACGCCGCGACGACTCCAACGCTCTCACAGTTTCAACAGTTGGTTGTTCCATGCCACAATTCTAACAACCCGATAAAAAAGAAAAATGATTCTGTTGGATTCAAACTGACGCATCCGATTCTCTCCGCTAAACTATGCACAGGCACCTATTCAGTTTCAAATACACACCTCTCATGACACATCACGAGCCCATTCTCATCTCTGAAATCCGCTACCTCGACCACATCAGCTGGCCAAGGTTCTGGCTTAGTGCGCTTATCTGGCCGGTCACTTTGTCAGTTGCGATTACGGTCACCACTTTCTGGATTGCTGAAGCAAATGGCTGGACACCGCTTGTCTTTATTTCAGTCGTGTCGACCTCTGTTTTTTCAGCTTATTTCTCAATCAGCATGCTGTTGGCTCGTTTTTATCGCTATCGAATTTCTTTGAATCCAAGTGAGATTTCCATCCACGGCTGGCTCTGGACGTCAACCTTTCCGATTGATGGTCTTCAAATGCGACAGGGAGTTTTGAACGAAGACCGGAATTTCTCTTGGGCTCATTCGAAGCCGTGTTCACTGATTTATGTCGATCGACCACGCACACCACTGAAATACGCGGTCGAAATCGTCCCGCAAACTCATTTCGCCGAGCAAATCTCTTCGAGACGTCCGGTTGCAATAAAAGCGATCGCCGCGGCAATTTTCTGTATTATCGTATTCTGGATGATGGCAGTATTAGGTTATTCATGGCTTGGGTTGACGACACAGGATCGAGCCTCGTTCAGTTACGTCTGGGCAATGACAACAGCGCCCCTTTTCTTAGGCTACTACATCGGACGGCTATCATGGTATGCCTGGCTGAAAGACGCCGGCCTTCTGGAACCGCGTGACCTCCTATCGACAGGTAAGCCATTTTCTGAGTTCTTCCAGAACCTGTTAGCAGTCGCACTGATTATGGGAGCATTGCCCGACGGAACATTTACAGGACCGATGGCGCTGCTGCTGTTAATCGTCTATCCCGTGATTGACGTGCATTGTGCCCATATCGTGCGATCAGACATCGATCGAATCAAAAAATTGATCGCCTTTCGCCAGCAGTATGCAAAAAATGTCCTACTTGGTTTATTGTCAAAATAAAACTCTCATCAGCAACCGTCGACACTTAACAACACTCCCATTCTCCGTAACTCCGCGACCACTGCGTTCCAGTCTCCTCTTCCTCCCGCCCCCCTACTGCGACAAAGACTTCGACCCCGTCGGCGATCCTGCAATCGGAATCCCCGCAGGCAGCGGCCGGGCAGCCACCGTCAGCCCCGCTTTATCAAGCGTCCCGCGCAACTGCTGGTACAGATCATAGCTGTCCGGATAAACCCACATCGTCACACTCTTCTCATTCGGATTCATCGCCCTCACGCGATCGATGAACATCGAATTGGGCATCTTCGCAATCTCATACGGCTCCGATTCATCGACACCCGCATCGAACACCTCCCAGTAATTCACCCCAATCCGCACCATCCCGCCTCCCATCCGCAACTCATCAACCACCGAGATCTCCTGCTTCGATGCCTTGTACCTCAGCGAGTAACCATTGATCGGCCCGACAGTTCCATAAGTCGCCTCGCCTTTGAGCAGCTTGTCTTTATTCTGCTCCATGTCCTTCTTGACGAGTTCCACCAGTTCCAGCACCGGCACGTACGAAATCCGCCCATTCAGCAGCCGGAAGTGCGCCTCCTCTTTCACCACGATCGCCCCCATCGACGTCATCTGGTGAGTGATCTGCTTCATCGCTGGCGGCGTCTCGCCAATCTTCTGCAACACCGCTAAATGCGACTGTGCCGCCGCAAACTGCTCTTCAATCTCCCCCCGGATCTGATCCTGCTGAACCGACAGACGCGCGATCTCCGCTTTGAGCGCGTCCGTCTGCGACTGCTCACTCAACAGTTTTGAAAAGACCGCTTTCGTCGTCGCATCGAGTTCCTTCAGCTTCCCTTGTCCCAGCGCGACTTTCCCCGACAACTCATCCTCGCGTCGCTGCAATTCAGACAGACTTTCATCCAACTGCTGCAAAGCCTGACTCGTCTCGACGAGCGCCGACTGCGCTGCCGACATCTGTGTCTGCACCTGCTGATCCATGACAGCAATTTGCAGCAGCGATTGTTGATAATGTTGCAGTTCCGCCTGCAGCGATATCTGCTTTTGCTGCTGCAATTCAAACTGCTGACGACGAGATAGATTCGCCTGCTCCACCCGCGCATTCTGCTGCTGACGCTGCGCAAGATCCTCCAGCGTCGGCCCAGCCGGAACCGGAGGACTCACCACCGCCGGCACCACGGGCTTCTCCTCCACAACCACCGCAACCCTGGCAGCCGTCTCTTCCCGCTGACGTCGCGCATTCTCCCGCGCCTGCACCCCCACACGAATCCCCATGATCACAATCAAAATGATCAACACCCCAACCAGATTCGCGACAATGTCGAGAAACGAGTCAGACCCAAATTCCATCTCACCAGGTTGTGCTCGTCGTGACATCACTTACACCTGAAAAAACACGGCAAACTTCATCATCACTTCATTGCTTTGTCATGAGTCATTAGTCGTGAGTCATGAGGAAATGCACGAACCTAAAACCTCATGACTCATGACTCACGACTCATGACTCCCCTCACCGAAACGCCTGATCCAGATCCGGCGACGCGACACTCGATCTCGCCTCCAGCGTCTGCTCCACCGTAATCGGTATCCGCAATGACTTCAGCGACGTCTCGATGCGCGTGTAATGCCGATTCCCCCCCGGGCTGACATAAAACTTGATCGAAGGCGTCCAATAAAACCCCTGCGGCGGCGACTTCCAGCTCGCCACTTCCGCCTCCAGCATCCCCCAGAATATCTTCCGGAACTGCTCGGACGACTGAATATTCACCAGCGACACAGGTCGACCGTCGCCGAACTGCATCTGCTCGGCATCGAGACTGACCGCCACTCGTTTCTCAATCCCGATCTGCCCCGCACGATTCGTCATCGCCCCCTTCGCCAGTAGACGCGTCACCGACTCCGGCGCCGAGTCCGATCCCTCCGCTGAACTCGCATCCTTGGCGACCTGCTCCCAGGTCGTTGCCTGAGAAGCCGTCGCACCAGACCGAATCGTCGGCGACTCCTCTTGATTCTTCGGCGCCACCCCGCGGACGGAGTTCGGCGAACTCACCGTGAAGTCAGGCCGACTCGAGTTATTCTCTCGTGACTCATCCGTCGCCGCAGAATTACTCGTCGCATCGAAATGCCCCGCCTTCGGATCAGCGGCCATCTCACTCTCACTATTCCCGCGACCCTTCTGCCCCCCTTGAGCACCACCTCGCATCGGCGAACCAGACTCCGGCATCCCACCCGCTGGCGGACTTCCACTACGGAAGGCGCTATCCCCCTTCGAGACCATTTCCGGGAAACCCCCACGAGACGACGACGTCACATTCTCCGCCAGTCGATTCCGCGCCGCCAGCGATTCCGCAACCGCCTTTTCGAGGACCTTCTTCGCCTCTTCATTCAACGGCGGCACGGCGATCGGAACATTGTCGCTGATCAGCTCATACCCCATCTCTGTTTCGAGCGGATGCAGATACTTCCGAGCCGCATAGAAGGATTCAATCCCCGATGGTCGCACAATCAGCAGAATATAAGGTCGCTGTCCCCCCGACTGAATCTGTCCTTCCCAATACGACATGAGCGCCTTCGTCCCCGCCAGCAACGGATTGAATCCCGACGTAAACCCCTTCATATCCACCGGCCCCAGCGTCAGCCCTTCCGGCCGGAACTGCAGCCCCTCTCGCGAACACTCAATCAGAATCGGATAGCGCGACGTCCCCGTCTTCGAATCGACGGGCACAATCTGATATCCCTCCATCGCCGACTTGATCGCCTTCTGCTTCTCATCCAGAGCCGTTGCAATCTTCTCCGCCTGAGCCTGTGTCTGAGCCAGCTTCTCACTCGACTGCGTCAAACTCTGCAGCAACGCAGACCGCTCCTGTTCCAAAGCCGCCTTCTCCGCAGCGATCGATTCCAGCCTTGCCTGCGCCTCAACAAGCTTCCGACGTGACTCTTCTCCTGTCATCGCCAGCGACTTCGCCGACAGCTGAGATGATGACTGCTGACGAGTCGCCTCCTCGAGCTGCGATTGACGCACACCAACCATCTGCTGCTGACTGACCAGCCGCGAATTCACATCCGTCAGCTGAGCCGCATTCGCGTCCAGTTTCGCCTGCCCACTTGCAATCTGCTGCTTGAGTTCCGCAACCTGCTGCTCCAGCGCAGACAAGTCAACCGACGGAAAACTCAACTCCGCAAGCGCCACAGGCAACTCAATAACAGGCACCGCAGCCACCGGCTCCACCGGGACGGGCAGGGCAGTCACCTCCGGCACAACGACCGGAACTCTCTCCTCAACCGCACTCTTCGACTCAGCCGCGTAAACATCCTCACGAATCATCCGCGTCACAACCAACAGCAAAAAAATGAGCGCCCCCAGCACGCACATCAGCACGGCTAGAAAAGGAAACAAACTCACTTCAATCTGTTGCTGCGAACTTCGACTCATACGAATGAATATCTCTAAGGCGAGCGGGTGGGAGCAAGGAGTTCACTCTCGCCGAGAAGGTGAGAGTGAACGACGCGGTAGTCTTTCAAGGAATTAACCCCCTGTCTTCATCTGAAAAATGTCAAACACAACTTCCCTACGCCGCATGCCGCACCCGTGTCCCCAACAACTGCACAGCCGCCGACAGCGTCTCCAGCGTCTCCTGGAACGTATCTGTCTGCTGGACCATCTGCAGATTGTGGTCGAGGCTTTCCTGCAGCACCTTCAACTGACCATGCTGACCATGCAGGCTGGCATACAGCTGAGCAATCTGTTTAAGCTCGTCGACCTGCTCCTGGAACGACGCCCGCATCTGCATCATCTGCGTGAACGACGCTTCCTGGAACTGCTGAATCTGCGTGATCGTCTCCGTCCGGAACTGATGCATCAGACGAGCCTGCTCAGAGATCGTCTCGACCCCCGCACTCGTCAACGAGGCTTCCAGCTGCTGCGACTGCATCGCGAGCGTATGCTCAAATCGATCTCTCGAATCCCGCAGCGTGTCATGCCAGGTCTTCTGATGAAACTCCAGCAGATCATGCGACTGCTGCACCAGCTCCTGGGCCACCTGCGTCTCGGCTTGCTGCAGCGACATCGGCTCAGGTGTCTTCAGCAGCCCCGGCAGCCACTGCATCCCCATGCTCTCAATGGCATCAAGGACCGAGGACTCTTTCTTACGAACCATCAAAGAAGAAAACACCAGTACCAGACTCAACAGCAGCGCCTGAGCCGTCGTATCAAACGCGACTCCCAGACCCGACGTAATTTCCGAAATATGCGACTCCAGCTGATCCGGCGTGACATTCGCAATCGCGATCGTGATCCCCAGGACAGTCCCCAGGAACCCCAGAATCGGAATTGCCCAGATGATCGTCTGAGCAAACTGATAACTCTGCCCCAGCTTCTCAAGCGCCAGCTCCGCCAGATACTTCAAATGATCCCGCATGTCCCCGTCGCTGTTATGACGCCGAAACGACACCGCATCCTGCAGCCTCTCCGCCGCATACGTCCCCCGATGCCCGTCTGCAAACTCCCCGACCCAGGCTTCATTCCCATCGATCGCCGAGACGTGACTCAGCTTCGAGCCCAACTCTTTGACCGCCGCCCGCTCTCTTCGCAGGCTGATCAGTTTATTGAGGTAGATCGCCATCCCGAAGAAAAACAGGATCTGCGAACTGATGTTGATCGGGTGACCGCAGCAATAGCGGATCAGAAACTCTCTCTGCCACGGCGAATAAGGCACCGCAGCAAAAAACGCAACATTGAGCATCACTCCCATGAAGCCCGCAGACGTCACAACGCCCAAGATCTTTGAAGAGAGTGTTTTCCCGGTATTCTGTGCAGATGTCGACATAAACCAATCCGTGGTTGAAAACGGGGAATCTGGGAAACTCCCGACCGCGCATGCCGCGTCCGCAGAGCTTCCCTGACTGATATGATCGGCATAACCCCACTCCCGACGTGACTCCCATTGTTCTGGATCGATCGCAAACCACGCCAGACACGGAACGATTAAACAAACACCGATGCGTCCAAGGATTGCTTTCACTCGCTATGGTTGTCCCGCTCCCGTCTGCTAAGATATGCTGATCTCTGGCCGATCAGGCCACGGGTATGTCTTTAAGTCGCGATGCGAACACGTCACAAATCATGGCGATCCTCAACGCAACCGGATGTACACCAACACCATAGGTTCTCTCGAGAGGATCTCGGTCGCCTATTGGCGTTGGCAGACTGATCAGCCGGATCGACAAATGGATTGATAGGGCCGAGAAACGGCAACGTTTCAAACATAGAATTTGCACATGACTCAAGGCGTACACGATCTCTTCCGACGGATACTGGGCTATCTGAACTTCTCTCAGGGCTCGCCAGATCCTCAGTTTCGATCGGCAATCAACGATTTCTACCGCGACCACCGCACCAGCTCGCCCGACATCAGTGGCCTGTTCGGGAAGACGAGCGAGGAACATCTCGCCGATCTCTCCGCCAGCAATACCGCATTCTCCAATGCTGTCCAGGCGCGCCAGGTGCTCGACCTGACGATCAATCACCTCTTCCCGGGCTATCAGCACTACCACCGCGACCTGCTGTTCCACCTCAAGCCCCAGGACTTCGACCAGCCCTACCTGCTCGCCGTCATGTTCGAAGCCACCCTCAGGCATCCCTCTCTCTGGAGCAACCCGCAGGAACTCACCCGCACCGCGATCGATGAGCTCAACGATTACATCGGCTACCGCCCCCTCGCCGTCCTCGAAAACCAGACCCAACACCAGCCCTACGCTCACGAAAAATTCCGCCCCATCCCGCTCTACTTCGCCGGCAGTGGCATGGCCCACGGCCCCTACGAAAAACTGATCGGCAACACGCTCGCCTTCTTCGGCCGCGCCCCCGCCGATATCATCCAGCGCGCCCACTTCGACCTCAACGAACTCCACGAGCTCGCCCTCGACTGCAGAGCGTACGACCACGCTCACCCCGTCTACCGTCGCACCAACTACCTCTTCGGCGAATGGGACCCCTCCCAGGTCGGCGGCGATCATTACTATCACCGCTTCATCGTCCGCAAGATCGTCGTCGATGCACTCCTCGACTGGCTCAACTCCCAGAAAGGCATCGTCGACGAAGAAGAAGCCTACTTCGACGCCTCCGCAGCCCTCTGCGGCACCATCCTCATGGCCTCCGCCATCAGCGGCTCAGGCCCCTCGACCCACCACTCCACCATCTCGCTGACCAACCTCCTCCCCATGGTCGCCCGTCAGCGCGACGAGTTCTATCACCGCCTCCTCGAAACCACCGACGGCGCCCGCAAAGACCGCCTCCTCAAGCATCTGGAATCGACCAGACAACCCTTCGGCCACGTCCGTCAGCACCTCAACCGCGTTCTCTCGCGTTACGGCGCCCAGCAGCTCATGAGCCGCTCACTGGCCGTCTTGTACGCTCGCGCCGGCTACACAGAAGCCAGCCGCGAACAAGCCGCCGAAATCCCCGCACTCTCCATCCGCTTCGAGACCGAAGTCCGCTGCCGTATCCGCCAAGTCCATTACAAACTCGACTACCCCGATGGCAGCCGCACTCCTTCCGAGGCGAACACGGCTGTTAACGAGAACACCGTTACCGAACTCGTCACGGAAATCGAAGACCTCATCAACCGCGGCATCCAATGCGGCGCCTTCGTCGACCCGTGGAACATCCTCGGCTTCCAGGGTCACTTCCCACTCTTCTCCTCGCGCGATGACTCGATCCCCGATCCACGCGTCGAAGTCCTCATGGACGTCATCGAGCAGATCTTCCAGATGCTCCACCGCGTCGTCAGTGTCTGCATTCTGAACGACCAGAAGGAAGCCGCAGATCACGCCTCCGCCACCCTGCGCCGCATGTCGGAAAGCTGGGACAAATACGCCACGACCGTCATCGAAGACCTCCCGCCACTCATTGGCTCCGAGTTCTATAACTCCAGCCAGTCCGTCGCCCGCATGATGAAACACTGGCAGGAAGAAGGCGCCAAACCCGCCGACCTCGCCTTCTGGCGTCAGGAACTCGAACACCTCGACAACACCACCTCCCTCGCCGAGGTCATCTCTGCTCTCATCGAACGCAAAGACCATGTCGCCTCCATGGGCCTTCTCATGGAATGGGCCGGCAAAGCCACCGAACTCGGCCTCGATGCCTCCGCCACCTCGCTGACCGAACTCCTCTGGCGCTGGGTCAAGCTCGTCGTCTCCACCACGATGCAGCAGAAGGACTCCGCCGCCGGCTTCCAGCAGATCAAACGTCTCTTCGACTTCCTCGAAGCCAACGCGGGCGAATTCTTCCTCGTCCCCAAACTCGATCAGGTCACCCAGAAACCCAAGACCGGCAACGATCACCGCGACGAACTCGATCACCTCTACGACTGGGACAAACCAGACACCGGCGGCAACTGGCCCGGCGAAGAATCCTCTAGCGACGAAGAAGACGTCTTCGCCGCCGCCTACGACGACATCACCTACAGCGACACCACCGACGACGGCCAGGACTCCTCCCTTGATGAAGGCGGACACGCCCCCGTCGCCACCGAGTTCGAACGCCTCCAGCGCACCCTTCAGCCCAGACTGCGCTTCCTCCAGACGCTCGCCCGCCTCTGGCGCTTCACCGGCGAGTACTTCAACGACAAACAGGCCAACGAGAAAAACGGCGCCGCGAAAAAGCCGATTCACGAAGAAGGCCTCTTCGCTGAGCCCAGGATCAAGGAAGTCGTCCTCCACTGGTGCGAACAGATCGTCCGCATGCGTGAAGACCTGCTCGACCTCCTCAACGACGTCTGGCAACTCAACATCGAAGAAAACATCGGCGGCCACGATGACAACATCGAGTTCGATATCCAGCACCAGGTCAAGTATCACATGCTTCACAGCGTGATCGCGACCCACGTCCTCCTCCACGAAGCTTTCTGGACCCTCTCCGTCTGCTTACCCGCTGAAGTCGCGCCACCCGATGAGCTGATGATCAAAGGCGCCCTCCGTCCTCTCTACGAAGCCCTCACCAATCACAACACCCACGGCGTCCAGCGCCACCTCCCAACGGTCCTCGACCGCCTTAAGCGTATGCCGCTTCTCTACATCCCCTTCGAGTACGAAGGCGAACCCAAGCAGGTCCTCGCCGCCCAGACGTGCCAGTCCATCATGACGACGCTCGTCTCGCGCCTCCCCGAACTCGGCCTCCACCGAGAAACCTGGCATGTCCTCAACTCGGCTTATCGCATGGAACGCCGCATGCGACCACAAGGCCCCTCGATCACCGAGTTCGACCGCCTCTTCCGCCTAGCCCTCTCAACCTCTCTAGTCAACCTTCAGAAGTCCGCCCAGTATTGGCACCGAGGCCACTTCGGCGACCACGAACTCGTCAACCTCGTCGGCACCATCGTCAAACACTACGAAGAAATCTGGATGAAGCACTCGCGCAGCATGCGACTCTCATCCGTCGAGATCCTCAACGACGAAACGACCTGGAACGAAGTCGTCGCCTTCATCAAAAACTATGGCCACGACTTCTTCCACGCCCGCATGCTCATGCTCGGCAACGTCCGCGGCATCCTCCAGCTCGGCGTCGAAAAGTACCTCCAGTACTACCTCGAAAATCAGGACAACTACCAGCAGTCCAAACTTGCCGACGACCTCGAAAACGGCCGCATCGACATGGCCCACGCAGCCTCCGTCCTCGAGACCATCTACAACTGCGTCATCGATAAGTTCGACCGCTTCCTCGAATACAACAGCACCACGACCGAATCCGATTACGGCGAGAAGTTCTACTGCCTCCTCGAATTCCTCAAGGTCGAAGCCGACTACGAACGCGACGAGTGGAACCTCTTCCCCCTCAAACTCGCCCACGAAGTCCTCGTCGCCCACGGCCGCGATGAAGCCGCCCAGGCCTGGCAGCAGGTCCTCACCCTCCGCACCGTCCGCCAGGCCGACGAACACCTCAACCGCCTCAAGGCCCTCGAAATCCAGTACGGCCTGCGTCTGCCGTCACTAAGCGACCACCTCCACGAGCGTTTCGTCAAACCTCTGGCCGTCTCACGCATGAAGACCCACCTGCGCCAAGCCTACGACGCCGCCCGCACCGGCGATCCCAACAAATCCGCCTTCGACAAACTCCAGCACGAAATCCAGGCCTACGCCGAAACCCTCCTCGGCTCCGGCATCCAGGCCCCCGAATGGGTCCGCTACCTCGAACAGGAAATCGACCGCTTAGAAAACCACCACGGCCCCTCTCAAGACAAAGACAACGAACCGCTGCTGACCTTCCACGAAAAAACCTCGGTCCGAGAAATCCGTCGCCAACTAAAAATCTGGACCGACCCCATCAGCGACTCCCCCAAACCCCAATCCCGCCCCAAACCCACCGACGAGTCCCCCTAACGCCCTTCTCCCCCCCGGGAGCTGTCTTTGATCCTACTCCCCCGGGGAGAAGGTGGCCGAGTCGAACCTCAGATTCGCAAATCAATACAGTCGAGGTCGGATGAGGGACTTCTGCGAATTGAATAACGCTTACATGTCGTCCCTTCTCCCTTGAGGGGAGAAGGTGCCCGAAGGGCGGATGAGGGTGGGGCATAGGCACTCATTCGCGATCACTCTCCTATCAGCTTTCAGCGTGCACGCAGCCCACTGACGAGTGCTCCACCCCCCACCAATCCCGCACCTCCGGGTGGCCCATCCGTTTACGGTTGGGTGAGCGCAGCGAACAAGAAGCGTCACCATACGCTCTCATTTCAAAATGACGCAGCAGGGTTCAAGTCTCTCCCCCCTCAAAACGGCAACACAAACAAATGCTGCTTAAACAACGCCAGCTTCCCGTCCTCAGCAATGTTCTGCGTAAAGAAAATCAGAAACACAAAGAACAGACAAATCGACGTCTGCACCACATACCAAGGCAATCGCCAATACCACGGCGTCCTCGCCCCCTCCGCTGACACTCTCACCAGCCACCCCACGATGAACTTCGTCGGCAACACCGTCGCGATGTAAATCAACGTCACCAGCCACATCGCATCCGCAGGTGGAGTGATGATCTTGAACAGATACAACGGCAACCCCAACGCAAAAAACAACAGCATCCCGATCGTCCACAGGGCAGGGCGACGAGCCAGCATCTCCCTGGCTTCCCACAACTGAAAATAATCCCGCATCCGATGCTCCCGCGCAAACAGCGTCTGCAACCCCGGCAGCCACGTCAGCACCAGCGATAGCAACGTCCCGCCAATCAGCATCACCAGCAATCCTCCCCCCTCAGGCTTCTGTGCCGCAGCAAACAAAACCGTCGGCGGCACCAGCCACACCGCAGCCCCCAGCAATCCCTTCAGCCCCAACACAAAATACCGCCCCGGCTGTAAATCTTCCTGCATCGCCGACAACGTCGCATCCCATCGCCCCCACAACGTTCCTTGTCGCACATGACGCGTGATCCGCCAGACATTCACGACGGGATTCAAAAAATTCCACGTCCTCCCACCCGCCATCAGCGCCATCAACAAATGCACTGCAATCATCGCTTGTACGACAACCAGCACTTTCTCCAGCCGCTGATCCGCAATCGACCCCGGACTGATAAGATGAGCATCCCGCGCATAACTCGCCAGGATCCGAATCGGGACCAGCCACACCCACGCCCAGATCGCAATCGTCCCCAACTGACTGGCGACTCGAATCCCCGGCAGCTCAATCAACCACCTCTTCGATTTCGCCACCCGCCCCTGAACCTCAATCAATACGCCGAGCACATACAGATTCACAACAGGAACCGCAGCCAACACCGCCAGCATCCCCACCCAACTTGCATACCGAAACAAAAACCCCGGCACACTCCCAACCCCACCCCAAACCCGCCCCCACAAACTCGCCTTTACCACCGACGACTCGACGGGCGCAAACCCCTCATCATCCAGCTCAATCCCAATCCGAGCCTGCTCAAGTTGTGTCTCAACAAATGACATAATAGTTCACTCAACAAATTTTACCCCTTCTCCCCCCGGGAGAAGGTGCCAAAGGCGGATGAGGGCAACGCGCCAACAAGCCGTCTATAAACTAATGGAACAATGAGGGCAGCATGTCACTCCATTCCGATGTCCCTTCTCCCCCGGGGAGAAGGTGGCCGAGTCTTCGAGGTCGGATGAGGGATCTCTGCGAATTTCGTAAAGCCCACATACCCTTGAAACCGTGAACAGCCCCACATACTGTCCCTTCTCCCTTGAGGGGAGAAGGTGCCCGAAGGGCGGATGAGGGTGGCGCATAGGCACTCATTCGCTCTCACTCGCCTACCAGATTTCAGCGTGCGTGTAGGGGCTCCGAACCACACCAAACTCACACTCCCGGGTGGCCCATCCGTTTACGGTTGGGTGAGCGAAGCGAACAAGAAGCGTCACCATACGCACCCATTTTGAATTGAAGGAGTGAATTCGGTTCGACTGCGTATGGCGATGCTTCTTGTCGACTTCGTCGATCCAGCCATCAACGGCTGGACCACCCTCTGTGTCAATGTTTCCTCTCCCCCCGTTTTACTCTCCCCCTCTCCCCAGCGTTTCAAATTTCCTGAAACTTTCCCCCCATCCATCGAGTATCATACACGACAACCCCGTCTCTTCACGGACTTATTCCCATGTGGCGCCAACACCTCCGAAATCTCGCCAGCGGCGTCGCACTCGTCATCGGCGTCATTTACCTCGTCACCAGTTCCGCTTCGTCTCCCGAGAAACTGCAAGCCAACGCCCGACGCGCACAGCCCGTTCCCGCCACCAGCCGCATCGATCATTATTTCGAACAAACCTGGACACGCGAAAAAACCGCTCCCACCAGCCTGGCCGACGACCTGACCATCCTCCGTCGCCTCTCCCTCTCCCTCCACGGCACAATCCCATCTCTCGAAGAGATCCGCACCTTCGAAGCCGATACCGCCCCCGATCGCATCACGCGCTGGACACAGCGAATGCTCGACGATCCCCGCTTCAGCGTCTACTTCGCCGAACGCTTAGCCAAAGTTTACGCCGGTGCCGACGACAAGCCCTTCCTGGTCTTCCGTGAAGACCGCTTCCAGAACTGGATCGCCGAACAACTCCACAACGACCGCCCTTACGATCAATGGGTCAACGAACTCATCAGCCAGACAGGCCTCTGGACCGGCAAGCCCTCCGTCAACTTCATCACCGCCGCCGCGAACGACTCCGGCATCGTCGACGTCAACGAACTGACCAGTCGCACAACCCGCGCCTTCCTCGGCCAGCGGATCGACTGCGCCCAATGCCACGACCACCCCTTCGCCGCGTGGAAACAAACCGACTACCAGAGCCTCGCCGCCTTCTACGGCGACTGCCATCTCTCCGTCTTCGGCGTCTACGATGGCGAACCAACTAAGCGTGAACAGCGCATGATGGAGATGTCGACCGAAGACGGCGAAAAACACACAACAACCCCCGCTGTCCCCTTCGATCCAGAACGCCTTCAATCCAACGGCTCCGACCGGGCCCGCCTCGCCGATTGGATCACGCATCCGACCAACAAGCGTTTCCACCGCGCCACCGTCAATCGTGTCTGGGGCCTCCTCTTCGGCATCTCCTACAGCGAACTCGAACCTCTCAAAGTCGCCGTCGACGACCTCCCCGATCCACCGGCATCCCCCGACGACGATCTCCTCGAACAACTCGCAGACAACTTCCGCCAAAACGACTGCCGCTTGAAATCCCTGATCCTCGCGATCACCACCTCGAAAGCCTTCCGCTTATCCTCCGAGACCAACTTCGATGACGATGAACTGATCGACCGCCAGGGAGACTGGTGGGCACGATTCCCATTATCGCGATTAAGACCCGAGCAGGTCATCGGCGCCATGGCCCAGTCCGGCTCCCTCTCGACGATCGACCAGAACTCGCACCTCGTCGCTCGCCTGATCCGCTTAATCCGCGAGCGAGACTTCGTCCGCCAATACGGCCCAATCACCGACGAAGAACTCGCCCCTCACGGCGCCACGATCCCCCAGGCTCTCTTGCGCATGAACGGAAAAATGACCTCCGAACTCCTCGAAGCCAACCCTTTCAACGCTTCTGCAAGACTCACACAACTCAGCCCCAACAACGAAACCTTAATCGAAACCGCCTTCCTCATGACCCTCACTCGTCGCCCCACACCACGAGAACAAACCTGGTTCAACGAGTCCCTCACCCACAACCCCGAACTCAAAAAAGAACAACTCTGCCAGGACCTCCTCTGGACCCTAATCAACTCCGAAGAATTCAACTGGAACCATTAACGTCTCTTAGGCGAGCGGGGGGTGTCAACCCCCTGTCCCTTGTGCCTACAATCCAGATGACTAGTTTGAATACGCCAAGACCTTGATGTAAGTATTCAGGCACAATCTCCCGAGGCCCACACATGACACCCAACCGACGCCTCTTCCTAAAATACACCACCACCCTCGGCGTCTCCTTCCTCCTCCCCAGACTGAGCCACGCCCAAGCCATCAAACGCGGCCCCGAGCGCCCCAAGTCCCTCGTCGTCATCTGGCTCGAAGGGGGCGCCAGCCAGCTCGAAACCTGGGACCCGCATCCCGGCACCCTCATCGGCGGTCCCACAAAAACTATCAAGACCTCTCTCTCAGACACCCTCATCTCGGCCGATTACCCACGCATCGCTGAGCGTCTTCATCACCTCAACGTCATCCGCTCACTCACCTCAAAAGAAGGCGATCACGAACGCGCCAGCTACTACGTCAAAACCGGCTACCGCCCCGACCCCACCGTCCAACACCCCGGCCTCGGCGCCCTCTACGCCGCATTGACGAATCGCGACGGTCTCGAAATCCCCGCCAACATCACTCTCGGCGATTCCCAATGGCCCACCCGCGGCGGCTATCTCGGTGCCCAACACGATGCCTTCCGCGTCGTCGATCCCGGCGGAGCCCTCCATAACCTCACCCCAAGAGTCTCCGACGACCACCAGAATATCCGCTTGAAAGGGATTGATGTCCTCAGCGAAACCTTCCGCACCAATCGTCCCCAAAGTAAAAAGCAGACCCACTACGACGACCTCCACCACCAGGCCGTCACGATGATGAAGTCCCCCCAGATCAAAGCCTTCCAGCTCGACGACGAGACCAGCGAAACCAAAGCCCGCTACGGCGCCACCCGCTTCGGCAAAGGCTGCCTCGTCGCCCGTCGCCTCATCGAAACCGGCGTCCGCAGCATCGAAGTTGTCCTCAACGGCTTCGACACCCATACCAACAACTTCGAGTCTCACACCACACTCGCGCGAGACCTCGACCTCGGCCTCGCCGCCCTCATGGACGACCTCAAGTCACGCGACCTCTGGGATTCCACCATGCTGCTCTGCATCAGCGAATTCGGCCGCACCCCTCAAATCAACCCCTTCGACGGCCGCGACCACTGGCCTCACGGCTTCTCCTGCTTAATCGGCGGCGGCGGCTTAACCTCCGGCCAACTCCTCGGCGAAACCGACCCCGAAGCCATCAAAAAAGACCCCACCAACCCCATCCCCATCCACGACCTCTTCGCCACCATCCTCCAACAACTCAACCTCAACCCCACCGAAGAACTCATGACCCCCATCGGCCGCCCCCTCAAACTCTCCGAAGGCCAACCAGTCAAACAACTCTTCGTTTGATATGGCTCCGAGGTTCGCCGTGTTACGTCCCTTCTCCCTTGAGGGGAGAAGGTGGCGGCACAACACCTTAGGTGTTTACTTAACACAGTGCCGACGGATGAGGGTGGCGCATAGGCACTCATTCGCTCTCAACGACGACCATAAGCCTCAGCCAAAACTCTCCCCATACAATATCATTCTCTTCCCCTTTGCGTCTCCGCGCCCTCGCGTTGAATCTGGACCTCCCGCCTCTTCCGTTGCCAACCCCCACAATCGATCGATAAGATCGTGGCATGTCAACAAATTCCTCCCCACAATCCGTTCTCTTCCCCACAATCCTCATCCATGGCGTCGGACTCCTCGGCGGCTCCGTTGCGCGCGCCGCCAGAAAGTCCGGCGTCTGTAACCGAGTCATCGGCGTCGGCCGCAAACAAGACAAGCTCGACCAGGCGCAAGCCCTCGGCATTATCGACGTCGGCTACACCGAACTCGCCGACCTCCAGCAAGAATCGATCGACCTCGTCGTCATCTGCACGCCGGTCGATCGCATTGCCTGGGACGTCGATGACCTCGCCGAACACCTCAACAAACCTGCTATCATCACCGACGTCGGCAGCACCAAACAAAACGTCCTCGACATGCTCTCGACCGAGCTACCGCCTCACCTGATCTTCGTCGGCTCTCACCCACTCGCCGGCAGTGAGAAACAGGGCTTCGAGAACTCGCTCGCTGACCTCTTCGAAGACCGCGTCACCGTCGTCACTCCCTCAGAATCAACACCCGAACCCGCCATCCAGCTGGTCGAACAATTCTGGACAAAACTCGGTTCGCGCGTCGCCAGAATGACACCTCACGACCACGACGAAGCCGTCGCCCGCACCAGTCACTTACCCCACCTCGCCGCCTCCGCCCTCGCACTCTGCGTCGGCGAGAAACTCCACCACCTCACCGGCAGCGGCTTCCGAGACACCACCCGCATCGCCGCCGGCGACCCCGGCATCTGGACCGCCATCCTCCAGGAAAACCGCAAAGCCGTCGTCTCATCCATCGACGAATTCACGAGCGCCCTGACCATCATCCGCGACCTCATCGCTTCAGCGGACCGCGAAAACATCGAACAATTCCTCACCCAGGCCCAACACTCCCGCAACAAACTCAACGAAACCCGCCAGCCAGAATAAATCCTGTCCCTTCTCCCCCCGGGAGAAGGTGCCGAAGGCGGATGAGGGCAACGCGCCAACAAGCTCCCTATAAATTCAATGGACTCCCGAAGGCCAAATCCCACCCCATTCCGAGTGCCCTTCTCCCCCGGGGAGAAGGTGGCCGAGTCTTCGAGGTCGGATGAGGGACTTCTGCGAATTTCGTAAAGCCCGCATCTCCCTTTGAAACCGCCAACAGCCCCATCTCGTCCCTTCTCCCTTGAGAGGAGAAGGTGGCAGCACAACACCTTAGATGTTTACTTAACACAGTGCCGACGGATGAGGGTGGGGCATAGGCACTCATTTGCTCTCACTGCTTATCAACTCCAGCCAAAGTGTAGGGTGCTGGTGAGTCTTCGAACCGCACCAATTGTGCTCTCAGTTCTTGTCTGCCAACATCATTCGTTCTCTACAAACCTGGATCGCTCCTACAAATCCCCCAGATGAAACCCATTCACCCGAATCACAATCACCAGCATCGAAACCGCCTGCATCACCAACAACGCCCGCCACACCGATCGCGATGTCCCGATCGCTGCAATTCCCAGCCCCGCCGTCATCAGCAGCAGAGGATCATAAATAATCCACAGTCGCGCCGCTTCCCCCATATTCTTCCCCCACAACCACAACAACAGCATCACGACCGCATACGCCACCGACGCCTGCACCAGCGGCTGCTTCATCGCATCCCGTCGCTCAACCGTCCGCAAGACACTCGCTAATCCCGTCACTGCAAGAGTCGCAACCACCACAGCCGAGAACATCCCCCAGTCCATGATGTTCGCGATCAACCACAGAAAATAGGTCCGCGTATTGTGGTCATAAAATTTTCCGTGGTTCTGAAAGTTCAAGACCCAGATCTCAAAAAGATTCGCCCCCGACATCACCCACAGGACCGCAGGAGTCACCAGCAATCCCAGCACAGCTGCCGAAATCGCCAGCAGTTCATGGCCAATCTGTCGAGTTGTGAAAACACGCAACAACGTCATCACGCCCAGCATGACCAGCACCGGCGCAAACGCCAGCGTCGTCATCATGCTGACTCCACTCAATAACCCCGCCACGAAGCCAAACCCCAGAGCACGCTTCGAACTCTGATCCGAAAACGCCCAGGCGACCACGATCGACATCGACATCAGCGGATACAGGCAATCCGACTTCGGCAGGAACATGATCACGTTCGCCATCAACGGCCAGAACAACAACGTCCGCAGCACAGTCGCCGGACTCTGCCCATGCCGACGCAACAAAAACCACAATGGCACCGGCGTCATCGCCACCGAAAACGTCGTGAGCAAATCCCCCAGCCACAACGACGCACGATCTCGCGGCGTCACCTCCGGCATCGTCGAAGTCGTCCCGTCAGCAGGGATCGACTGCTGCGTCAAAATATCTAACGCTTCCGCAACCGAGGCAGGCTCCGTCGCCTTCAAAATGCTCTGCACAACCGCCGGATCACACACCCACAGCAGCCCACGATGAAACAACACCAGCCCCGGCGGATGCGTCCCCTGGTGCAGATAATCCCCCTGTCGCATGACATCTGCATATCCCGCCAGGAACTCCCCAGCCGAAACGTCACTCGTCCGAGCCTGCGTGTAATACCCCGACATCCGCGGGTAATAAAGAACCCACGCCCCACGCGCCAGCCCATCGATATTGGGAATCACCGATCGGATCATGAGCAGGAAAAAAAACGAGACGATCACCAGCCCCGTAATCGCGATCGCCGAATCTCGCGTACTCGCAGATCGCCTCGCCAGCCAGCTTTCCGCTACAAAGCCAAACGCAAAATAACCCGCCAGAAACATCCCGCCAAGGATCACCGAGAACGTCGTCTCAGCATTGAAGTCGGCTCGCTCCCACAACCATTCCTCCGGAACACCGAGAGGCACAAACGGCAGCGACACCACAAGAATCGACAGCAGACTCAACAGCCCCGCGATCAGCAGCACACGTTTCGATAACGCTGCTCCACCAGCCGATGAATCACCAGAAAGAGCAGGGGCAGGCTCAGCCATCGATCACAAGCACCACACAGGTAATGTTGTCTTTCGACCCACCATCCTGAGCCGCTCGAATGATCTGCTCCGCAGCCGCCTGTGGATCAGGTTGATCAATCAGAACCTGCCGGATCACATCCGGACTCGCCCCATCAGTAACCCCATCCGAGCAAATCATGTAGACATCCCCCGCAAAGACATCCATCTCGCGTGAGTTGCCGGTATTACTGCCATCTTTCGTCCCAAGATAGCGATACAGCACATTCTTATAACGGTGATGCACCGCTTCTTCGACAGTGATCGTCCCCGCATCGACGAGCGCCTGCGTCAGGGAATGATCTGTCGTCAGCTGTGTCAGTTGACCATCGCGCAATCGATAAACCCGACTGTCCCCGACATTCCCGATGAAGTACCGCCCCCCAACATTCACCAGAAACGCGATCGTTGTTCCCATGTTGTGATACTTGGGATCCGACTCACCCAGCGACATAATCTCCTGGTTGGTCTGACGAATCGCATCATCAATCACCATGACGACCTTCTCGGCTTCGTCATTCAGAAAATTGAGCTTGTCCACCAGACGCTGCGGCACGAGTTCAATCGCCATCGCAGACGCCCGCTCACCGGCGCTCTGACCACCCATCCCATCCGCCACGATGAAGAAACGCGACTGCGGATCAACGACATAGCTGTCTTCGTTGTTCTCGCGGTAGTTCCCCGTGATGCTCAAATGGCCGCAGCGAATCTTCGACACAGCGTGTTTTTCTGGATGCGCATCATTGGCAGCTTGACGGGCAACGCCAAATAATTTCCCCCAGAAATTCGACATGAGACCTTCCAGAAATACTTATCGGTTTTGAGAACGGATGCCAAGTTCGAGGTTATCCGTCGTCCCTTTGATGGCATGATTGACAGTTCGGTAAAGATCATTCACCCCCAGCAGATGCGACGTATAAAACAACTCGCCCGCTGAGAATCCGCAGATCGCCCCCCACGACTGATTCTGTGCACGAACCGTCGTGAGCACCTGCTCGAGCCGCTCACCACTGAATTGTGATTCGTAAGCTTTGATCGCTTCGAGCTTCTGATCAAGACTATCGGAGATATCCGCGATCACCTGACTCGTCCCGACCTGCTCAGCCCCCGACTGACGGAATCCCAGCGGATACCAGGTCAGCGAGCGGATACGGTGCACCGGCAGATTGTCAAACTGATCGTCCCACTTGCACAATCGGGAATAAAACACCGCAGCATCAGTGATCTGCATCGCCTGCCAGTGATCCGGGGACGCGAGCGGCGTCTTCTCAAGGATCCCCAGCACCATCGAAGGCCGATAACGTCGAAAGACCTTCGCAAGCTCGACGCGGGTCTCAAACGAATCAAACAACTTCCGATTCGGCAGCGTCAACGTGATGCGTTCATGAACGCCGAGAATCTCCGCCGCTTTGCGGGCTTCTTCGAGGCGTTGCTCAGGACCGCTGCTGCCAGGCGTTGGCTCGCCATCGGTCAGGTCGACCATGCCAACGCGATAGCCTTGCTTGACCAGTTGAGCCAGCGTACCGCCGCAGGCGATTTCCAGATCGTCCGGATGTGCCCCGACCGCGATGATATCGAGGGGCTCAGGAAGCTCAATACTGGCTGGCGTCGTCATGATGTCCGAGGTAGTCGATCAAAAGTTGACGAATAAAACGCGATACTCATGAAACAATCCATTCTTAACGAGTATCAGTCAATTTCTATCATAACCACGGGATCACCGGAAAAAAGCCTCATCAGCCAGCGAAGACGAAAACATCCCATTTCGACAAGCCTTGATCACTTGCCCGTCTTTGCCTAACCCAGCTTAGCATCAATCAAAGAAAGATAATCAAAGACCTCTTCAGGCGTTTCCAACCCACCCAGAGTGTCAATAAAGCCATCAACCTGGATCATGCGTCCCAACCGGGCCAGAATCCGCAAGTGCGTTGGCGTATCGCGACTCAGGACCATAAAGAACAGACTCGGCATCGTCTGCCCACCTCCGCCAAACGGAACCGCAGAATACGTTCGCCCAAACGAAACCACCGTCTGCCCCAGATCATCCGGCATCGGATTTCGAGGGTGAGGAATCGCAATCCCGTTGCCAAGGTTCGTCGGCAGGGCATTTTCCCGATCAATGATCGCTTCGAGCACACGAGCCGGTGCCCACACCTGCCAGGTCCGCCCCGCGACTTCCAGCAATGTCTCCAGGACCGATCGCTTGGTCCGCGCTTCGAGAGGAACCGCGATCGTATCGATCGTCAGGTAATTCGTAAGTCGAAACTGCTCGACTTCATCCGTAGGAGCCTGTCCGACTTCGATCGCCGTAAGTTCCTTGGAAGTCGCGTCAGGAATCTCGGTTTCCAGCCAGCGTGTCACTTCCTGCGGATGGAACTGCCACTCCCCATTGATCTTGCGACCAGGAATGCGTCCACGTTGAACAAGTTTTTCGATATCGCGGGCATCTCGCCCAATCTGCTGGGCAAGATCCTTGACGCTGAGCCAGGGAGTCGACATGAGACAACAGGAATTCTGTTAGAGATGCATTGACGAGAAACGGTTTTCAAATCAAAAGAAAATTCACCACGGAAGACACAAGGTAGCACAGAGGTTCACAGAAAAATCGACTTCTGTTCTTTCTCTGTTCGATTCTTCCCTGTGTGACTCCGTGCTCCTCCGTGACCACTGTGGTAAACAGTCTTCAGATTCTGCGAACCCGGTCATTCAAGCATAAGACGTCAAAGCACTTCTGTCCAGAATCTGTTAAAGCAGTCCAGACATCCCTGGTAGCCGTCGTCAGACTTCATCGTGTTAAGCCGCGACGCCTGACTGAGCATCACCTCGAACCAGCCCTTGTAACCAGTATCGTGAAGCATGCGAACCATTTCCGCGATCGGCGTCTGCTTTTTACTCTGCAGACACCACTTCACCTCGCAGTGACAAACCTTCGGCAGCGAACTGAGTTGCACATGCTTGATGTACGGGATCATCGCCTGCAGTCGGTCGACCAGCTGAATTTCTTCCGAGAGATGATAGTTGCTGACCGATAGCCCCACGAGCGGATGGTTGATCCGCTGGATCAAACGCGTAATGTTGTCCAGGGAGTTTAAGCAGGACCAGTCTCTGGTCATGATCGGATGCGTCGGCTGGATCGCGAGCTTGACCCCGAAATGATCCGCCTGATCGATGACTTCCATTAGCCCGCGATAAACCAGCCGATGCATGTGCTTGATGAGGTGATTGTTCTGCGACCCCGTGCGAATGATGACAACATCCGCCTGCAGCTTGGCCGCATAATTGATCATCGCGCGGGAATCGCGGACCGCATCGTCATAAGTATGTCCGTGAGAGCCACTATAAGCGCCAGTCATCGAAAGGCTGGAGACACCCAGGTTATGCCGGTCGAGCATCGACAACAGCATCTGAGGCTTGGTCTCCTGCAACTGAGAACGCCACAGCGCAACCGCAGGGATTCCACAGCGCTGGATTTCGGAGAAGTACTGCGACAGCGAGCTAATCGTGCGCGGATGGCGATTGATCGACATCCGAGGCAGAGCCGAGTGACTCCGAGCCTGGCGGTCCACGGCCGTTTGTTGCCGCTGGCAGTCTTTCCAGAGATCGAGTTTATAAAACCCGCTCTCAGTCGCAACAGGCAATCGATTGATCACAGGTGATCCTGTTAAGAACTCAAGTTGACGAAGTAGGCCGAACGAAAGGCTTCAAACAACAAACGAACTCAGTTGTCGAAGACAAACGGACGACAGTGACTGACCAGGTCGTGATAACCAGCCAGACAACCAACGAACGAACAACTCAAGAAGGAAACGGTTTCGATTTTCTTACGCGACATGGGGAGATGACTCGAGATGTGTGCATTCAAGAAACCGCTGATCTGGTGACGTAGACTTCAGTCAGTCGGAGCGCATTCGACTCACGATGTCATCACCAGGATGAAAGGATGATAAACGCATCTGACATTCATGCAATCGGGATTCTCTTGTGTTTTTCAACAACATGGAATCTCTCAACTCACCAACCAATCTCCGCTTGACAAACAGATCAACTTCCCATTTTGACTTCACTCATCGAACGCATTGCGTCATGCTGAAGAGATCAGAAGAGTTAACCACAAACACACAAGGAACACGAAGACTCACAAAGCCACAACACAGATGATACAACCATTGGTGAATCATTTGATGGTCTCCTGATTTATCCGCTATCGAATCCTTGCTCTTGCTTCGTGACACTTTGTGTTCTTAGTGCCTTTGTGGTGAATCCCCTAAACATGAGAGGGTTACGATGCGCATCTCTTACCTGCTCGCGTTCGCCTGCATAGTACTCACGTCATTGACGCTCAATGCCGATGAGCTCAAACCAAACATCGTCGTGATCGTCATCGACGACCTCGGCTACATGGACATCCAGCCCAACAATCCCGAGTCCTTCTATGAAACCCCCAACCTCAACAAGCTCGCCGAAACCGGCATGCGCTTCACCCAGGGCTACGCCGCCTGTCCCGTCTGCTCACCAACTCGCTACAGCCTGATGACCGGCCGCCATCCCGTACGCGCAGCAACGACCAACTACTTCGGCGGTCATCGCATCGAACGCTTTCAACCAGCCGACTTCCAGGAAGCCATGCCGCTCGCCGAAGTCACACTCGCAGAAGCCCTCCAGGAAAATGGCTACCAAACCTGCTTCATCGGCAAATGGCATCTCGGTCCTGACGAAGCATACTACCCTGAAAAACAAGGCTTCGACCTCAACATCGGCGGCTTCCGTGCAGGAGCACCCAGATCGTACTTCTCACCTTTCAATAACCCCAAGCTGACCAACGGCCCCAAAGGCGAATACCTCTCAGCCCGCCTCGCCAGCGAAGCCTCGAAATTCATCGCCTCTCCTCACGACAAACCCTTCCTCCTCTATTACTGCATGTACGACGTCCACGTCCCACTTCAGGCACCTCAAGAACTGATCACGAAGTACCAGGAGAAAGCCGAGAGACTCGGCATCGCCAACAAACAACTCACCGACGACCAACTCTTCGGCCCCGAGTCACAGTACTTTGTGACAACAGAAAAGCCGAGAACAGTCCGACTCGTTCAACAACATCCCACCTACGCCGCCATGGTCGAAGCCATGGACACAGCTGTCGGCACAGTCATGAAGTCCCTCGACGACACAGGCCTCGCAGACAACACACTCATCGTCTTCACCTCAGACAACGGCGGACTCTCAACAGCCGAAGGCCAACCCACGTCCAACCTCCCACTACGCGGCGGCAAAGGCTGGGGCTACGAAGGCGGTATCCGCGTCCCTTGGATCGTCCGCTGGCCAGGCAAAACAAAACCAGGATCAACGAGCCACACACCCATCGTTTCGACCGACCTGTACCCCACAGTCCTGGAAGTAATCGGAGCCGAACCAAAACCAGAGCAACACATCGACGGCGTTTCCTTCGTCCCCTCACTAACTCAATCACCAGCGGCCAAAGAACGCTCCCTCTTCTGGCATTACCCGCACTACGCCAATCAAGGCGGCTTCCCCTGTTCTGTCATCCGCAAAGGCAACTGGAAGCTCCTCGTCAATCTCGAAAACGGCAACCGCGAACTCTACGACCTCAGCCAGGACCTCTCCGAACAAAAAAACCTCGCCTCACAGCAACCAGATGTCTCGAACTTACTCTACCAGGAACTAACCAACTGGATGTCCGACACCGACGCCCGATTACTCAAACAGAAAGAAGCTCAAACCGAAAAACCATGGCAGCCGTAGCCGAATGTCTCAAGCGGCGATCTAAGAGCGAGTCTTCTAATTGATGTTTTGCGCGAAATGTAGGGTGCTGGTGAGTCTTCGAACCGCACCAAAACGACATTCCTTCGCACAATTGGTGCGGTTCGCAAAGCCTCACCAGCACCCTACAAGGAATTAGAAGACTGCGTCTAACCTGTATCTCATCCGCCGGGTGCCACTGGCTGTGCCAGTGCTCTGCAGGCATCACAGCTCGTTCTCAAATCCGCGACAAGCACGTCGGCAAGCACCGACGGACGACCCCACCTACAAAAGCCTCACGCAGCGATCTTGAGTTGAATCTCATCCGCATGCAACGCCACGATCGTGATCCCCAACCGATCAGCAAGTTTCAGCACTTCAGGCTCATCCAGGAGTATCGTCTTAGCAGCTTCCACAGCAAGGACCTTGCCCCCCGCTTCGTGGATCGTATGAATGGTGTTCAGCCCAATCGTCGGGACATCGAAACGCATGTCCTGCTGAGGCTTGGCAACTTTGACGACCGTGAACCCACCACGTCGGCACAGTTCGCCCGCACGTCGGATCGCCTTGTCAGTCCCCTCGATCGCTTCAATCGCGATCGCAGCCTGATCATTAACAACGACCGTCTGGCCGACGTCGAGACGTCCCATTTCTTTAGCAAGTTCCCACCCGAAGGCGATGTCCTTCCACTGGGCAGAGGTCGGTTTGCGCTGAGTCAGAAAGCCGTGTGACACGAGAATCTCCGGGCAATAATCAAGTGCAGAGCCAAAACGGATGCCATCTTTTTCGAATTCACGGATGACGGCCAGGAGGATGGTGTCGTCTTTTTTATTCTGCGTCGCAAGGTTGAACCACATCTGAGTCGTCCGCCAGTCCGGCAGCAGCTTGAAGATGCGCCACGGATCAAAAAGAACCGTCTTCTCAATCTTGCCCGCCATGACGACGTGTTCGACGTTGTGTCGTTTGAAAAAACGGATGCTCCGTCCCAGTTGAGCCAGCGGCCCAAGCCGCATTTTGTCGCTGAGAGACTGCAGCTCATCGCTGGCCATGCCATCGACGCCGTAAGTGTGGACACGAAAGCCCTGTGCCTGCGCCGCTTTGGCAAAGGTAATAGGAAAACTCCCCGCCCCCGCCAGCAAACCAATTTTGGCTGGAGGAGCAAGTTTGATCAGATCAGGTTCAGTGACTAGTTTCAACATGGCCCGTTGTACTGTTGAGGTAATGATTGGCACACCCAGAGGCTGCTGGAGAAATCTGCCACTGGGAGGGCGAGGCTCCGTCCGAGCCGCTGTCCCGCGTTGCAACCGCAAACCGATTGATGGACATTGAATTCATTTTTCCAAACAGCTTCTCAGCCTGCCTTTCGTAGGGGAGCAGCGTCTACCGCATTCAAGCCTGTGTCCGTCGACTCACTGTTTGGAGTCAAACCGGCTGAGGTCAAAGCAGCGATCTGCTGTGTCAGGGATTCAACCTGTTTAGTCATCGCCTTCAGCTGGTCTCGCATCTCCGGAAGACGCTGCACCAACATGAGGACTTTCTTCTGCTCCCGTTCAGGACCAGCAGGCAGACCGATGTAGGTCTCGCCATCAGGAATATCGTGCATCAGCCCCGATCGAGAGGCGAGGGCAGATCCATGCCCGATCTTCAAGTGATCTTTCAACCCAGCCTGGCCGCCCATACGGACGTAGTTGCCAGTGGTGATCGAACCCGCAAGGCCGACTTGGGAAGCATAGACATTATGCTGCCCGATCTGGCAGTTGTGGCCGATCATGACGAGGTTATCGAGCTTCGTCCCCTGGCCAATGACTGTTTCGCTGATCATCGCGCGATCGATCGTCGTGCATGCACCGATCTCGACATCGTCTTCCACGCGGACCTTGCCATAGTGAGGCAGTTTTTCAAACCGTCCCTGTTCAAAGCGATAACCAAACCCATCCGCACCAAGAACCGCATTGGCATGAATGATCACGCGATTGCCAAGCTGTGTCCCCGCATAAAGAACAACCTGCGGATACAAAATCACGTCGTCACCCAGCACACACCCAGGACCAATCGTCACACCGGGATAAAGGACGCAGCGATCACCAATCACCGCATGAGCATCAATGAAGACGCCCGGATAGATCATGCAACCAGCACCAAGCTTGGCCGTGTTCGAAATGATGGCACGAGGATCAATCCCCGCCATCTCAGAAATATGCTGAGGACGGAACTCTTTGAGAACCGCCAGGAAACAAGCCTGTGGCTGGTCCACCAGCATCAGGATCGGACCGCCCGTATACGAAGTCAGCTGAGCCGCGATTTTCTTCGGCACGAAAGCAGCCGTCGCCTTTGAGACAGCCAGCTGAGCGATCTTGTCCGCGTTGTCAGCATAGGTCAGTTCACCAGCCTGAACATGATCCAGCGACGACAGATTGCTGATCGACAGTTGATCCGCAGCTCCCACAGAGCCCGGGATCAAGGTCGCATTGAATTGCGTCGCGAAGTGAGAAACTGCGACTGACATGCACGGAGTCCTTTCCGGCCGATCGATGATTGGGGGGTATTCGCTTCATCAATGAAACGAAAAGCAGGCGTCAGCTCCACCGAGAACCTCAGGCCATACTCGAACGGAAATGTACGGGAAATCCGTCCCACCGGGCAATAGGAATCGCAGCTTTCGACCGATTCGACGCTTAAGCTGGAAAATTTTGCTCAAAACGTCCACAATCACACCGTCCGACAACCTTCTCACTATCAGGATTTGAACCCGTCATGTCAGTACGTGGAATTCGCGGCGCAACAACTGTTACCGAAAACACTTCCGACGAGATTCTGTCTGCCACGACAGAACTGCTGAAGGCGATTTTCGACGCCAACGGAATCGAGACATTCGACGACCTGATCTCCTGCATTTTCACCACGACCCTCGACCTCAACGCCGCTTTCCCGGCTGAGTCCGCTCGAGTCCTCGGCCTCAAGGAAGTTCCGCTCCTGTGCTGCACGGAGATCCCCGTCCCCGGTGCAATGCCCCGATGTATCCGAATTCTGCTGCACGTGAACACCGAGAAGTCTTTGTCCGAGATGAAACACATCTACCTGCGCGACGCCAAGAAACTGCGCCCGGATGTAACAGCAGCACAATAGCTCGTCGAATTCTCTCTTTGACGACGACCTTATTCGGCAACGAATTCCACAACCCCAGCTCAACTCACAGGCCGAATCATGTGCAGATGGGGAATACCGTCTTCGTTGTAGATGTCACCCATCGGACGGAACCCCAAAGAGCCGTAGAAGTCTCGCAGGTAAAGCTGAGCACCAATCTGAATCGCCAGATGAGGGTAAAGCCGAACGCACTCCCCAATCGCACGCAACATCAGCTCACGCCCCAAACCCGCCCCCCGATCACGTCGCGCAACAGTAACCCGCCCGATCGATGGCTCGTCAAACGTAACCCCCGGCGGAACAATCCGAGCACTGGCAGCCAGCGTCTGATCGTCGTTCCACGCCATAAGGTGCAGGCAGGGAAAGTCCTTCCCATCAATGTCCTGATACAGACAAGCCTGCTCAATAATAAAGATGTCCATCCGCAGCGCCAGAATCGCATACAGCTCACGCGGCGTCAAATCATCAAAGTGCTTAAGAGACCAGGTGGGCATGGGGAAATTGGGACTGACATGAGGTTGCCTGCTGCGACTGACATTACCAATAGCAGCAGAAGCATAGAATGATCACGTCTCACTTGAACGAATGGAGCGTCGAGTAGATGTTAGTCAGAAGTCATCGAGCGAACCACCATGCCGCTTGGAGGCTTGTCATAACACGATCAGATTTCATGCACTGATTCGCAGCATCTGATTGACCAGTGCGCAACAAAAAAGGCTCTCAACAGAGAGCCTTTCACAATTACACCTCACCCGATTTATTCTTCGTCTTATCCACAAGCTTGTAAGTAGCCCCAGCAGCAGTCGTCGGCGGAAGAGATTTCCCCTTAACAGACGTGACCTCGTGCCCCTTTTTGCCGCGCGGGCCGATTTGCTGATACTGACCTGAAGCAGGGACCTTGTTGCCTGGTTTTAATCCATCCGGGTTGGTCATGACGAAACTCCTTTTTGAACGAGCAGTGAAGTATGTCTCTAGTTTCCGACGGGGCATTGAGGAGAGTCAAGTTTCCACGTGATTTTCCAGCGTTTGACCAGCCTGAATCGCGGCACAGACAGATCTGATTCCACACCAGAGACTGGACTGTTTCCCCATCCATCTCATGCAACTGGCAGACAGAGAAGTCCGATCAATCAGGAGAGCAATATCCCCAAGGTACTGTCGAAAATCTCGGTAACGACGAGGCAAAGAACCTCGAAACCGACATGACAGCAAGTCCCTCTTCAAAGAAAAGATAGAAGAGAACTCCGATAGTTGCGTACCGAATTGATGGCTTATGGTGTTCGATTTGGTGTATCTTAAAAGACCACCATCGCAAGCCCCTCGGCTCACGACTGCGTACTCAAACGATCGATATCCTTAGCAAATTGGCAGCACTTCATGATTTTACGACGATCTGCGGCATGGCGAGTTGTTTGTCTGCTCCTGATGCTGGTCACACTCGACCTGCTCGCTGCCGGAGGACAGGCCGAGGAAGGACTGGTGACGTCCGGGATGAAGTTGGGATCGCCCACGATTCCCGAGAATGTGACCGGCGCGATGCGCGAGTTGAATGCCCGCATGAGCAAAGGGATCAAACCAGCCGACAACGCGGTTGTGCATCTCGTGCAGCTGTTTGGAAAAGGGGTGCTCGTCGAAAACCTCAGAGAGCCCTCTCTGGAAATGCTGGGAATCGAACAACTTGATCCGGTGTTGCCACGTCTGATTTACATGCGGGACTTCGCCAAGATGAAGCACCCGGAAAATGAAAAAAGCCAAGACAAATTCATCGAAAAACTGGCCGTCGAATTTCATGATGCCGCCGCCAAGCCATGGAAGTCCAAGGACTACCCAATTCTGGCCGAGTATTTCGATGTCAATAAAGCTCAACTCGATCGAGTAACCAGAATCGCCGATTTGCCCGCCTACTACGCGCCCCTCTTGTCCGAAGACCAGCCCCAGAGTTTGATGAGTCCTTCGTTCGCAATCGAGTACCGCCTTCCCTATCTGTCTCAATGTCTGGCGATTCGCGCAATGTCTCGACTGACCGAAGGCGACTTTGCAGACGCCACCAGAGATCTGATCGCCGGACACAAACTCGCTCTCCTCCTGGCGAATGGATCACCCATGGATGTTTCAATGGCGAAGGCACACTGGGTCGACTCCAATGCCTTTCGTAGCGAGTTGGAGATGCTCAGAAGTGGACTCCTGACAGAAGCTCAAGCCAGGGAGTACGCCGCAATTCTGCAGGCCTTGCCACCAATGCCAAAATCATCGGTCGCCGCCGATATAGGAGAGCGATCCATCGTGCGCCAGGAAATCGAACTCCTGCGTGACAATGACGATGCCATGCACGGATTCTTCGACTGGGATGCCTCACTTCATCTGGAAGACCTCTCCAAACTGCGAGCTGCAAAAATCAACTGGAATCTCGCGATCAAGAGAGCCGATGAGATTCAAGACGAGACCGTCAACGCCATGTTGCTCACAGATCGCGAAAAGCAAATGCGCGAAATTGATCGACTCAATCAGGAAGCAACCTTCTGGAAAGAATCAGCCGAGTCTGACGAGACGAAACTCAACGATGCACTGATGAAGGACCCAGACGCAGCCAGTAAATGGATCGGCGAATCAGTCGCAAGATCACTGAAAACCAATATCTGGCAACGCATTCACACCGACAACCGCGGCAGCGTCCGTCGAGACTTCATGATCGTTGCCTTGGCTCTGGTCGCCTATCAGAAAGCCAAAAACGAATTTCCCAACCAGCTGGCCGATCTAAGCCCATCAATTCTGAAAACCATCCCGCTCGATACCCATTCCAACGAGATGTTCGGCTATCAAAAACTCCCCAACGGAAAAGCCCAACTCACATCATGGGGAGCAGACCGAATCGCCAACGCCGGCCAATGGCCCAGCGACGACCTCGTCATTGAGCTGGAGTGATCGGAAAGCCGCCGAGTTGCGTTTCACACCAGCCAGAAAGCAAAACAGGGAGATGACGATTCATCTCCCTGCGTGTTACCGATAAGCGTTACGCCCCGTTCAACGATCTACGGCTTCTTCAAAGTGAAAGCCAGATCATTCTTGCCTTTGACGATTTCAATTTCGCTCGGCTCAATCACAAGGCCCGCATAGGGACTCGGCTTCGAATTGACCGACTCGCGTGAATCTTCTGGAAGTGGCGCACTGTAACTGATGCGTTTCATGCCAGGAATCACACCATCGCGATCCTCATAGGTACTGCCGATGAATGTTCCATCCGCAGATACTTTAGCGCTCGAAGGTTTGCCTTGCATCTTCTCACCAGTCCCCGGAACTGGCAGGAAATCAATAGTCCCCTCTGTGACTGGCTTACCTTCATAAGTGATCGTTCCGCGAACCGCAGCGGTATCGAAATCTCCACCACCACAACCGAGAGTGACCATGCAGCTCAAAGTCAGAACAGACCACCAGGCAAATACGCCGACAGTTGGATGTGAATTGACGTTGACTGTGTTCGATCGATGAAACATTCGTCAGACACCTTCAGAAGAAAAGAAACTAAAAAAGAAAGAGACTGGAGAAGAAACGGGAGGCGGGAAAATAAGGATCAGTTCAGGGGGAGTTAACCGTTGAAAAAAGACGGGGAGCAGACACTCCCCGCTCACTTCAGAGTCGCCCAGCTATTAGAAGTCGACCGACGCAACATTGCCGTCATTTCGACCAGCCAGATAGCTATAAATGTCTGTGCTGATGTTTTCGCTGATGAAGTGAACAGAACCATCGACAAACACAAACTGAGCACCACCTTTGTGACGGCTGCCAAAGCTCTGGTCAGATGCATCACCAACACGTCGATTGATGTAGAACTGGCTGTTGGCCATTCGAAGAGCACCACCAATTCGACGCATCGCACAACAGAAACCATTGCTTCCCGCCCAGATAGGGAAGCGTGTGTCGCCGACATTGGTTTCAGTCACGTGTTCGGAAATGCTGACTTCTCCAATGGCAATCGTGTTACTGGTCCCGTCGGTGATATCGCGGAAGCCCCACATGAAGGTTTCGGTGTTGTTGCCGTCCATCGAGAAAACGCCGTTCATCGAGCGTCCCTGATAGTTCTGGCCTGCCTGGTTGGGAGATTGTCCACCATGGACTCCGGTGTCCCAAGGGAATGCGTTTGGCATGTTAGGAGCGTTTCCGCCATAGTTTGAGCCCATACAACCAAGATAATTGCTTTTCGCAAAGCCGTTGTCTTCGTGAGAAGGGAGCGTATCACTGGGGCAGTTGAAAACCGAAAGCGTCTGCGTCGCAACCCCTTGTCCGGGAGTAGCGCTGCCAGTATTCGCATTGACGACAGCAGTCGGGTTCGTCGTGCTGGTCGTACTGTCGTAAGTATCCACGTTGGCGTGAGTACCGGACCTGAAGACGAGAAAAGCAGGAGGAACATTCGCTGCAGCCCGGGTGTTCAATCGATCGTAAAGGTTCCCTTGTTCCAGGTAGGGCAGCAGGTAAACACCCCATCCCCAGTTGTTCATGTCGTCGTCCGTAGCTCCAACGGGAAATGCACCGTGGACATCATGAAAGTTGTGCATCGCCAGGCCGAGCTGCTTGAGATTGTTTTTGCAGCTGCTGCGTCGTGCGGCTTCACGAGCCTGTTGCACGGCTGGAAGCAGAATAGACACTAACACCGCAATAATAGCGATCACAACCAGAAGCTCGATAAGAGTAAAACCATTGCGACGTTCCGACAGACTGCGAGACAGAAGCTTCATGATTGTCTTTCCAATACACAAAAGTATTCAGTGAAGAAACAGGACCGTGAAAAAGCGGAAACTGCAGAGCAGTTGAATGAGATCTTCCAGCGACCAGACCATGTCGCAAATAACGATTTTCGGAGGATACATACACCACCTGCCTTCGAAAATGTTTGAAGAAGCGTCTTCGCTTTTTATTCACACTAATTCTCAAAAACTCCCTGCCCCGAACCCAAAAACGCGCACAAAAGTGCAAAAACAAATCAACATCCTTCAGGCAGCCTTATGCGTCAGGATACCTGAAGAAATCTGCATAAACTCATCAGCACACTTGCACCTGAATCGCTCTATACAGCAGACCCCGGGAGGGCGAGGCTCCGTCCGAGCCGCCTGTCATGCGCTACTTCGCATGCTTGCAACAGAGTGAATTGCGAAACCCCAGCCGCGCACGGGACGAGGATGGCCTCGCCAATCCCCATCCCCCTGCACACCGCTCGATCTCTATAAACCTGTGCGAAGTTACAACGCCTTACTGCGGCTCAGACGATGCGTCGCGCTGCTGCGCCAGATCCTCGCTACCTATCGCTCACACCCTCTCCACCTAACGAAGAACCACTCCCCGGCGACTTATTCAAACCACGCAGATAACCAATCCCCAAAACCAGAAGCCCCAAGAACAGCAACGTCGAACCAACATAAGCAAAGTAAATCATCCCGTTAGGCTTGGTCGCAGTCGGAGAGAGGACCGAAAGAAAAAAGGCCAGTGGGAAGAACAGTACCGACAGCGGAACCGAAACCCGCACAAACTGCTTCCATCGTTCCGAAAGATTCGCCCCATCAACATACAGCAACGCAACAAGCGCAAGAGTCAGTAACATACCAGCATGCCCGTGACCAGCTCGCCACAGAGCTTGACGCAGCGGATTGGCCGTGTAAGCCGGGTCATTGATCAGCATCTCCATAATGGCAGTCCCCCCATAAACAACAGTCGGCAAGCTGACAAGTAGAATACCGGCCTGAAGACGAGTTTCGCGATGCATCGAAAGTCCTTGAATGAGAGAGGGGAAGTGGAGGTAGCGTAAGATAAGAGAGGGTGACTCGCCAGCCGGAACTTCTTTGCAATCAATTCACCGCTGTGTACCAAATGTTTGCACTCTGCTCCTGACTTTGAGTTAGCATACTCCTCGTGAACGGATTTCTCGTTGTAAGGTGTGACTCAAATCACAGTCTTACCTGCATGCCCAAGCTGATGAACAGCCCGTTCAGCCAGATCGTTCTCACGATTTTCAGACCGCAACAAACACCCGACGATGACTTTCCCCGGAGAATCACAATGCCCCCCTTGACGACACGAACTCTGATTTATTCTCTTCTGGCGATCCTCACATCGCTGACAAGCGCCTCGCGCAGTCATGCGCAAGAACCTGTGAAAGTGCTTCACAAAACCATCCAGGTCGGCGACCTCGACATCTTCTACCGCGAAGCCGGCCCTAAAGACGCCCCGGCTGTCCTGCTGCTGCACGGCTTTCCAACAAGTTCGCAGATGTTCCGCAACTTGATCCCCGTCTTGGGAAAGAACTATCGAGTCATCGCACCCGACTATCCAGGCTACGGCCATAGCTCGATGCCGTCTCACGACAAGTTCACTTACACCTTCGACAACCTCGCAAAGGTCATCGATGAGTTCACCCAGAAGGTCGGCCTGACGAAGTACGCGCTCTACGTCCAGGACTACGGTGCACCCGTCGGCTATCGTTTAGCCTCAGCACATCCAGACCGAATCACTGCCATCATCGTGCAAAACGGAAATGCCTATGACGAAGGCCTCGACAACGAATTCTGGGAACCCGTCAAAGCCTATTGGAAAGAACCCGACAACCTCGAAAAACGAAATGCACTCCGAGCTCTCCTGACCTACGAAGCCACCAAGTGGCAATACACCCACGGCGTCAAAACTCCAGAACTTATCAGCCCCGATGGCCCCGCTCACGACCAGTTCCTCCTCGATCGCCCCGGCAACGCAGAAATCCAACTCGACATGTTCCTCAGCTACGGCAGCAACCCGCCCCTCTATCCGCAGTGGCAAGAGTATTTCCGCAAGCACCAGCCGCCGATGCTCATCGTCTGGGGCAAGAACGATCCCATCTTCCCGCCCGCAGGCGCAGAGCCCTACAAGCGAGACCTCAAGACTCTGGAGTTCCATCTGATCGACGCAGGTCACTTCGCATTGGAAACCAACGGCGACGAAATCGGCAGCTTCATGACCACCTTCCTGGACAAGCATGTGTCCAACAAATAGAGCTCGCGCAGCAGGCCTATCGGTGGCGTCGGACCTCTATGCTAACAATTCACAACTGAAAGAAGCAGCATGTCCGACATCCCCTCAAACCACCAACCAGAATACGCCAGCGACATAGCCTTCACCCCCGCCGTCAAAAGCATCCAGGAGCAGAAAGGCTCGCGCAGCAGCTACGCCCGCATGGAACGCAGCGGAGGATGGGAAACCTCCGTCACCGAAGACCTCGAAGCATTCCTGGTCAACCTCGACATGTTCTACCTCGGTACCGCGAGCGCCTCCGGCCAACCCTACATCCAATACCGCGGCGGCTCCCCCGGCTTCCTCAAAGCTCTCGACGAGAAAACCCTCGGCTTCGCCGACTTCGGCGGCAACCGACAATACATCACCCTCGGCAACCTCTCCGAAAACCCCAAGGCGTTTCTCTTCCTCATGGACTACGCCCACCGCCAACGCATCAAGGTCTGGGGCACCGCACAGGTCGTCGACAATGATCCCGCACTCCTCGAAAGACTCCGCGACCCCAACTACCCCGGCAAAGTCGAACGAGCAATCCTGTTCACAGTCGAAGCCTGGGACGTCAACTGCCAACAACACATCCACCAACGCTTCTCACAAACCCAAATCACCCCCGTCCTCGAGCAACTCCAAAAACGAATCGCAGACTTAGAAGCAGAGCTCGAACGCCTAAAGTAGTATCAACGCCGGGTGCCACTGGCTGTGCCAGTATTCTTCAAAGACCGATGAATCGAATGGATGTTGAGAGCCGTTAAAAAAATAGGACCACAGCTTGTCACGACCGGGAGGGCGAACCTCCGTGTGAGCCGCCTGTCCCCCCGCCGGGTGCCACTGGCTGCGCCAGTGTTCTTCGAAGACCAATAGCAACTGAATTCAATGATCGTTATAAAGAAGACTTCTCTGCCCGCTGTGGTGTTATGCAGACAAGTTTCATAAGCATAACATTTTCTCACGTTCTGAACGGATACAGTCAGTGTCACCCGTCGAAGACAGAACAGCGAACTGGAGTGATAGCTTGAAAATCGATCCCGGCGTTCGTCACTTGAATCGACTCGCGACGTTCTATCTCATCGCCGCGTTAGTGTCGTTTTTTGGTCCCGTCACCGTCGTTTATGTCGTCGTTTCACTGTGGCCCGACAAATGGAATGAAATGCTCCGCTTCGTGGTGGCACTGCCGTACGTTGGCTGGTACGGGTGGAAACTTTTCTTGCTGGGCTTTCTCGTCTCGTGGCTGGTTTCCGGTCTTCTGATGGCCATGCACATGCGTTACAGCTGGAAAGCAACTCGACGCAACATCGCGACAATGCAGGACAATCAAGTCGATCTGGCGGAACCGCACTCGTAAATATTTTCACTACGTTCGATCCGACTCAGCATCTTCAAGCCAGACCGAAAGCTGATTATCCTCAACTACGCCTGAAGTTCCTTGACGCCAACCTCACTCCAGCCGGTAATCGCCGGCAAACATTCAAACCCCGGCTTCGCAAACAAATAACCCTGAAACAGCTTCACCCCCAGGTCTTCCAGCACGCGCATTTCGCCGTGAGTTTCAATCCCCTCAGCGATCACTTCGATTCCCAGATCGTCGCAGACCTGAAGCATGCCTCGCACAATAGGCAGCTTCGAGCGGTGGGTGTCGATGTCTCGAATCAAAGCCATATCCAGCTTGACCAGGTCGGTTTGAAACTCCGCCAGAAGATTCAACCCGGAATAGCCAGCACCAAAGTCATCAATGGCGGTCTTAAAGCCGGTTTGCTTGTAATACTCGATGATCTCGCGCAGCTTCATCTGGTCCTCGATCTTCTCACCTTCGGTACACTCGAAGATGATCTTCTCAATCGGAAACTCAAAGTGCTTCGCGGCTTCCAACGTCGTGCGGATGCACATCTCGGGGTTATAAATCGCATTGGGCATGAAGTTGATGCTCAGGAAGCAGGAAATGCCCAGCTTCGACGCCAGCTTGATCGCCTTGATGCGACAGGTCTGGTCGAACCGATAGCGATTCTTCTCCGTGATCTGCTGAATAATCGACCAGGCCGATTCGTTATTCTTACCGCGAACGAGGGCCTCGTAGGCAAACACCTCACGGGTCTCGATGTTCACGATCGGCTGAAACGCCATCGTAAAATCGAAGCCCAGGCCAGTCGCTTGTTGACAATCAGAACAGCTGACATCTCGTACGTCCTGGGGACAGATCGTGCTCACGGTGAATCCAGTGTGGGGAATGTGATAAGAAACACAATCAAGGTCCCGCGATGAAAATACGCCAAGGTGCCATTGGAAACCTATCGTCAGTATCGGACGCAGACTGTGTCATCTTGAGTTCCGACAAGATTCCCGACAGTCGTTGTAAGGCTATGACAAATGCAACGATTGTGCCTTTGTCGAACTGATTCCTTGGCGAGCAGTGAGGTCATCCGAGCACACTCCAACAACACGCCGGGTGCCAGATGCCACTGGCTATGCCAGTGCTCTTCCCCAGCGTGCTCCAGGTGCCACTGGCTGTGCCAATGCTCTTCCCCAGCTTGCTCCGGGTGCCACTGGCTGTGCCAGTGCTCTTCCTGCTTGCGAGGCAATACACGAGCAACAATCAACGTCATGCCACATCGTCAGCAAAAATCCCTGGAAAAACCATTCGCCACAAATTATGCAGGAAATCCGCACTGGTTTTACCCCTCAACACGACTCATTAAGCAAGCTCGGGTTGACGTCGGTGGGCCTTTCGTGCTGCTATGGAGTATCCGAGTTGAGGCGCCGACCAAGGGGCTAGGGCTGAGGAGGATGTTCGCACCCGAGACGATTTCCGAGAGATCTCCCATGACCACCATTGAGACACACACGAGACCATCACACCGACCGCGACAGACCGATGAATTCGCAGGCGAATGGCCAGACCGCATCTCCCCCGCACGCCTGCGCGAGCTCTCCAAAATCAGCCCCTGGCGAACAGGGCAGGGGATCGCCATCGAATGGCTCGGCATCGCCGCTGCCATCTGGCTCTCATTGAACTTTTGGCATCCTGCACTCTACGTCGTCGTCGTCGCCTACATCGGAGCCAGACAACACGCACTCGCCATCCTCAATCACGAAGCAACTCACTACCGCCTCACGCGCAACCGCTTCTGGAACGACGCCATCTCGAATTTGCTTTTGGCCTGGCCTGTGCTCATCAGCGTCGAGTGGTTCCGCAAATTCCACTGGCCACACCACAGCCACCTCGGCACCGAACGCGACGGCAACCGCCCCGTCTACCGCACTCACACCCCCGATGGCGACCTCACCCCTTTCTGGACCTTCCCCAAAACCCCCGCGAAGCTCGCCGCCGTCATTCTGTTCGACCTCAGCGGAGCCATGGGACTCATCTACTTGGCCATGCTCCCCGTACGAATGTGGACCTCACGCGCCCCCCTCGCCGTCGCCTGCCAAATCGCCTTCTACACCGCCATCGCCGCCGCAGCCTTCAGCCTCGGCATCGAAAAAGAAGTCTTCCTCTACTGGATCGTCCCGCTGTGTACCTGGTACGTGACGATCAACCACCTGCGCATCATCGCCGAACACAGCGGCCTCCCCGAAAGCAACGACGCCTACGCCTCCACCCGCACCACCATGCCCAACCTTCTCGAACGCATCTTCATCCTCCCCAAACACGTCAACTACCACCTCGAACACCACATCTACCCCAGCGTCCCCTACTACCACCTCCCCCAACTCCACACCGAACTCATGTCCCAACCCGGCTACGCCCACCGAGCCCACATCACCCCCTCCCTAACCAGCCTGCTAAAAGAACTAACCCGCCCCGCGGCATGAGTGCCGAAATGCTTTCGTAGGGGTAGGGTCCCGGTGAGCCCCCAAACCGCACCAAATCGACGATGGACGTTTACTTGCATGATGAATAGTCGAACGGTAGTCGCTGAAACAATCAGGCCGCCGGGTGCCACTGGCTATGCCAGTGCTCTTCGAGCAGCCAACCGGTGCACTGCTTGCCACATCGACAAAAATGCTCCCCAATGTTTCCACCCCGGTACCACTAACGATGCTCATGCCGAACCGGGATGCATGATTCAAAATAGCCTATTTCTTTAGGCGTACGAGGGTCAATCCTCTCCGGAGTACCCCCATCCCGCCCAAACATTGTCACAGCATGTTTACCGCCGATGCATCATTTTGTGATCATGTCCAGCATGATCATGTTGATGCCCTCCATCAGACACCGTTGGCGAAGTCGTCGGCCCGACCTTCACATCTGATGTCAACTGGATCGCTGGCGTTCCAGCCGAATTGGTCTTCGTCGGGGGAATGATCTGAATTCGGTGCGGATAGATTTCCGCAAATCCATTAACGTCTTCTGAGCAGGCGACAATCTCAAACGGACCGGATGCCGGTGCTTCAACTGTCGCAGACCATTCTGCAAAACTGCCACGAGTCGAACGTGCCGGGCGTCCATTCACTTTCACAAATTTAAGATCGCTCGTATCTGCCGTCGAACCTTCGATGCGAAGGATGTTCCCGTCACGAACAACCGAGGTCACGATCGTCGTCGGCGGCTTGTCATCTTTGAAACTGGAGACGCCACGAAAGACCCCCTTCTCCTTGGCATCCGATTCCGAAGCAACCAGTCCCATACTCAATGGATTGTGAATATCATTCACTCTCATTTCATTGGTCTTCATGCGTCGATAGCCAGACCCATCCATGATCGATCGCCACAACGCAACATCGGCTTTGTAAACATTCAGCCCGTCAACAAAGACTCCCGTTGTTCCCAGGTGAATGGCCCAGTTGGCTTCCCAGCATTTGAAGTCACGTATCCAGAATGGATACCCCGGAGCAGGAATCCCCTCCGCTGCTTCCTTGGCAAGCGTCACATTCTGATCGTAGATATCCAGCCCACCGCCTTCAGGACGTGTGACTCCGCGCAAATTGAGGCAGAAAAAACGCATCGTATGAGCTTCGTTGCCTTCAAATCGAATGAAAGGCATCGTACGAGTGTCAGTCAGTTTGGTCGTTCCATCACCCTGTCGAATCGGAAGTACAGGGTCAAAAGTCTCTGTCTTCTTGCAGTCGAAACGATAGCCATACTCGGCACACTCCGCGGCGACGTTTCTCGTAAAGACATTCTGGCAATTTGCAAACCAGAACCCCGCGCCACGATTCGGATCAAAGGGAATGACCTGTTGCGGTAGTGGAACACCAGCAGCGACCGTCACCGCAAGATTGTGATCGATCACGTTATTGATCTCACTCCCATCTTCCAGGAAAAAGCCGTGGCCAATGCTCTTGTAACCAACACAGTCACGCACCACGAGCGCATCCGTCCCGTGAATCGTCAAGAATCGATTGTGACTATCCCAGATCGAAGCACCGATGACAGAACTGCCACGCATCGTGTCTCCGCAGAGGTGATAGTGAATGCTATAGCGACCAAGAACTCCTTCCTTACCAAGATGACGAAACTCCGCATAACTGATCGCCCCTGAAGAATTGACGTGAATCATCGTATGACCCCGAACGCCGTCCGGCTGTGCAGACTCAATAACAACATTGCGACTCAGGTTCGCGACCTCCGCACAGAATTCGCCATCAGCATAGTGCTCGAACGTGAGAGGACGATCCAGGGTCAGCGAATATCCGCCAGTAAAATCTTTGTTGCCAATCTTGGTAATCCTGCGAGTCTCCGTTTGAGAGCGATCCAGGAATCCGCCACTTTGTCCTCGCCGTTTCTCTCTCTGCTCGGTAGTACTGGTGACAATGACCTGATCGCCGATGCTCCAGTCGTCCACGGATTCCATCAGCGTCACCGAAGTCGCACCGACATCACTTGTTTTCTTCATCTTGACCCACGTACTCCGCATCGGCGTTCCATGGATCTCCATCCGTCCACCACAGTTAATCAGGGCAGGGCACGACTCCTTGTTCATGCCTTCGACATAATGCAGACGAATTGTCGCAGTATGCTCAGCGGCTATGGGATTCCCGGGTTCGCCAATCAGCAATGTCGGGCGTGCCTTATCCGGAGCGGGTACAGGCGGCGTGAAGTGACAATCAAAGCCCTCCTCAGTTGGCTCGACTCCATCGACAAGACTGATCAGCCCCGCATTCAGTTGAGTCGAACGATCCCTCGCAAATTCCAGCGTCCCGACAATCTGCACCAGCCGAATGACATCTCTCGATTCGATGTCATAAGTCACCCGCGTCTGCGGCGAAATAATGACACGATCACCTGTCGAAGGGACTCGTCCGAGATCCCAAGTCTCTTTGGACGACCAGGGACCTGACTGCTTCGAACGAACAGTCTCTGGCTCATTCGCGAACGTATCAGTCGCTGACAGGCAGCTCAGCATCAGGAAAAGCGACAGCACATGCACGATATTGGTCACGTTGGGTGATCCTTTGAAGAAAACCGAAAGGGCGATTCGGGCTGCTTGAAAATAGAACTACGAGCGTTTTGTGTTGATCTCAATCGGAGAAAGTGAGTTCTCACCATTCTTGATGCGGACTGAAGTCACAGGCGAAGTCTTCCTGGCAAATTTCCCATTGAAGCGATCCGGACCTTCAATGATCTCATCAGGAGTCTTTCTCACACTCGGCCAGAACATCGTCACGCCATACTCGCCCGGTTGTGTGAACTGCCAGAAGAATGCCCCATCATCGGCTGTACGAATCGAAGTCGGTTCGACCAGTTCTTTCTGATCCTTCGGGACAGTCGTGGGATGAAAGACCAGATACACGCCGCCAGCCGGTTTGCCATTGATGAGCAGCGTCCCCTTGACATCACAGACATCAGGCGCGTGGCTACACCCATTGATGGCAAGAACAGCAGTCATCAGCATCGACACACAAGCAAAAACTCGAAGGACAGTTGTTCTTATCATTCTGAAATAACCTCTCCACCATCGCGCGTCGCAAGTCCCATCAGGGTTCCGCCGTACATATTTTGTGCAAGAAACCGGACACTCCCGTCACCCATCGCGACATTGGCTCCCGCCGGGTGAAATCCAAAGATCCCCTGCGAGTTGTTGCAATTGATTGTACAGCCATTTCCTGCAGGTGTTGAGGTCGTCGTTGGATAAGTGGCAGGCGAGTAGTTCGCATAGGTCTGTAACTGAAATGCACACCAGCCCAGCCAGGTCCCCCACGCCCCCGGCTGATCCAGCGTTCGATCCGAATCCGGCATCGGCATCCCGACTCCACGAACATAGTGGACGTCATAACCAGCATGCTCCATGAGCATTAATGTGTTCGATAACCCATCAGTCACGTTCCGCATCCGGGGAGGCGAACCTGCTTTCATCATCGGAGATGGAGACGCAGCAGGAACCTGGTAGAGAGCATATGCAGAGGAACTGATCGCATGGTTGACCCAGTAGTCGTTACCACGCCCCGTCATGATGTTCGGATCGCTTGGATCAGTCGTCGAACCGGTCGCCGTAATGAACGATCCATAGCTCGACCCGGTGCTACTGGAACTTCGCATCTTGATCAGCACATCGACCGGGTTCGAAGGACATCGAATGATCGTCACCGGAGCATTCGCCACCACTTGGTTCACCGGATCTGCAAACCCTCCCGCTGCTTTTTCATTGAATAGATCTGCCAGATTAGCCTGTTCGATATAAGGCAGGAGCGCCACCATCTGTCCATACTTCGGCGACGACGACAGACGCGCATGCGGAAAGCAGTTATTGACATCGTGATAGTTATGCAGCGCAAGCGCCAGCTGCTTGAGATTGTTCTGACACGACGACCTCCGAGCCGCTTCTCTGGCCTGCTGCACAGCCGGCAATAGGATTGCCACTAGAGTAGCAATGATGGCAATGACCACAAGAAGTTCAATGAGCGTAAATCCGCGTCGACTGCAACATGTCATAGAGCTGAGAACCCTGATAAAAAACTGCGCAATCACCAGCAGTGATCACGCGACCAATTCAAACGAGCGGATGCTTACAAAGCAAAGCCCATACCCGAAGAGGATTTCCATCATTTCCCCACGAGTTCAGCGACGATTCCTGCAGGATCTCCGCCATCCCGAACACAAACCGGCGAACATTTCGTCAGCCGCGACGACATTCTCGCCAGATCACTCCTCGAATAACCATTGCCAATCCCTTAGCCCGCTCTCCCCCCCGACTTAATAAACTGACTGTCTGCTTTCTCCCCACCATTTTCCCCTTGAACCCCCATTTCCCAAACAGCAAACTAAACCCCACAAGAACAAAGCCCCCAGAAGAAAGGCCCGTGCACACCCTCTTCTCCGGCGCCTCCCTTCCGGCCAATTACCAATTCCTAATTACCAATTACGATCTCCCCCCTGGAGTCCCCATGCCCGTGACTCTCCATATTCAAGCCCAACCTGCGCATCAAACCGCAAGGCGACGCTGGACCCCGTAAGCATTCAGGATGAAAAGCAACGGAAGGCATGGAATCAACAGCCGAACCGAGCCCGAGCAGCAAGAACGCCAGTCGGAGGCTCCAGTAGGCATCACCTTTAACCAACTAACCTGCAAGCAGTCCAAATCAAGAAGATGACTCCGGGGGATTTTTCACTCGAACACAAACTTGAAAGCCATCCTTCAAAAGAAATTTCACCACAGAGAGTCACAGGGTTACACAGAGTCTCACAGAGAAGAAGGGCTGGTCTTCCCTGTGTGCCTCTGCGTAACTCTGTGTCCTCTGTGGTGAAGACTTCCGTTCGACACAACTAACTCGCGGTAAACGTAAACTCGTTCCCGTGACTATCAACCGTGATCGTCGCACCGTCCTCGAACTCGCTTCCCAGTAACGCATTCGCCAGATTGTTCTGCAGGCGTTGCTGGATGACGCGCTTGAGAGGTCGTGCTCCGTATTTCGGATCGTAGCCCTCAGCAGCCAGTAAAGTCCTGGCTTCTTCGGTGACTTCCAGGGTGTAACCATGCTCCAGCATTTGTTTCTGGAGACGGGCAATCTGAAGGTCGACGATCTGACGGATCTCCTTGCGACCCAACGGGTGGAAGACGATGACCTCATCAATCCGGTTAATAAACTCCGGCAGGAAGTGATGACGCAGCGCGTCCATCGCCCGGTTCTGGATCTCCGACTCTTCATCGGTCCCATAGAGCTGCATGATCGCCTGCGACCCAAGGTTACTGGTCATCACGACGATAGTATTCGTAAAGTCGACCGTCCGACCTTTCCCATCCGTCAGACGACCATCATCCAGGAGTTGCAGCAGGACGTTAAAGACATCCCGATGTGCCTTCTCCACTTCGTCCAGAAGGAGGACGCAGTAGGGCTGACGACGAACCGCTTCCGTCAAGCGGCCACCTTCTTCATACCCGACATAACCCGGAGGAGCCCCGATCAGTCTCGCGACCGAGTGCTGTTCCATGAACTCGGACATGTCGATCCGAATCATCGCCCGCTCATCATCAAACAGGAACCCCGCAAGCGCCTTGCACAGCTCGGTCTTCCCCACCCCCGTAGGGCCAAGGAAAATGAACGAGCCGATCGGACGGTTGCGATCCTGCATCCCAGATCGAGAGCGCCGCACGGCATTGGAAACCGCCGTCACTGCCTCTTCCTGATTGATCATGCGACGGTGAATCGCATCTTCCATCGTGAGAAGTTTTTCCCGCTCGGTCTGCAGCATCCGCGCGACCGGGATGTTGGTCCATTGCGAAACAACTTTCGCGATGTCCTCAGGTGTCACTTCCTCACGCAGCAGACGCTCTTCGCTTGTCGACTCCAGCTCCTTGAGCTTCGACTGAATCTCGTTGAGCTTCTGTTCGGACGACTTCAGCTCTTTCTCAATCTCGAAGACTTTCATGTAGTCCTCGTTCGCATTCGTCTGCTGAGCGCGACCAAAGGCCCGCTCGCGTTCGCTGCGAAGTTGATCGATCTTTTCCTGAAGGGGCTTGAACCCGGACAGCGCATCCTTCTCGTTCTGCCAACGCGTCTTGAGGCGGTTCACCTCTTCCTCACGGTCCGCGATTTTCTTCTTGAGATCCGCATGACGTTCCTTGGAATCGGGCGAAGACTCCGTCGAAAGCGCAGCCGCCTCGATCTGCATACGGGTCAGCTCGCGCGTCGCTTCATCGACCTCAGCGGGCATGGAATCAATCTCCATCCGCAATCGAGACGCAGCTTCGTCCACAAGGTCAATCGCCTTATCCGGCAGGAAGCGGTCATTGATGTAACGATCCGAGAGAGTCGCCGCGGAGATGAGCGCATCGTCGGTGATCCTGATCCCGTGGTGCGACTCATAGCGTTGCTTGAGTCCACGCAGAATCGAGATCGTATCTTCAACATTCGGCTCTCCCACCATGACAGGCTGGAACCGTCTTTCGAGGGCAGGGTCCTTCTCAATGTACTTGCGGTACTCATCAATCGTGGTCGCACCAACGCAGTGAACTTCTCCACGAGCAAGAGCAGGCTTGAGCAGATTGGAAGCATCCATCGACCCTTCCGACGCCCCCGCACCCACAACGGTGTGAAGCTCATCAATGAAGAGAATGATCCGCCCTTGAGAAGCTTCAACTTCCTTGAGCACCGCCTTGAGTCGATCCTCAAACTCCCCACGATATTTGGCACCCGCAATGAGCGCCCCCATATCGAGCGCGATCACGCGCTTGTCCTTGAGGTTCTGCGGCACATCCCCCATCACAATCCGATGCGCGATCCCTTCCACGATAGCCGTCTTCCCAACCCCCGGCTCGCCGATGAGCACGGGGTTGTTCTTACGACGTCTGGAGAGAACCTGAATGACGCGACGAATCTCCGTATCGCGACCGATGACCGGGTCGATCTTGCCAGCGCGGGCCAGCTCGACAAGGTCTTTGCCATAGCGCTCAAGAGACTGGTATTTGTCTTCAGGATGTTGGTCGGTCACTTGTTGGGATCCTCGGACAGTTTTGAGAGACTGCTGAACGTCTGCCGTATTGACGCCGTTCATCTGGAGAAGGCGCTTGGCCTGGTCATCAACTTCAGTGAGAGCAAGCAGCAGGTGTTCAGTCGAAACGAACTGATCCTGCATCTGCTTGGCGAGGTCCTGAGCCTTCTCGAAGACCTTGACGATCACCGGACTGGCACCCGTCTGAACGTTCGAGCCCGAGACCTTGGGCAGCCGACTGACCTCGCTATCAACCATGGTGGACAGCTGGGTCAGATTGGCCCCAATGCGTTGAATAATAGGCTTAACGATCCCCTGATCTTCATTCAGAAGAGACGAAAGAAGATGCAGCGGCAGCAGCTGCTGGTGCCCCTGCGACTCAGCCAGAGACTGAGCGCGCTGGGTGGCTTCCTGGGCTTTGACAGTGAATTTATCGAATTGAATGGGCATAGATAGGCTCCGTTTCTTCCGCGTCTAGGGCGGGGGCTTGTATCGCCGAGGCGATTCTGTCAGACCGACACAGTCGCCATATTGGCAGTCTGTACGGGTAAAGCAGATAAATGCAAGTTGCGGACCAAATTTGTTGTGACAGGGAAAGGTTTTAGTAAGAGGGTTCATCCTTAAAATGTGAGCCAGAGATTCGCGTATTCGATAGTGGTGATGGTCGCAGGGCGCACAAGGGACAGGGGGTTGACACCCCCCGCTCGCCTGGAGCGGTACATGACGCAAAGTTTGCCTAAGTGGTTTGTTGCAAGTCGAGACTGTGAGTTTTGGCGGGGTGGTGGGCGTTGGAGTGGACGTACGGGGGTCGGAATGTCGAGCAAGATGAGGATGATGACAAGGACTTTCGCAGGGACGGCGATGCCTTTTTGATGCTCAATGGATGCCGGCCTGCTAATCTCCTGGGTTCTATCACATGATCGTGATTGTTGGTTTTATCGTCGTCATTGGCTGCGTTCTGGGTGGGTTCACCTGGGCGGGGGGCCATGTCGCGGCGTTGATTCACCCTTCCGAGGTGTTGACCATCGGGGGGGCAGCCCTCGGGGCGATGATCATCATGTCACCCAAGCAGGTGATTCTGGACGTCATCCATGGGATCCTGGGGACATTCAAAGGGTCGCCCTTTACGAAGAAGCATTACCAGGAGTTATTAAAGCTCTGCTTTGACATCTTCCGGGAAGCACGACGCGATGGAATTCTCTCGCTGGAAAAACACATTCTCGATCCGCACCACAGCGCGATCTTCAGCAAATATCCGCTCATCATGAACAACCACCACGTCTCGCAGTTCATCTGCGAAGGACTCTCTTCGCTGGTGGAAGGAATCAATCACGAGCAGCTTGCCAAGCGGTTCGAGACCGAGATCCATATCCGCGAAGAAGAACACCATGCAGCTGTCGGCGTGTTGTCGAAGGTGTCGGACGGTCTGCCAGGGTTCGGGATCGTCGCGGCGGTGCTGGGGATCGTTATTACGATGGCCCACATCGATGGGCCGGTCGAAGAGATCGGTCACAAAGTGGGTGCAGCTCTCGTCGGTACGTTCCTGGGAATTCTGGCGTCGTATGGGTTCATCGCGCCGCTGGCGTCGCGGATGGAATTCATCGGGGCCGAGGAGTCCGGATTTTATCGCACGATCGCGAATGTTCTGACGAGCTATGCGGAAACGAACCAGCCGAAGGAGTCGCTCGAGTCTGCACGACGGGGGATCAGTACGGTGTTCCGTCCGAGCATTGCAGAGCTGGATGCGATTCTGAAGGATACGGAGAAGGCGGCTTGATCTCTGGTTGAGAGAGAGAGTGCCTGAAGTTTGTTAGAGAATCGTTCGCGAACACTTGCCTTGCGCTCACCCTCATCCGCCCTTCGGGCACCTTCTCCCCTCAAGGGAGAAGGGACGATGTTGGGGGCTTTTGCAACTTCGCAGAGTTCCCTCATCCGACCTCGAAGACTCGGCCACCTTCTCCCCAGGGGAGAAGGAACTCAAACATTTAATTCAAGGGATGGAATAAGACATGGCGGGTAAAGGTGGTGGTGCATGGAAGGTGGCGTATGCGGACTTCGTGACGGCGATGATGGCGTTCTTCATGGTGATGTGGCTGACGGCTCAAGATAAGTCGGTCAAGGAAGCAGTCGCGCAGTATTTTGAAGACCCGACGGGGAATAATCGCGGCGTGCGTTCGACATCACTGAAGGGGCCGCATGACTCGATTACGATCGGGTTGCACGAAGGTGGACTCGGACGCGGTAAGGGACTAGCGATGGGAGAGCTGCGAAGTAATGCGCCGCTGAACCCGCGCGGGGTTGCTGCGGTGACGCCGCCGAAGATGATCATTAACCGGGACCGGTTTGATTCAAGGAGCCTGGGGACGGTCATGACGTTTCCGGAGGCGTCTGCGGATCTGGATGAAGGGTCGAAGAAACGTCTCAAGCTGATGATTCCGCTGCTGGCGGGCAAGTTCAATCAGGTCGAGATTCGAGGGTATTTTCCACGACGTCCATTGAAACCGGATGCAGCGTTCAAAGATGGTGGTGAGTTAAGTTACGCGCGGTGCCTGGCGACGAGAAACTATCTCATCGAATGCGGGTTGGAATCATCTCGACTGTTGATGTCGCAGGATGGCCGACAGGAGCCGGTGCTGGATGAAGTGATTGAGGATGTCGAACAGAAGTTTTACTCAGTCGAGGTGTTCGCGACGGATGTGATTGTGAACTGATGTCTCTATGAGATAAACTTGAGAGGTCAATTTCCTTTCAAGTTTTCATGGAGCATTGTGATGTCGATTGCGTCTACTTTTCTGGCTGAGTTCGAACAAGAAGCCAAGGTCACCCGGAAGTTTCTCGAACGGATCCCGGAAGACAAGTTGACCTGGAAGGCACACGAGAAGTCGATGTCAGTCGGGGAACTCGCGCTGCACATGGCGATGTTCCCAGGGCCGGTCACGAAGATGTCTCTGATGGATGAGTTCCCTGCGCCGAGCTTTGGCACGCCACGCCCGCAGCCGGAGAGCGTGGCGCAGATTCTCAAGACGTTTGATGAGAACGTCGTGATGGTCAAAGACTTGCTGCCGACGATCACGGATGCGCAAATGAGCGAGATGTGGTGCATGAAGGCGGGTGATCAGGTCATCATGCAAATGCCGCGGTCGGGGGTGATTCGGAATGTGCTCTTGAACCACACGTATCACCATCGGGGTCAGCTGGGAGTGTATCTGCGACTGCTAGGTGCGAAGGTGCCAGCGGCGTACGGGCCGAGTGGGGATGAGGGGCCGGGGGGTAAGTGAGGACGCTGGCATGACCAGAGGCGGCCGAGAGGTCGCATCATCATTGTTATGCGAGAATTGCGAAAGCTTCATTTTGCATAGAGGATAGTCATGGGGCTCACTTGATGACTGAGTAAGTGCGCATTCATTTCATCGCGAGGATGTTGTCATATTTCTGGAACCTTGAAATTCGCTGATTGACTGCTTCCACTCGGGCATCCAGTGAGCCACTAAGGAGGGTGTAAGGGATTTTTCGGGTTGCGAGTTCCGCCCTGGTCCGTCGGTGAAACAAGCTTCTGTTGACTTCGCCGGAGCGGTCCCAGGTGTCTTCGTAGGGGATGTCGATGTCGCAGAGGAAGACGAGGTCGTAGCGAGAGGTGATCTGGTTCGCGAGGTGAGCGAGTTGCCGTTCGGCCTGGTTATGGTAGTCGAGTGAGAAGAGATAAGTCGTCAAGGCGTTGGTGTCGGTGAACAGAAAGCGGTTTGCCTGAAGCAATGCATTGTCCTCACGGATGAGATGCTCCTGAGCGATTTGTGTGAGTTGAGGCAGAGTCATGCGACGGTTTACCTGATGCTGCTCCCAGAACTCGCGGCCGTATTCTGGCATCCAAGTGGTGTTCCATTCATCGGCCATTCGCTGTGCAATGGTTGTCTTTCCGCTGCTGGGAGCACCGAGAAAAGCGACATTGATGATAAGGTCACGATAGACCAGAGGATCGATATACGGTCGGCACGCGTATGTGTTCTCACGGATTTGAGTTCCGCTGATGGGGACGTTGATGCGATCGGAATCGATCTGACGGTTCTCGGCGTGCAGTGCCATGCTGACGTGATTGCCGTAGAATTCGCTGGAGTAAAAGTGCGTGATGCGACGGCCATTTAGTTTCTTCAAGATGTACTCATCGTGTTGACGCGTGATGAGTGGGTCACTGCTGACTTGTGTAGGGCCGTCCCAGGCTTCGATGACTTCGACCTTGGGGTAGAGTTGGCGAATCCAATTGGCACGCACGGGCAGTGGAATGTTTGTGGCTTCTGGGGCATCGTAGATCAGAACGATGACGTGATCCATTTCCTGAATCGCAGTTTCAATAACAAACTGATGCCCTTTGTGGAGGGGAGCATATTTGCCGAGTGTGAGGCCTGTTTTCGTCATGGGAGGATCTGAGGAGAACTGACTAATGTCTGGCTGACTGTTCGTCGCCACTGGAGATAGCCGAGGATCGCAAGTACGAGAAAGAGAGCATACAGGCCAGAGGTCACGAAAAGCGATCTGGAGTAGAAAACACCAATCGCGACGATATCAACGATAATCCAGATCAGCCAGGATTCGAGAACCTTTCGAGCCAGCAGCCATTGAGCGGCGAGGCTGGCGACTGCGATGAAGGCATCTGGTAAGGGAGCTGAGGCATCGGTGAACTCAGCCATGGCTGATCCCCAGAGCAGAGTAATTATTGCGATGAGGATTGGCCAGATGAATCGACCTTTCAAATCCATCCTGGTGATCGGGAGTTCGTGTCGCTGTCCGGCTCCATAGAGCCAATGATACCAGCCGTAGAATTGTAGGAAGACGTAGAAGATGTGGAGGAGAAGATCGGAGTAGAGGCGGGCGTGATAGAAGACGGCGATGTAAAGAACGACCTGAACCAGGCCGACGGGCCAGCAAAGAACGTTCTGACGGATCGTCAGCCAAACGCAAAGAAATCCAAAGGCTGCCGCGATCCATTCGATTGACGACATAACTCCGACGATTCCTGCCTTTCAGTTCAAACCGATAATGAGAGTTGCTCGCGAACATCCATGAGCGCGAAGCCGAGGAGGTTTTGGCCTTGCCAGGTTGCGGGGATGTGGGACATAGGATCGGTGGCTTTGAGGCCGATACCCCAGATGCGGTCGTAGGGGCTAGCTTCAACGAGGATAGTATCGCCGGTAGAGAGGAGATAGTCACGCAGGGGAGGGTTCTGCTGAAACTTGGCGAGGTTGCCTTGTGTGACGAGAGAACGGGCGTTTGCTTTCCAGGTTTTGTCGTCAAAGTTCCTGACCTTTCGGCCGAGGGCTTTGGCTTGTCCGGGGTCAGGGGAAATGAGGATTTCCCCGAGGATATCGTTGTCGTTAAAGAGTCGTGCTTTGCTTGCCATCATCCAATGCTCGGCCGTCGGATAGGCGATGTCGTCGATGTAGAAGAGAGTGGGGAACCATTGGCTGAGACAGCTCTTATTGGTGCTGCCATCATTGGGTGGCTGGTGGCCCCAGAAGTACAGGTATTCGAACTGCTCACCATCGAGGCAGCGTTTGCGGAGGAGGTCGAGGGTGAGCATAGGGTTTGCATCGGTTGGAAGCAGCTTGATGAATTCAACAGCTTGTTGACACGGAAACGAATGATTGAGTTCGAGTGACTTGCAAGAATACGATCAAACCCGCGGCAAGTAGACGACGTACTTTTCCTCGAACCAGGGTTCCTGGAACCAGTCGGAGATAGCGGACTTTTGAACTCGTTTTTCGTAGGGGGTGAGTTCTTCGGTGAGGTCGCCGCCTTTGAGGGCGAGGATGCCGTTTTTCAAGGTGGGGGAGATGTCTTTGCGGTCGATGAGGTGGTGGGTGAGGTCGAGGAAGGTGGGCATCGCGGTGACGGCGCGGCTGGTGATGTAGTCGAAGCGGGCGTTGAGGTTTTCGGCCCGGTCATGGATCGCGGTGACGTTCTTCAAGCCGAGGGAGTCGGCGATCGCCTGGACGACCTTGATCTTCTTGCCGATGGAGTCGACGAGGGTGAAGGAGCAGTTCGGGAAGAGGATCGCCAGGGGTAAGCCGGGGAGGCCGCCGCCGGTGCCGATGTCGATGATGTGGGCGCCGTCAGGGAAGGTGGTGAATTTGGCAATGGCAAGTGAGTGGAGGAGGTGGCGTTCTTCGAGGTGTTCGGTGTCTTTACGCGAGATGACGTTGATCTTCTGGTTCCAGTCGAGGAGGCCGGCGGCGAGTTGTTCGAACTGATCGCGTTGGGTGGGAGTGAGGTCGGGGAAGTAGTGGGGGATCAGGGAGGGCACGGGTGGGGCTTTCTGGGGTTTGAGCGACTTGTAAAATGGAGAGGCACTGGCATAGCCAGTGGCACCCGGCGGAGAGATGAGTGGTCAATGAGTAAAGGGAGTGGGTTGGTTGACTGCAGAGGTCCCTCATCCGACCTCGAAGACTCGGCCACCTTCTCCCCGGGGGAGAAGGATCGAAGAGAGAGATGTGCTCATAGGCTCGCTAATACGATTTTTCGCATGTCGGTGATGAGTTGTCGGAGGTCGTCGGTGGTTTTGGCTTCGTTGGTGAAGCCTTTGGCGGAGGTGCGGAGGATGCGGGCGATTTGTTGGGTGGTCATTTTGAGGGTGCGTTTTTTGGGCAGTGAGGAGTCGAGAATTTCGGTGAGGAGGTTCTCGAACTCGATGGCTCCTCGGATGATGACGTCGGGGGCGACTTCCTTGATGCTGACGTAGAGGTCGGAGGCGTCGGGGGAGGACTGGATGAGTTCGAAGGGCTTGACGTGCCAGACTTCGAAAGCGAAGGCGAGCTTTTCGTCGAGGGATTTTAAGCGTGCGAGGCCTTCGCGGATGGTCTTGAGGTTGGCGGTGGTCAGGTCGTTGATGACTTCGATGAAGATCTGCTCTTTGGAGGGGAAGACCAGGTAGAGCGCTGGGCGGGACATGTGAGCGGCTTCGGCCAGATCGGCCATGGTGACGCGACGGTAGCCGTAGCGGATAAAGACCTGTCTGGCGGCGGCGATGATGAGTTCCGTTTTGTCTTGGGCCATATTTTCAGTATTGACAAAAGACGTCAGAACGTCAACGATCTGACATTATGACGTTTTTTGTCAGTACGACATATCGTCATCGATGGTTGCCGCGAAAGCCGGAAGATTTTCGGAGGACGCAGCCATCGTTTCTGGGACGCTTGAAGCAAAGGAATATCCATGCGTCTGATGTTGAGTTTGGTAATGATGATCTGCCAGGGAACTGCTGTGAGAGTTCAGGCTGGCGAGACGGATTTGCAAGGGGTCGCGTTTCCTGCCACGGGAGCGGCGTCGGCTGTCTTCACGGTCGAGCGAGGGAAGAAGGAGACGGATCGCGGGGTCGTTTATTACGACCGGTACATCGATCAGAAGGGGCAGGTGGTGGCTTCGATCGAAGCCACCTACGAAGCGGGAACTTTGTCGCTGGTGAAGTTCGATCAGAATCAGCTGCAGGAGACTTCCTCGGCGGTGTTCAAGAACGGCCAGGTGACCTACTCTCACACGGCACAGGGGAAGACCAACAAGACCACCGACAAGGATCCGGGGGACATGGTGGGTGCTCCTGCCGTCGATGCTTTTATCGCGGCGAAATGGAATGATCTGCAGGCGGGGAAATCGGTTGACTTCACGCTTCCCATCCCGGCTCGTCGGCAGTCGTTTGGCATGCGACTGACGAAAGAGCGGACCTGGTCTGAGACTGGTCGAGCCTTTACAGAGATCAGGATGGAGCCTTCGAATCCGATTTACCGGACTCTGGGGGAGCCGCATTATTTCGTGTTCGATGATCAGACGAAGATGCTGGTGGAGTTCCGCGGGAGAACGGTGGCGAAGACGGGGACGCCGGGGAAGTGGGATGATTTTTCGGGGCGGATTGTGTATCGGGCGGCGGGGGAGAATTAGGAAGTTTTAGACACAGAGACCACAGAGGTTTTATGGGAGGGCGAGGCTCCGTCCGAGCCGGACCTTTGCGTTGTGAGACTTCATTGATGCGTTGGGCGTGTGGCGAGGTTGTGTCAGGCGTTGATGTTGACGCTCCATGCGCGGATGGCACGGCTGACACAGCCGTGGCACACGGGAATGGTTGTCGACTTGATGAAGTAGCGGTGCAACGCGGGACAGCGGCTCGGACGGAGCCTCGCCCTCCCGGTTCTCGGATGTTGATTACAAAATTTATTTTAAGGAGAGACATGTGACGAACAACAAATGGACGGCTCGTGAGATTCCTTCGCAGGCTGGTCGGGCGGCGGTGGTGACGGGGACGGGGGGGTTGGGGTTTGAGGATGCGCTCGAGTTGGCGCGGGCGGGGGGTGAGGTGATTCTGGCGGGGCGGAATCCTCAGAAGGGGGCGGATGCGATCGAGAGGATTCGTCAGGAGGTGCCGACGGCGGATGTGCGGTTTGAGCAGGTCGATCTGGCGAGTTTGAAGTCGGTGCAGGACTTTGCGATGCGTCTGCGCCATCAGCGGGACAGTCTTGATCTGCTCATTAACAATGCGGGGGTGATGGTGCCGCCGAAGCGGATGGAGACGTTGGATGGGTTTGAGTTGCAGTTGGGGACGAACTATCTGAGTCACTTTGCGTTGACGGCTCAGTTGCTGCCGTTGTTGCAGAAGGGGGTGGCTCCGCGAGTGGTGACGCTCTCAAGCGTGGCGGCGCGGCAGGGGACGATCAACTTTGATGATCTGAATGCCGAGCAGAGTTATCATCCGATGACGGTTTACAGTCAGTCGAAGCTGGCGTGTCTGATGTTTGCGTTGGAGTTGCAACGACGCAGTGAAGCAGGGCGATGGGGGATTGCGAGCCTGGCGGCGCATCCGGGGGTGTCGCGGACGGATCTGCTTTATAATGCGCCGGGGCCGTGGAGTGTGGAGCGGATGGCGCGATCTTGGCTGTGGTTTTTGTTTCAGCCAGCGTGCCAGGGGGCGCTGCCGACGTTGTTTGCAGCGACCTCACCCGATGCCCAGCCGGGGGAGTATTATGGGCCGGACAAGTTCGGAGAAATCCGGGGTTATCCGACGATCGCGAGGGTGCCGGAGCAGGGGTTGGATGAGGGGGTCGCGGGGCGGTTGTGGGGGGTGTCGGAGGAGTTGGTGGGGGTGAGGTTTGGGGCGGGGGCTAAAGTTACCGACTAGCGCGGAATAGTCCTGTCGCAGCCCACCATCAAATTAATACTCTGCTTATACAGCTGTCGCAACCCCAACGCGCGTTGTTGGCTTATTTAACGTTGGCGCGGGTGGATCAATTGTGGTGGTTTGCGCGGAGCATTCACCCACCCTGCAAATCGACGATATGAACAATTACTCCGGGCGTACCGAAGCCGAGCTAAAAGAACGATCTGGATTGAGCACTACCGCAAGATAATATTCTGCGTTTAGTCCCCCACCAAGCGAATAGTGTAACTCGACAGAATCGTTCCTATTTCTGGGCGATCCCAATACTCTGACTATTTCTTCCTGGTTTGGCTTCTCCTCTTGCAACCACTCGATCACGGCGGCTTTCATGCGGTACTTTGCCGAATAGAATGTTGACGGTGAATGTCGCTTCCAGGCGATCTCGTCAAACTCGCGCGGGGAAGTCCGTTGATGCAGATAGACGGCCAAGCCAACGATAGATAATGCCGTCATGAAAGCCATTAATTGAAAAGTTTGGATCACCACTTGCTTTTTCGATGTGATTGCCATTTTATCTCCAAAGCCGCGTAGCCAGGCTGGGTGGGTTAAAGGCTTGGCGCGACCCGCCATCCAACTCATAACCGAGTGCTGCAGCCGTCGCAACTCCAATGCGTGTTGTTGACTCGTCCCATGTTGTCGGGGGGGGGCGCGATTGCGCGGAGCATTAATTTAACTTACGAGACTTCAGCTTCAGGATCTCCCTCGCGACTTGCTGTGCATGTGCTTCGCTGACTGGTGAAAGCCCCATTTGTTCGGTTTCAATCTTGAGCAAGGCTGTTGTTATCTCAGTCTCGCTCGCGTTCTCAAGTACCATACGGACAAATCTGCCTGCATAGCTCGTGTATTCATCTTTCGGACTCAGTGGAATATCATTGATACCTAAGGGATCCCATTGCTCGAAAAAGATGGTGTCAACCTGCTTGACCAGTTCTTTAATTTCACGCTTATTCATGGGCATTACCTCAAAAACAACCGGTACACCGGGTTGTCGTTCTCGCTGACGGAGGGATACCCGAGGGTGTTGAGGAAGGTTTGGAAGTCGGGCATTTCTTCGGGGGGGACTTGGATGCCGACGAGGATTTGGCCGTAGTCGGCGCCCTGGTTTCGGTAGTGGAAGAGGCTGATGTTCCAGTTGGGGTGCATGGCGAGGAGGAAGCGTTTGAGGGCGCCGGGGCGTTCGGGGAATTCGAAGCGGTAGAGTTGTTCGTTGCTGGCGATGAGGGTGCGGCCGCCGACCATGTAGCGGACGTGTTCTTTGGCGAGTTCGTTGTCGGCGAGGTCGATGGCGTGGAAGCCGCGGATAGTGAGGTGTTCGACGAGGGCGGCGCCTTCGTCTTCGGATTTGGTTTCGACGCCGAGGAGGACGTGGGCCTGGGTGGTTTCGGAGATGCGGTAGCTGAACTCGGTGACGGCGCGCTGGCCGATGGTGTCGCAGAGGAGTTTGAGGCTGCCGGTGTGTTCGGGGATGGTGACGGCGAGGAGGGTTTCGCGGTGCTGGCCGGCGTCGGCGCGTTCGGCGACGAAGCGGAGGCGTTCGAAGTTGATGTTCGCGCCGCAGGTGATCGCGACGAAGGTCTTGTCGGTGAGTTTATGTTTGGAGGCATAGGCTTTGGCGCCGGCGATGCCGAGGGCGCCGGCGGGTTCGAGGATGCGCCTTGTGTCTTCGAAGGCGTCTTTGATGGCGGCGCAGACGGCGTCGGTATCGACGAGGATGTAATCGTCGACGAGTTCGCGTGTTAAGCGGAAGGTTTCTTCGCCGACGAGTTTGACGGCGGTCCCGTCGGAGAAAAGGCCGACGTCGGTGAGTTGGACGCGGTCGCCGTGGTGGACGGAGCGGACCATGGCGTCGGAGTCGGTCATCTGGACGCCGATGATCTTGATCTCGGGACGGATGGCTTTGACGTAAGCGGCGACGCCGGAGATGAGACCGCCGCCGCCGATGGCGACGAAGATGGCGTCGATGGGTTGCTGGTGTTGCTTGAGGATTTCCATGCCGATGGTCCCCTGGCCGGCGATGACGTCGGGGTCATCGAAGGGGTGGACGAAGACGGAGCCCTGGGTCTCGGCGATCTTGAGGGCATGGAGGTAGGCGTCGGAATAACTGTCGCCGTGGAGGAGGACTTCCGCGCCACGGGAGGCGACGGCTTCGGACTTGACCTTGGGGGTCGTGACGGGCATGACGATGGTCGCGCGACAGCCGAGGCGTTGAGCGCTGAGGGCGACTCCCTGGGCGTGGTTGCCGGCGGAGGCGCAGATGACGCCGCGGGAGAGTTCTTCGGGCGTGAGGTGGGCCATTTTGTTGTAGGCGCCTCGGAGCTTGAAGCTGAAGATCGGCTGGGTGTCTTCGCGTTTGAGCCAGATCTGGTTGTGGATGCGCGAGGAGAGTTTGGTCGCGAGTTCGAGAGGGGACTCGATCGCGACGTCGTAGACCTGGGCGTTGAGGATTCTGTGGAGATAATCGGAGAGGTCGATCGGCATGGTGTGGGGGTGGTTCTGCGAATTAGGTGACAATGGAGACTCGCACAAGCGGAAGCGAATCGATCCCAGAAGAAACAAGAGTATTTACCACAGAGGCACGGAGGACACAGAGTAAGAAGAAAATCTCAGCTCCCTGATTCACAACTCCGTGTTCTCTGTGCCTCTGTATTGAATTCTTCCGGGTCTTCAGATTGAGAATATTTACTCGGAGTGACAGAGTTTGCTTGCATCATCTCGGTATGATGGCGGAGTGGATGGATTATTGCCAGTCTTCGAGTTGCAGGGCGGGGATGCGGGAGAATTTGGCAGTGTTGGGAGTGATGAGGGTGAGGTTGTTGGCGAGGGCGATGGAGGCGATCATGAGGTCGTTGGGGCCGATGGGGGTGCCGAGAGCGGCGAGGTGGGCGCGGATGCGGCCGTATTCGAGGGCTGCGTTGTCGTCGAAGGGGAGACTAGAAAAAAGCGTTCTCAGTTCTTCGATGTTATCAAAGTTTTGAGTGCGATGTTTTGGTGAAGATCGTTCTGCTCCAAAAATCAGCTCTGCCAGAACCACAGAGCAAATGACGATCTCGCTGAAATTGGCCGATTCTACACGCCTTACGATATTCGGTTGGCTGGAGTTCAGATAACCAATGCAGGTATTGGTGTCGAAAAGGTATTTCACAGCTGTTCTCGCTGTTCATAATCACCTTCATCAACGACTTCGAAATCTCCCTGCCATTTGCCAGCGAGCCGAGCAACTCTGGCGCTCCATTCCTCTTGGGACATTTCAATTCGAGGTGCTACAGCAGATTGGACAGTAATCACCACTTCTTCCCCAGCGTTCTGAACTGGAAATTGAAGGGTGACAGTGCCGTCTGGAGCAATTCTCGATCGGGTGACAGTTCGATTCATGGGTAATATTCCTCGCTTATCATTTTAGACCTTAGCTCATTGAAGCTCATCTCGAATTTCAAAGTCGCCCTCGTCATCGATTTCGATGGGGCCTTCGATTGAACCAGCCATTGATTCTACCCAGGCAGCCCATTCAGCTTGTGTGAGTTTCTCTTTGATAAGAGGCTGAACAGTCACTTTCACCTCTTCGCCGGCGTTCTTGAGTGGAAGTTGGACCGTGACGGTGCCGTCGGGGGCGATTTTGGAGCGAGTGACGATGCGGTTCATGGGTGGTCTCCTTGGGCGTTTTTATTGTACGGCAAAGAGTGGGGGTGTGAGAATGCTGAATGTGTCGACAGTCAGTACGCACGCGCGTATCTGTGGCGGCGTTAGGACGCCAAACGACAGTGTTTCCCACCCTGCGCGCCGCCAGAAGCCGCTTTATTGATGTGTGATACGCTCTAGTCGAGGCGTTTGGTGAAGAGATGGTTCGTTTTTTTGTGGTCGTAGCCGAGGGATTGGTAGAAGCGGTGGGCGTCTGCGCGGGTGATGTTGGACCAGACGATGATGTCGGCGAGGCCTTTGGAGCGGGCGATGAATTCGGCGTGTTCCATCAGGAGTTTGCCGATGCCCTGGCTGCGGGCGGCTTCGTCGACGATGAGAGCGACGACTTCTAAGCGTGGGTCGACGAGGAGGGAATCGTTGATGCGGAGGTGGAGGAAGCCGAGGGGGAGGTCGGAGTTGTTGACGGCGACGAGGGTTTCGTTTTTGGTGGGGTCGAGTGTGAGCAGGCGTTGCTGGAGTTGGGTGGGAGTGAGGGGGTAGCCGAGTTGGGTGAAGAGGGTGGCGATGGTGGGGAGGTCGGTGGTGGGGTTGAGGGGGCGGATGGGGAGGGGCATTTAAAGAAAGAAATCCAAAAGAGGTTGCCTGTTACGATTCGAGCAATGAACGTCGACTCTTGCCTAGCGCCCACCCTCATCCGCCCTTCGGGCACCTTCTCCCCTCAAGGGAGAAGGGACGGGATGAGAGTTTTATTCAATTCGCAGAGGTCCCTCATCCGTCAGCGAAGCGCTGCCACCTTCTCCCCGGGGGAGAAGGGCACTCGGAATGGGGTGGGATTTTGCCTTCGGGAGTATTTTGAATTTATAGAAGGCTTGTTGGCGCGATGCCCTCATCCGCCTTCGGCACCTTCTCCCGGGGGGAGAAGGGATGGTATGCTAGCGGATGGTGGCGAGGTCGTCGAGGAGTTGGTTGCGGTCGGGTTCGTCGAGTTGGAGGAGGTATTCTTTGGCGAGGTTCATGTGGGCCTTGAGACGCTGTCGGTCGCCGGAGATGGCGGCGGCGCGGGCGAGGGCTTCGTGGGCGTAGGCCTGGTAGAAGGCTGGGAGGTTTTCGCTGTAGCGGAGAGCCTGTTCGGCGTTGATGAATGCGGGGACCGGTTGTCGGAGAGTGGCGTAAACGCGGGAGAGGAGCCAGTAGCCGATGGCGATGTTCTGATCTGTCACATCGGGGCGCTGAAGCCAATGGTACAACGAAGCGTGAGCCAGGTGGATCATCTGCTGGTTGTCGTCTTCGGAACGATTGGCGCGGTCGAGCAGTTCCCATGCATCGTTGAAGCATGTGGTCGAGAAGTTCATGTGAGCGTGTTTTGTGTCGGAAGACATTGCTGTTTTATGGGGTGTTGATGTATTGGATTTGGTCGAAGTAAATGGTGATGGGCTTTCCCTGTCCTGCGAGTGACCAGCCGAAGCCGGTTTTGATGCGGGACAGGTCTTTGCCTTGAAGAGGAATGCGGTAACGCTGCCAGTCGGTCGTCAGCTTGATGCTGGGGAGATCGGACTTGGACGTATCACAGTATGATTTTCCGTTCGGCGTACCACCGACAAGAACATTCATGACTTCTCCGCCATCTTTACCACGGGCGAAAAACTCGACATACGTGGTTCCCGACAGGTCAAGGCCGCCTGGGCGGTCGCCTTCCCAGTCGTCAGGCGGGGATTGCCACAGTACACCGCCCCAGTCTGCCACGGCGAGGTATTCGACTTTCAGGCAGTTCGCACCGGAATGAGGGTTCTCAGTGCAGTCGGGAGTCATGCGGATGGCTTTTGTGTTGCCCATGTAGCCGGAGGGGGTGTAGGTCGATTTGGTGTTGGCTTCGTCGTAGACCATGTAAGGGAGAGCAGGGCGGGGCGACTTCTGGGCGATGACGGGGGCGTCGACGAAGAGAGGGATATTGGCCGTGGATGCCCCGCCGTGTTGATCGTAAACGTAGGCGAAGAGTCGGTAGCCTCCGCCGCTGGATGGGATGGTGATTTTGGCGGATTTGAGGTCGCCCTGGACAGCGCTTGCGATGTCTGACTCGGCGGACTGGGCGTCGCCGCCTTCACCGATCACGACTGCGTCAGAGCGGAGGATCCATTTGACTTTGAGGGAATCGTTTTCGTGGTCGATGGCCTTGAGGGTGGCGGTGATTGTTTCACCGGGTTTGAGGTGGTCGATGCGGTCGAGTTCGAGTGAAGTGATGGAGGGACAGCGATCCTGGGGGTATTGGCCGGTCCAGGCTTTGGTCATGGCGTCGGTGGCTTCGACTCTGGTGCCGTCGGGGAGGAGCATGCCGAACCAGGTAGCGGTGGTTTCCTGCTTGTGTCCCCAGAGGAAGGCGTAGGAGCCGAGGGCGAGGCCGAGCTGGCTGGTGACGGCAGTGTTGTAGCCGTTGAGGTATTGGTCGGCTTTGGCGGTGCTGGAGGCTTCCAGCGGAGCGCCCCAGCGAGTTTTGGCGACTTCCCAAGGGCCGTTGGGGCCGTGTTCGGTGACGATGTAGGGTTTGGAGCCGCCTGCTTTTTTGTAACGATCGGGCATGGAGGCGATGCCGGCGTAGCTGTTGACGCCGATGATGTCGATGTGCGGGCAGAAGCGTTCGATGCTGGAGACTTTGTGATCGCCGAGTTCTGCGATGACGGTCATGGTGGGGTGATGGGGGTCGAGCTTTTTGATTTCGCGAGCGATGTTGTCGATGGCGTACCAGATGGAGGGGTCGAGGCCGTCGCCTTCCATTTCGTTGCCGATACCCCAGAGGAGGACGGCGGGGTGGTCTTTGTATTTGCGAACGGCGTCGAGGCAGTCATTGAGTTGAGCCAAGACGGCGGCTTCGTCGTGGTAATCGAAGCCGTGTCTTGGATGGCCGAGCCAGAGGCCGACGCAGACGGTGAGTCCGTGTTTGTGGGCTTCGTCCAGGAGAGGGGCGATGTTTTTGGCATCCCAGGTGCGGATCGAATTGCCGCCGGATTTTTTGAGGAGTTCGAGTTGGGTCTGGCCGCCGACGCCGTGGATCTCGTATGGCTGGTCATTGCGGAGGAGCTGGAATTGAGATGCGTTTTGACGCAGTTCCACGCGGACTGCCTGGGCGTACAGGAGTCCACGTAGAGACGTCATGCAGACAAAACAGAGTAAACTCAACGCAATAGACTTCATATTTCCGCTTAAATTGAGTTTCCTTAGAGAGAAAGCCGTGACACCTGTATCGTAACAACACAATCGCATCTACGCGAGTTGATTTATTGATGTTTTTTCGATACCTCTAGTGGTGGTAAGACCTCTCTTCGATATGAAGCTCACCGGAAAGGGTAACTCATGAGGGTATTTCTCGCGCTGGTTGTTGGGCTGATCTGCCATCAATTCAGTGAAATTACATACGGTCAACAAGGAAAACAGTTCAAATTAACTGCCCGAGCCAGCCAGATTGACCAGACTGCCAAGGAGCATCCTGAACTGGGATATGTGTTTCAGGATGACAAGGGGAAACCAGCGGATATCGAGCATGCCAGTGTTGATACGAGCGTGGCTCCGCGAGGAGAGCTGGTGATCTGGCTGATGGGGCATAGTCAGCCTCTGTTTGATCGGGTGAACAGCTATGGTCAGCATGCGATTCAAGTTCACTATGCGAACAAGTGGTTCGGGACGCTGAAGCCGGACGTTCGAGACGATGGGCATACGCTGGGAGAGATTCGACTGGAAGCTGCGACGGGGGAAGACTTCAGTTCGGCAGTTGATATCCCCAAGCCGGATGGGATGAAGCAGCGTGCGACGCAGTTTGTGAAGTGGCTGGTCAAGGAGAATCCGGAAGGGAAGTGGGAGCAGTTTCTCAACAGGACCCAGGATGATCTGATCTGGGAGAAGGTCATCATCTGCGGGATCTCGCACGGGTCGACGACTGCTGGGCGGTTTGCGAAGCATCAGAAGGTGGCGCGGGTGGTTATGTTTTCCGGGCCGCGGGATCAGTATGACCATTGGCAGGAGTTGGATTCTGCGACGCCTGCGAACCGGTACTTCGGGTTTACGCACGTTCTTGATAGTGGCTGGACCGGGGATCATTATTGCCGGTCGTGGCAGTTGCTGGGGCTTCATGAGTTTGGGCCGCTGGTGGATGTCGACAAGGTGACAGCGCCGTTTGGAAATTCACGTCGATTGATTACCAATGCTGATGTGGGCGGGAATGCGGATCGGGCGCACAATGCTTCGATTCCTGGTAAGTCCGCGGTGAAGAATGCGAAGGGGGAGTTCATTCACGAGGAGGTGTGGCGTTACTTGTTTACACATCCGGTGGATCAGGTGGGGGAGCGGGTGCCGATGGAGGAGGATTGTCGGATGGAGCTGAAGAAGAAATGAGTTTTTGATGAATGATGCGAGTGGTTCAGTTCGCGCGTTGTCTGCTGGTGGACTAGTTTTTTGCCTGATGTCGATATGGTATTGCGAGTCTGTTGATGCCTATCGCCCACCCTCATCCGCCCTTCGGGCACCTTCTCCCCTCAAGGGAGAAGGGACAGAATGGAAAGCCTTTCGGACATGCACATCCAGATTTTTTCATTGATCGTTGCAGTGAGTTTTGCCTTTGCTACTTCTCCTGAAGCAGTCTTCGCTCAGCAGGGGGAGGGTGGGGTGAAGGTGATGAGTTTTAATATTCGGTATGGGACTGCTAAGGACGGCGTGAATCATTGGGAGAAGCGGAAGGAGTTTGTGGTTGAGACGATCAAGAAATTTGATCCCGATGTGTTGGGGACGCAGGAGACGCTTGATTTTCAGCGGGATTATCTGTCGGAGAACCTGAAGGGTTATTCGGTGTTTGGGGTAGGGCGGAATGATGGAAAAGAAGATGGGGAGATGATGGCGATTTATTATCGGGATGATCGGTTCACGAAGCTGGAGGGGGGACATTCGTGGTATAGCGAGACGCCGGAAGTGGCTGGGAGCATGGGATGGGATACGTCGCTGCCTCGGATGGTTTCGTGGGTGAAGCTAAAGTCGAAGTCAGAGGCTGGTCAGGAGTATTACTTTTTCAATACGCACTTTGATCACATTGGTCCGCAAGCGAAGAAAGAGGCTGCCAAACTGCTGGTGAAATGGATAGCCGAGAAACATGCGGACGGGACGCCGGTGATTTTCATGGGGGACTTTAACTCCATGGTGGGGAGCCAGCCTTACAAGACGCTGTTTGAGTCAGAGAGTATCAAGCTGCAGGATACTTATCTGGTCAAGCATCCGTCTGGGTCGGAACCAGAACAGACGTATGGCGGATTTGAAGCGGTGAAGACTGGCAAAGGCCGTATCGACTGGATGGGCTGTACCGAGGATATCGAGGTCATCCGTGCGGAAATTGACCGGACGGCTCGTGGTGAGTTCAGTCCATCGGATCATTACCCGATCAATGCAGTATTGGGAATCAAGCGATAAGGCGGCGGTGTCGTCGTTTTCTATGGTTGAGAGTCGGGAGACGTCATGAACAAATTCATTGCTGCAACATTGCTGGCTGTCGGTGTGTTGGGTGTTGTGACGTCTGGGTCCGCGGAAGCGAAGCTGTTTACCAGGCATTCTTACGGGCCTGAGCCTCGCTATTATTATGGCACGGATCGTCATATCGACTATCTGTCGCCGCATTGGGGATACTTCCATTACAATTCCCACATTCCGTATTCGACGCCAGTGCCCGGATTGCGGAACAACAGCGGGGCGTGGTTTCGTCGGTAGGTGAGTCCTGGTTTTGGACGGTGTGGCTGTGGTTTGATCGATGTTGGCAGATACTCTGGATTGAGTATTCATTTCAATTCGCAGAGTTCCCTCATCCGTTGGCGCTGTGTTTAGTAAACACCTGAGGTGTTGTGCCGCCACCTTCTCGCCGGGGGAGAAGGGCGCACGGAATGGGGTGGGATTTTGCCTTCGGGGGTCTTTTGAATTTATAGATGGCTTGTTGGCGCGATGCCCTCATCCGTCAGCGAAGCGCTGCCACCTTCTCCCGGGGGGAGAAGAATCAGGCGAACGGATTTTCGCGACTTATTTATCTTGTTTTGCAGAACTAATCGGTGGTTAGGTTTTTTGAAATCTGCTTTCGGTGCTGTCCTGCTCTTGCCTAAGTCTTCCCGAACCGCCTATGCTCGCGCTTCGGGTCCTTGTTTGGCCTAGAATTGGATTTCGCCACATCTTGCCATGAATGGCTTATCATGAAAAAGTATCGCATCTGGACGGCTGCCGGGCGGACGACGAAACGACTGCTTCATCCTCGCAGCTGGTATCAGACTTTCAAGCTGGCGACGACGTCACGCGATCGACGCAACCGTGATGACCTTCAGTTGGGACTTTATGGCAAGGTCCTGCCGAGTGGCTTTCTGCATTATGCTTACTTTGAAGAGACGGATCGGCCGCTGGCATCGTTGTGTATTCAGGATGTCATGGATGGGCAGACGCTGTACGCAGAGAAACTGATGGAGTTGATTCCGCGTGGCCGGATTCTGGATGTCGGCTGTGGGCTTGGCGGGATGGTTAACCTGCTGCGTCAACGGGGCGATGAAGTGATTGCGGTGACGCCGGATGGTCCTCAGGCAGCTTATGTGCGCCAGAAGTATCCGGGCGTTGAAGTGCATGAATGCAAGTTTCAACGACTGCATGTTCCCGAGTATGCCGGGACCTTTGATGCGGTGTTGAATTCTGAATCTTTGCAGTACATTCCGCTACCTAAGGCTGCGGAGCTTGTGAATGGGTATTTGAAGCCAGGCGGGTCGTGGGTCATTGCCGACTATTTCAAACTGGCCAGTGAGACGGCGGGATCCGGGCATCCCTGGCCTGCTTTTGAGCAGGTGCTCGAACAGTACGGTTATCAGTTGACGGCCAATCGTGATATCACGCCGAATATTCTTGTGTCGCTGAATGCCACGCATGGACTGGCTCAGGATGTCGCGCGTCCGATGATCGAGTTCATGATTCAGAAGCTGAAGTTGAAGCGACCAGCGTTCAGTTTCATGCTGGAAGATATTTTTGAAGAGATGTGGCGGACGATTGATATCAATCTGGATGACATTGAGCCTTCGAAGTTTGCGGCGACGCGGAAGTATGTGATGGTGTCGGCACTGAAGCCGGTGAGTGTGGGAGTTGAGAGTAAGACGGAACGGGCGACGGCGATTCCGGTGATGTGAATACTGAGGCGGGTAAATGCTGAAGCGTATTACGGAATGAAAACTGGCTAGTGCCTATGCCCCACCCTCATCCGCCCTTCGGGCACCTTCTCCCCTCAAGGGAGAAGGGACGACGCTGTGTGCGTTTGCAACTTCGCAGAAGTCCCTCATCCGACCTCGACTGTATTCCTATGCGAACCAGAGGTTCGACTCGGCCACCTTCTCCCGGGGGGAGAAGGGGTGAGAGAAAAAATTTGGTGCCTGTTTTTCGTCGGCGTGGGGGTTGGGGATTTGATACAAGGGGGGCATGAAAACGCTCATGGCTTCGGAGGATGTTCTTTATCAGGCGCTGCTCGATCGGGATGGTCGGTATGAGGGGCGGGCTTTTGTCTGTGTGAAGACGACGGGGATCTTTTGTCGTTTGACTTGTACGGCTCGCAAACCGAAGCGTGAGAACTGTCTGTTCTCGGAATCGATTGGGGACTGTCTGGAGTGGGGCTTTCGGCCGTGTCTGCGTTGTCAGCCGATGCAGCCGATGGGGACGCCGGAGCCGGTGGTCGAAGCGTTGACGCGGGCCCTTTTTCAGGATGACGAGCGACGCTGGCGGGAAGAGGACGTTGTGTCGATGGGGTTTGATCCCTCGACGGTGCGTCGGGCGTTTAAGCGGCATTATGGGATTTCTTTTCTGGAGATGGCGAGGATGACGCGGCTGAAGCGTGGCGTCGAGCGATTGACGCAGGGGGGTAAAGTGATTGACGCGCAGCTGGAGGCGGGGTTTGATTCGGCGAGTGGATTTCGGACAGCGTTTGCGAAGATCATGGGTGTCTCGCCATCGCAGTTGAGCAGCGGGGGGACATTGAGGGCAGACTGGATCAGCACGCCGATCGGGCCGATGATTGCAGTGAGCAGTTCGTCTCGGTTGCAGTTGCTGGAATTCGCTGAGCGGAAGGGGCTGCCCAATGAGTTAACGCGGTTGATGAGGATTCATCAGACGACAGTCGGGCTGGGACGATTTGAGCCGACGGAGCAGATCACGGACGAATTGAAGGCGTATTACGAGGGACGGTCGTTTGTGTTCAAGACGCCGCTGGAACTGCATGGGAGTGCGTTCACGAAAAGCGTGTGGGAGGAGTTGCTGAAGATCCCGCCGGGGGAAACGCGGAGTTATGCGGGGATCGCGAATGCGCTAGGGAATCCGCTCGCGGTGAGGGCGGTTGCGCGGGCGAATGGGTCGAATCAGATTGCGATCGTCGTGCCGTGTCATCGGGTGATTGGATCGGATGGGAGCCTGACGGGGTATGCGGGTGGATTGTGGAGGAAGGACTGGTTGATTGGGCACGAGCGGAAGGGACGGATGAAGGCGGAAGGATGAAGGATGAGTCGGAGAATGAATGGAAGGCTTTGCCAATTCGCAGCGGTACCTCATCCGTCGGCGAAGCGCCGCCACCTTCTCCTGCGAGGAGAAGGATCGAAAGCTACTCGTCTTTGTGGTGGAAGGCGTTTTGGAGGAAGGCTCGGTTGAAGCCTCGGGGGACTTTGTCACTGGATGCATAAAGATAGAGGGCGGCGATGAGAATGGAATCGAGGGTGGCGAAGATGAGGGCGGTCGTCATCAGAAGGATGATCGAGACGGCAAGGCAGGTGTAAATAACGAGGGGAATGCCTGTTGTCAGTGAGAATAAGAAAGGGCTGGCAGCGATGAGCATGACGATGAACTGCAGAGGTCCTAAGCTGAGACCGGTGACGAGAGCTTCTCCCCACGTTTCCCTGATGACGGCGATACTGCGTTTGATGGCATCAACAGGTCCGAGTTTTTCGACGACGATCACCGGGACAACGAAGTAGGAGGCGATACTCCAGGCGATGCCTGCGAGGGCACCGACGATCTGGGCGCCGAAGTTCTTATTGTTCTCGAGAAGACGCAGGAGGATTCCGACAGTTGCGGAGACGAGAGCCCAGCCGGCGATTTGCGGGATGCGTTTACAGGCAAAACGTAAGCCTGTTGCGACCGTGGGGTCGCCGCCGTTGAAGCGGACGATGGCGCACGAGATCAGAGCCGCGTTGAAGAAAGTGATGACAAAGTAGTTTACAAAATAGAACGCGAAGAGGACGATCCAGGCGACGGGGTCCTGAGAGATGTTGGTGGTGTCGAGCGATCTCAGGTTTGCTTCGATGGTCGAAAAATCGGTGCCAGCAAGGGGGAGAACGAAGCTGGCGGTGACAAGGAGCATTGCGGCTCCGCTGAGGATCGGGAAGATGATCAACTCCCGGTCTTTGCGAAGAACCGTGATGCACTGACGCATGATTTCGAAGCTGTTGGAGATGGTGTCGAACATCTGTCTTTTCCTGGGGCAGAATCTTCTCATACCGGTATGAGAAGATAGAACGTCATGGATCAAGATAAGGATCAATCCATTTTTCTGAAAAGTCGTCGCCGCGTTTCTGGCGGGCGTGTTACCGGAAGGTATTTCGGTTTTCTGCGGTCATAGGAAATGTGTTTTGGAGATCGTAACACCGATGATGGGACCGAAACACGCTGTGATCGGGACCAGATGTCGATTGATGGGTGAAGGCTGCAGCGGCTGTGTGCTGACGAGGACTTACCTTGTGATGTGGCGACAGTTCGTCGTAAGATGATTAATCGAGTCTGGTGTTGAAGCTTGGGCTTGCAAGGATCTTTTTTATTGTGTGGGACTATGTCTGCCATTCATCTGGATATGCCAGCGACGACAACTGCGACTGCGTCGGTCACTCGTTTTGATTATGTGCTTTCAACAGGTGCGTTGCTGCTTTTGGGGATGACGATTGTTTCGCTGGGGAAGGGTTATGAGCGGTGGGTCGAACTGGGGCCGGCGATCTGGATTCATTTGACAGCGGTGGTTCTTGCGCTGGGGACGACGCCGTTTCTGTTATTGAGGACGAAGAGGGATCGGCTGCATAAGTCGATGGGGTATCTTTGGGTGGGGTCGCTGGCGGTGATTGCGGTCAGTAGTTTTTTCCTGAAGTTCATTATCCCGGGGAGCTTCAGTCCGATTCATCTTTTGTCGGTGTGGACGCTGATTCAATTGCCGATGATTGTGATGCGAGCCCGACAAAAGGACATCAAGAGACACCGCAGGATTGTGCGTGGCGTGGTGGCTGGCGGGTTGATTGTGGCCGGGATCATTGCGTTTCTGCCGATTCGGCTGCTGGGGTTGTGGTTGTACAATTAAAGGTCTGGGATTGGATATGTTGCAGGGGCGTCGCAAGGATGAGGGACCGAACTATTTTCTGGTTGTGGGGTTATGCCTGGCTGGGGTCTTGATACTTTCGGGGCTGACGGCGCTGGCGATGAGTTTGTGGAAGAAGCCCGTCGATGCTTCGAAGTTGCCGCCGGATGCGAGGATGGTCAGCGGTTCGGAGACGGGTCAAAGCGACAGCGATTCTCATGAGAAGGTCCTGGGAGATCACGTCAAGCTGGCACAGAAGGTGAATGATTATCTGGTGGGGCTGAAGCCGACGGAGCCGATGGGGAATGTGCGGTTTCATGTGTGGGATTTTTCAAATCATGCGGTGATGCTCGAGCGACGGGCGTTGCTGGCTGAACCGGTTGAGGAGAAGGTATTTGTCGAGTCGGCTAAGAAAACGACCAGGGAGTTGATCGAAGGGAATCAGCAAACGCTGGAGAAGATTCGGAAGAATGTGGAGCTACTGCCGGGTAAGACGCAGGCGGCGATTCTTGATTTTTATGAGTGGTATGAAGGACATCCAGCGAGGCTGTTTGCGCTGAGCATCAAGCCCGAAGGGAGCGAGGATTCGATTCCTCTGCATGTTCGTCAGTTGGGAAAGCAGTTTGCGGAGGCGATGCAGAAGCAGGATTATCAAACAGCGGTGGCGACGGTCGGCGAGATGGATCAGTTGGCGGTTCAGGTCAGTGAAACGATGGCAGAGCGCGGGCTGCAGCAGGATGGGCAGACGGTTGAGATCCAGAATGTCTTTTCCGTCATGGTGCAGTACATGCAGGGAGAATGGAGCGAGGTCCAGGAGAAGGACGCGAAGCTGGCGTTCGTCGATCCGCTGGAGACGTTGGCGCGGCATGTGGTGGAAATGGGGTCTGTGCCGGAGACGCGTTGATCCCATATACTCATCGACAGAGAACATGCTTGCTCAAAGCCGCAAGCATGGCACATTTTTCGATGTGATGGATTGAGATTACTCAGTTGCCTGAGCGGAGTCGGCTGGACCGCCCCAGCCGGTGCGGGCTTCCCGGACGTCTTTTTTGACTTCGTCAAGATGGCGACGGATGACCCAGTGGCGGTACCAGATGCAGCCACTGCTGCTCATGGCGGCCATCATAGTGACGATCAACATCAGAGTACCGACATTACGACGCATGGAGACTTCCTTGTCACCGCGAGATCCTGAGTCATTCAGGAACGGTTTTGCGGTCCTCGCTGTTATCGGATGTGGGGGCGAGAGGCTTGAGGAGGGATATGATCAGGTGGGGTTAGGTAAGATGAGCGGGGTCGGCCTGGCGAGGATTTAGCAACCAAGTCGATTCACTGGCGGGGCATTTGCCTTTGAGGCCGTTGGGGATGGGGTGGGTGGCGAGGGGAGTGATGTCATAGCTGCTGGCGTAGTGGTGCTGGACTTCGTCGGCGTTGATCGAGAAGGGTGGGCCGTCTATTTGGGACTGGTCGTATTCGAAAGTGATGAGGAGTTGCGGGGCGGTTGATGTCAGGGCTTTGAGGTGGGTGGTGTACTGGTCGCGGATGGGCTGGGGGAGGGCGACGAGGGCGGCTCGGTCGTAGATGGCGTCGATGTGGCCGAGGAGGGAAGGGGTGAGGGAGAAGATGTTGCCGACGAAGATGTCGATGTTGGGAGCGGAGTACTGGAGGAGGTCGCCGGTGGGAGTGATGATGGGAGACTGGCCGAGGTCGGAAAAGAGCTGGTCGATGGCGAGTTGGCTGAGTTCGGCACCGGCGACTTGAGCGCCTTGAGAGAGGAGCCAGTGGATGTCGACGGTTCGGCCACAGAGAGGGACGAAGACGCGGCTGCCGGGGGAAAGGTTGAGTTTGGCGAAGTGTTCGACGAGGAAGGGATTAGGAGTGCCTTCGTGGAAGGCGGTTTCTTTGCGTTGCCAGCGTTCGTGCCAGAATTCGGGTTGCATGGTGATAGTTTCAAGAGAGAAGTCGATCGGGGAGGCTTATGGTCAGACTCATTCTAGCAGAACAGGTTCGGTATCAGGTTCCTGAATCCATCCGTTCGATGCGATCAAGGCTCCTGAAAACAGAAAAAGCCAAGGCGAATCAATCTGGGAATTGATTCGCCTTGGCTGTAGTGTGTTGGGTTGGGAGTGGTTAGAAAGTCTTAGAACTCGCCGACGACTTCGCCGCCTTGGGTGGAGCAGAGGGCGGACCAGGTGATGCTGCTGATGTTTTCTGAGACGAAGCGGACGGAACCGTCGCAGAGGCTGAGTTGGACGCCGCCGGTGTGTCGGCTGCGGGCACCGTATTGGACGCCGCTTTGATAGCCGAGGCCGTTTTGGCCGACAGCGACGGTGCATGGGACGGTCTTGTATTCTGTGCTGGATGGGTTTTGTGCGGCTGCGCTGCACTTGATCGACTCATCGGGGCTTGGGCTGTTGGGAGTCAGGAAGGACATGAAGGCCGGCTGACCATCATCGTTGAGGTGATCGCCGCGAGAGTCAGCGGTTTGGCCTGGGCTACCAATGATGATTTCCGAGAAGCAGGCGGTGTTGGAGGTTCCATCGAGAACTTCGGCGAGCCTTCTGGTGTGGCCGGATTCGAACGGGGCTCCGTCGAAAGTGACTTCGTCGTACTGGTTGCCGTAGAGGTGGTTGTTGGCCCAGTTCGCGACGTAGTTGCCCTGGACCCGCCAGTAGGCAGGATCGTTGGTTGCGCCCTGATCGGAGGGGCCAAGATCTGAAGGGCAGTTATAGAGAGGGACTTGAAAACGCAACTGGCCAATGTTGGGGGTTTCGTAGAAGTTTTTCTTCAGATCGAAGCCGTCATACAGACTGCCTTGTTCGATGTATGGCCAGAGGAGAACGTGCCAGGTGACTCGCTTGTACTGGCGTCCGTCTTCATAGGTTCGATTATCGTTGACTCCTGCTCCTGGCGGCATCCAACCTGCGTAGGTATCGATGTGGTTATGGAGGGCGAGAGTCCATTGTTTGAGGTTGTTCTTACAGGTACTTCGTCGTGCTGCTTCTCGTGCCTGCTGGACGGCAGGCAGGAGGATAGCGACAAGAGTCGCGATAATCGCGATGACAACCAGCAATTCGATCAAAGTAAAGCCATGCTGCGAGCCGGGGCTTCGGGCATCATTTTTTCTTGCATTAACCATCAGAGTCACCCCAAAACAGAGAAATGTGGTGGTGAAAATAAACCGCGAATGCGGACGAGAGGACAAAGGAATTGGAAGTGGAAGTGGAAACGGCGATCAGAGCTTCTTTTTCAGATTGAGATCATGAATCTGTGAGGACTCGTTGAGAATTTCGACGGTCAGAGGCGTCTGAGTTTCGACGCTGTATTTGACGTCGGTGACGAGTTCGAACTGATCCATGGGTGGGCTGTCAGGGACGCCCTTTAAGCTTGGAACCTGGCCTATGAGCTTGGTGCCACGCACGAGAATTTTCTTGTTTCCTGGTTGGACACGGGCAATATAGGTGCCGTCCATGATACCACCGCCGCCGACGGGGCTTGCACCGTCAACGGAGACAAAGGTGATTGAACCGCGATCAACAGGGACACCCTCGACGGTGATCTTCCCGGTGACTTCGACTATTTTCGGTCCCTTGTTGCAACCGAAGGCAGTGACGAGCGCAGCGCAGAGCAAAAGCGAGTGAAACTTCATAGAAATGTCTTTCAGATAGACGAAGGGATCTGAATAATATCGGCGTCCACCGATAGATCGCAAGAGAATATCGATTTTTTGGCAGAAATAATGAGGGTTTTCCGTACACGTGTTCGTCACAATTTCTTGAGCCAGCAAACATTTTTCGGCAATCGAGTGCTGATAAGACCAATTGGACCGTGACAAACCTGCCGTGGTGTCACAAGCGGCGAATAACTCATCCGTATGACCAATTGTGTCTATTTTCGATGCCTCCTTGTCACGACGCAATTTTCTAATACTTTCTTTGCCTGCATGCGTTCTTGTATTGCGGCGTTTACAAGCATAAAAACGTCATTGCGATCCCTCCGATCAGGGGCAAAATGGCTCAATACTGCTCCTCGATTGCCTTCTCCATGTATTGTCTTTGCCATTATTCAGGCGTGTGACCTTGAAGGGGGGCGATTAAAAAGCTGGCTGAGAGAAGGGAATACTACTTACAAGCGACGTGGGTTGTCTGGCTGAGATGCGGAATTTATGGGGTGAGCAAGATAGCGATTGTGCCAACTGGCCATGCTCTTCTTATCGAACTGCAATCAGTGACGTGAATAACCGATGCTAGTGATGGTCGACTTTTATGAGCGAGGTGCTCAATCCCTGTTTTGGGTCCACGTTGGCGGGGCGTCTCCAGAAGCATTTTGCCGTTTCATTGTCAGGAGTTAACACTATGAAATCGATTCTGGGGATCGCGATTGTTGCGATGGCGATGGTCGTGACTGTCACTGAGTCGACCGCGAAGGCGGGGCCTCGACATCGTCCGTGCGAAGTGATCGTTCCTTATCAGGCGGGCGGGTATTATGGAGCCTGGTGCGTTCCCGGGTATGGTGCCTTCCCGTATGGCGAGAATTACAACAAGTATGACCTCTATCGCCCAGCGGGGGATCAACGCGGTCGTGCGAACGGGTATCTGGGTTGGCGATAGAGGAATGGGCGGTGTAGCGGGGAGGCCGAGGCGGGCGGGGTCAGTGCAGGAAGCTCTTTGTGTGAGGGCGTATGCGGTGAAGTTGCGAGAGCTTACTAGGCGTCACTGTGCGGTGAGTTGGCGGTTGAAAGCATGCCAGGGCGATTCCTAATGAGTCGTTCTCTGGCATGTGTGGCAGAGTGGCGGAGCAGAATCGAGCGATCTGCGAGCAATCCCCCGGCAGGCATAGCATTTGCGATTCTGTTTTTGTGGGTCTAAAACCGACATCCACAAAAATCAAGGAATGCACTCATGGCTAGCAAAAGCAGCTACTATTCGGACAAAGAACTTTCGACTTGGGATCGCGTGAAAAAAGCGTTCGCGAATGACTGGGAGCAGACAAAAGCTGACTTCGGGTCAGATGAAGCACGAGACATGGATCAGGACGTTGATGACACCGTCAAACAAGCGGCTGGTTCCGATGACGCGTTCGAGAATCGCGAACAGGCGTTCCGCTTTGGTTATACGGCGAATCAGCGTTATTCCAATGATTATCCTGAGTGGAACGATGAACTGGATATGCGACTGAAGAAAGAATACGAGGGGGATTATGCGGCGGATGCGCCTTATATTCGACATTCGTATCGGTATAAGCCCAAGGGCTAGAGCAATTGGTGATGCTCAAATAAAAAAGGAACCTGCTGAAGAGCAGGTTCCTTTTTTTGTTCTCGTTCTCAACGATGAATTACTTTGTGAGCGCGAAGTCGAATGTGTTCTGGCCTTTTTTGACTTCGACTTCCAGTTCTGTTTTTGCGTTGTATCTTGCTGGCAGGATCTCAACATTTGATTTCGATTGGCTTTGGTCAGCATTGTCGCCTTCTGCGGCCATGTTGTCAGCACCTTCTGCGACCGTTGCGATTTCGACTTTGTTAAAACCGATCTTTGTTCCGGGCGTGTTACGGATGTAGGTCAATTTATAATGCCCCTCAGCGTCCGTTTTTCCCATCGCTGGGCGACCTGAAGCGGGGTGGAAGGTGATTGATGCGCCTGGCAGCGGCTTGCCTTCAAAAGTAACTGTTCCTTCAACTGTTCCGAGATCGGGCTGATCACCGTTATTGCCACACCCTGTCATCGCGCTGAAGAGTAATAACAGTGCGGTTATCAGAATTGTATTTGTACTCATGATTCGCGGGACACCTTGATTGAGAAAGTCGACCAGGAAATGAAGTCAATAAAAATAAGAGCTGTGCGAAATCTCGAAAGAGAAACAGGCCGTACGACGGGAGCGTGGTACAGCCTGTTTTCAGTGTTTAACTGTTTCAGTGTTTAAGTTGGTCTGCGGATTAGAACTCGCCAACAATCTCGCCGCCAGATCGGGTACTCATGGCTCGGTAAGTTGTCATGTCCATGTGTTCGGAAAGAAAGTGAACACTGCCGTCACCGAAGGAAAACTGAGCTCCACCTTTGTGGTAGCTGCCAGCTGCTTCTTCGGCATAGCCATTGATGGGATCGTTCGTTTCGGTGGCGATGAGATATTCGCTCATCTCAGTCGGAGGATTGCCATCGGCTCCGTTGGAGAAGCCGTGTTTGCGGTCACTGCCGAAACCTCCGAGCATGTCTTCGTGCCCGCCTGAATCGATGACTTCACTGACGAAGAAGGTATTAGAAAGCCCGTCGGTAACATCGCGGAAGCCGATGCTACTGTTCGGATAAAAAATACCGTTAGCGTTCAAGCAGCCTCTGGCGGTTGGAGCTTCCATCGTTGCTCTGCTGTTCACTGAGCCGTTATAGCAGTCATCTCCAGTATTATTGCCGATTAATGTCCCGATGTTTCCATTGTAGTTCGATGGAGCATACTCATTTTTCTGTTGACCGTCCGTAACGTCTGGTTGAGATGGGCACCAGAAGATGGTGAGAGCAGCTTTACCGAGGAGTGCCTGCTTTGCATCATTCACACCACCTGACTCATGCCCCATACCGCTTGGTCCCTGGATTGCGTCGTACATGGGGCCTTGTTCCAGGAATGGCAGAATAGGTGCATGCCATGTCCATCCGTGACCGTTGTAAGTCGTGCCGGAGGCGTTGAGGAGCATGATGCTTCCTGATGGCAGGACACCATGTGTATCGTGATAGTTGTGCAAAGCCAGTCCGATTTGTTTGAGACTGTTTTTGCAGGTGGATCGTCGAGCGGCTTCACGAGCCTGCTGGACAGCGGGGAGCAATAGAGCAACAAGAGTTGCAATAATTGCGATGACAACGAGCAGCTCAATCAACGTGAAGCCGCGTTGTTTTTGTCGGAGCATTGGGGTTTCTTCCTTGTGAGCAACGATGTGCGGGGGGAAAGGAAAACGATTGAAATTGACAAGATCCGTTCGAGCGAAATTCCATGACAGGAATTATTTCATCGGAAGGATAACGCCGACATCAAGGAAGTGTTACGGTGGCTGGTACCGACTTCATCGAAAGTTCACAGAATTGGACTTTGCCTCAACTTTGGTTGATGTAACTTCACTGTCTGATGCGGAAATCCCCTATGTCATCTTCACTCAAGCCACATGATATTCACGATTTCTTAACAGTCTTAACAGATCCCGACATATACTTCGAAACACTGGTGATCGCTTTAAACCTGAGGCCGGGCTTCTGTCCCGTCTTTGAATGATGCGGAAAGAAATTCAAGGACCAACCTGCTGATCGAATTCAGCGACACCATATGGCAATCATTCAGGCATACAACATGGCTCTACTTCATCTGGAAAAGCATCGCGGGGATCGGATTGGCTGGTTGAGAGCTGCGGTCCTTGGAGCAAATGACGGGATACTTTCGACCGCCAGTCTGGTCGTTGGAGTGGCAGCATCGAATGCAGCGTGCGGCGAGATCTTCGTTGCAGGAGTCGCGGGTCTGGTCGCCGGGGCGATGTCGATGGCGGCTGGGGAATACGTTTCGGTGAGTTCGCAGTCTGACACTGAGCGGGCGGATCTGGAGAGGGAACGCAAGGAACTGGCGAACGATCACGAAGCCGAGCATGAGGAACTGGCGGCCATTTATGTCCAACGTGGGCTGGAGCGGAACCTCGCCAGGCAAGTGGCGGAGCAGTTGATGGCTCATGATGCTCTCGGTGCTCATGCCCGGGATGAGCTTGGCATCTCTGAGATTACGACCGCTCGGCCGATTCAAGCAGCGATCGCCTCGGCTGCATCATTCGCGATTGGAGCATCTGTTCCTCTGGCGACGGTTGCTGTTTCGCCGACGTCTATCATGATCCCTTTGACCGTTGTTTGTTCGATCATTTTATTAGCCCTGCTGGGCGGACTCGGTGCGTACGCGGGAGGCGCTCCTGCTGTGAAGGCTGCGATCCGTGTGACATTCTGGCGATGGCAATCACGTTTGGAGTGGGGATGATATTTGGAACCCGCGTCTGATAACGTGTCATCAACATGGTGTTGGTTTTCTCATTGATGCAGACGCGAATTTCTGGCCTTTGTGCCGTTTTGCTCAAGACAATCGTTGTGTGTTGTCCTATTCTCGAAGCTGACATGAGTCGCGTGTTTTCGATCACGTGTCGTCGTCAACAGGATGTCGTCGGCGGTGCTTCTTTGTTCTGAGAGGAGTTGGTTTCCGATGAAAAACTTTCTGATGATGACGTTCGTCGCTGCGGGTCTGATGCTGGTGGGTCCGATGCAAGATGGTTTGGAAGCCGGCTGGCGACACCACCGGGGCTATGGATGCGGTTACGGTAGTTATGGCTATGGCAGCTATTCGGCCTACCGGTACAACGGCTACAGCTACCCTTACGGCAGTCCTGGCTATAGCAACGGCTATTATGGCGGAGCCCCTTCTGCGCTTTACAGCGGGAATTATGCCAGCACTTACAGTCCTGGCTACAGCGGAGGGTACGCTGGCAGTTCCTCTCCAACTTACACGGGAACTTACAGCACGGGTTACCGCGGTGTCAGCGACACTTATCCTGGCTACGGCGGATACAATGGTTATGGATACCCGGTCTATCCCAACGCGAGTTCAGGCTACGGATATGGCTACACCAACAACTACGGCTATGGCTCGTACGGGTGGTGAGTATTCAGATTTCAAACGAGCGGGGAGCGCGAGCTCCCTGTTTTTGTTTGAAGACCCGTGAATCACGGAGACGTTTGACGAGTTTGAAACAAACGCAGATGCCCTCGCGTTGGAGAGTTTGTTTACGATAAACTTCAGGACCACACACTACTCATCCCCTCGTGGAGCAGATATGTTCGATCGTATTTCACGTGACGCTCAAATACTTGGCGGGAAGCCGATTATTAAAGGGACGCGTATCAGCGTTGAACTGATTCTTGAATGGCTTGGCAGCGGGGCCAGCCGTGAAGACATTCTGCGAAAATATCCACATCTGACTGCCGATGACATTCAGCAAGCCACCGAATATGCGGCTACGTCTTTCCGAAACGATGTCGTTGTGCATGGCAAGGTGAGCGCGTGACGCTGACGGACTTTCTATTGTTGTAGTATCTGTGACCTGACTGTTTAAACCGCCGCACTTGAAATTCCATTAAGGTAATGAACTTGTCATCTAAACGTCCGCAAATCTTTATCATCGGGGGAGGCTTTGGAGGGCTTGCCGCTGCGAAGGCGCTGGGGAAAGCTCCGGCTGATGTCATTGTACTGGATCGCAAGAATCATCACGTTTTTCAGCCGTTGCTTTATCAGGTCGCGACGGCGTCACTGTCTCCCGCTGAGATCAGTGCCCCGATAAGAACGGCCTTGCGACATTATAAGAACTGTAAGGTGGCGCTGGCGGAAGTGACTGGTATCGATGTCAAGAATCAACGTGTCTATGTTCACGGCGGATATGCTCCTTACGATTATCTCATCCTGGCCGCCGGTGCGACGCATGCGTATTTCGGTCATGATGAATGGGAAACGATTGCGCCGGGACTGAAGAGCCTCGAGGACGCGACGGATATTCGTCGTCGGATTCTGCTTGCTTTCGAATCAGCCGAGTATGAGGGGAGCGAGCAGGCCCGAAAGGCGGCTTTGACGTTCGCGATCGTCGGGGCAGGGCCGACTGGGGTCGAGTTAGCAGGTGCGATCAAGGAAATCGCGGGCCGAACGATTCCGCAGGATTACCGCAACATCGATACGCGCACGACGCGGGTCATCCTGTTTCAGGGAGGTGATCGCGTGCTGCCGCAGTTTCCGCCTGATCTGAGTGCTCGTGCACAGCGAGATCTGGAGAAGATGGGGATCGAAGTGAGGCTGAAATCACGCGTGACGAACATCACTCCCAAAGGCCTGTACGTGGGCGAGGAATTCATTCCCGTCCGGAATGTCTTCTGGGCGGCGGGTGTCAAAGCCAATCCACTGGGCAAGTTGCTCGGAGTGCCGACTGATCGAAGTGGTTGCGTTGTTGTCGGGCCTGACCTGACGATTCCGGGGCATTCGAACGTCTTTGTCATTGGCGACATGGCCGCTGCTGTTTCTGATGATACGAAACAGCCTGTGCCTGGCGTGGCGCAGGGCGGGATTCAAATGGGTGACTATGTTGGTCGTCTGATCAGCAAAGAACTTAGCGGGAAGAGTTCACCTGAAAAGCGGACGCCATTTCGTTATCGCGACAAGGGAACGATGGCGATCATCGGGACGAGTCAGGCGGTGGCTCAGATTGGTCGTTTTCATTGCGGTGGCTTTCTGGCGTGGCTGCTGTGGGGACTGGTTCACGTTCTGTTCCTGGTTGGGTATCGCAATCGTCTGCAGGTGCTGGCCAACTGGTTCTGGGCCTGGCTGCTGAATGCCCGCGACGCCCGCCTTATCACAGGCCAGGCCCAACTGGAAGTCGAGCTGCCGTTTGATGCGGGCTTTGTGTCGCAGCCTCAGGAAGTGGTTGTGAAATAGTTAGAAAGTAGTCCGCCCCGCTTCCTTCTCCGCAATGCCACCCATCATGACATCGCATCTTCTCGCCATCTTGAATGCCTGCTCACTTTTGAACGAGGCTGGTGCTCAGCAGAATCGCGCACGTCGGAAGACGGAACAGAAGGCCCCTAAACGAGGGTGATGAGCGCGAAGACAGTGATTTCTGAATGAACAGGATAACAAAACCCCGTCACATGCTTACTGCTGTGGGCTTGCGTGCTTTGTGAAGTCGATGGAGCAAACAACGTCAAACGCATGGCTGGCATGTTCAGCCGGAGCTGTGAGTTTGGCACGCGGCCAAAGAGTCTTAAAACGCGAGCATTCAACCCCGCCAGGAGCGGGCATACATGGAAGCGGTCGAACAAATCAAAGTTAAATTTGTCGTGACATGTGCATCCTGATCTGTGAACATACCAGGGGGCGCCGGACTTCATACGCCTGCCAGCTTGCTTTCAAGTCACCAGTGATCACACCCTCTCCCTAAAGCACGACCATGCACTCGAATTCCGCCCCTCCGACATCCCCTGGGGTGACAAAACCAGCGGGACAGCCTCCAAGCCAGCTGATTTCGAGAGGGTGGTTAAGCCGTTCACCGGCTGAGCTTTGGGCGCGAAAATCGACGCCGATTGCAGGGCTTTGTGTCGTCGCCATTTCGGCCAGTCTGATTCTACGGTTCGCGTTTCATGCCCCTGCGAGCATCTACCTGATTCCGCTGTGGGTCACGCTCATCGTGGGTGGACTGCCATTTTTATATGACCTGCTGTTGAAGCTGCTGAAACGGGAATTCGGCTCTGATTTGCTGGGCGGCATTTCCATCATTACGTCGCTTCTTCTGGGTGAGTATCTTGCTGGCTCGATCATCGTCTTGATGCTCTCGGGAGGTGAGGCATTGGAGCGTTATGCGCTGCGAAGCGCGTCGTCCGTGCTTTCGGCGCTGGCAAAACGAATGCCGTCAATCGCTCACCGGAAAGAGGCTGCCGGCATTGCGGACGTTGGGTTGGATGATGTTGCGATAGGCGACACTCTCGTGGTTTATCCGCATGACATTTGCCCGGTGGACGGCGAGGTGATCGAGGGACACGGCTTTATGGATGAATCGTATCTGACGGGCGAACCCTTTCAGATCGTCAAGACGACCGGTTCTGGAGTCATTTCCGGCGCAGTCAACGGTCAGTCTGCGTTGACCATTCGCGTGACACAACTGGCTGCCGATTCCCGTTACGCCAAGATCATGGATGTGATGCGTCAGTCCGAATCGGAGCGTCCTCAGCTGCAGCGTCTCGGCGATTTTTTAGGCGCTATCTACACCCCGATTGCGCTCTCGGTCGCGATTTTGACGTGGGTGATCACTGGCGAAGCGGTGCGGTTTCTCTCGGTCCTGGTCATTGCCACGCCTTGCCCGTTGCTGATTGCCATCCCCGTGGCTGTGATCGGGTCGATCTCGCTGTGTGCCCGGCGTTCGATCATCGTCAAGTCCCCCGCGGCTCTGGAGCAGATCGCCCAATGTCGGACGGCGATCTTCGACAAAACGGGAACCCTGACTTACGGCGAGCCGACACTGACAGAGCAGATCGTTGCGACGGAGTTCGATCAGAAGCACGTCTTAAAACTTGCAGCGAGTCTGGAAACCTATTCCAAGCATCCGCTGGCACGAGCCATCCTCGCGGCGGCGAAGGCAGAAGGAGTTTCCCTGGCGGAAGCGAACGATGTCCGTGAACAACCCGGTCAGGGACTGACTGGCCAGGTTTTGCAACAGACGGTCCTGATCACCAGTCGCAGCAAACTGCTGGCAAAAAAGACGGTCGGAGCAGATCAACTCCCCGATAGTCAACATGGGCTCGAGTGCGTCGTCGTGGTTGATCAACGCTACGCCGCGACCTTCCAGTTCCGCGATGCCCCGCGAGTTGAGAGTAAATCGTTCATCAACCATCTGGGGCCTAAGCATAATTTCGATCGTGTGATGATCGTCTCGGGTGATCGCGAGTCGGAGGTCAGGTATCTGTCTGCGCAAGTCGGCATTGGCGAAATTTACGCCCAACAAACGCCCGAACAGAAACTTGCGATCGTGCGTGAGGCGACGTCAAAATCAAAAACACTCTATGTAGGCGACGGGATCAATGACGCCCCCGCGATGATGATCGCCACGGTCGGCATGGCGATCGGGCAGAACAGCGACGTCACTGCAGAAGCCGCGGGCGTTGTTGTCATGGATAACTCGCTGCAGAAGGTCGACGAGTTCATGCACATCAGCCGTCGCATGCGAACAATCGCCCTCCAGAGTGCCGTGGGAGGGATGGTGCTGAGCGTTCTCGGAATGGCTTTGGCCGCCACCGGACATCTGACGCCTGTGAGTGGCGCTATTACCCAGGAAGTCATTGACGTCCTCGCTGTTTTGAACGCGTTGCGAGCTGCCTTTCCACCGAGGGTCCGGCATGATCTTTGAGCGGTAGCGTCCCCGTTATCGACTCTGTACACTAATCGGTCTTGGATGACGTTCTCTCCCATGTGCGGGGGTTTCGATGTTTGAACGCAACTGACGCGGTCTGACATCCTGCCCACTGACAAAACTATATCGACCCCATTCCTAATGGTTGCGAGGAGCTAATGATGAGCTTTCGAATTCCGTGCCTGTATCTGAGCCTTTTCTTGTTTGCAGTCGGTTCCTCGTCCCAGGCACAAGTCCCTGGCTCCGGTCAGGCAGCGCGCGGCAAGGCAACGCTGGAAGAAAAGGGCGGCAAGCTGATCATCACGGTCGACAAGGATTCTCCCCTCGCGCAATCCCTCAAGGTGCTGGTTCAGTCTCAGAATGGCGACCCGATCGACCCGTCGATGTTCATCCCGAAGATGAACGCCCCCGCACTACCCAACACCGACAAATACACCCTCGGCATGACGACGGAAGCCGTTCCTGCCAGCCCGAAGGCCGATGGGAAGACCGCGTCCGGTGTCGTCATTAAGCAGGTCACGCCACAGAAACCAGCCGCGACGTTGGGTCTGAAAGTCGGCGATACCATCACGGCGTATGAAGTCCAGGTGGAAACGACAACGGCCGAGGGGGTCAAGCGTGTCAAGCAAATGATGCCGATCCAGACGCCCGCCCAACTGGAGGAAGCCATCAACATCGCAGGTCGAAAGAACGAGACGATGAAGCTCGCCTGGACACGTGGCGGGAAACAGCAGGAGCCCATGTATATCACACCAGTCCGCGAAGGGACCGTTGGCCCGGCAAGTTCTGCTCCCGCCATGCCGAACCTGCCGAACATCCCGCAGTTGCAAAACCTTCCTACGATTCCTCGATAGTTTGGCCGGGTGTTTTGAGCGAAGTGGTCGCGCTCAGTGTAATGTCCGAAACTCTGTGCCATACTTGTAGCTTGGGGCAAGTATGCGCTGCGTAACGATCGTAGTCATCCGCAGAATTTCCTCTGTCGAGGCAGGAGCGTATAGATTTGAGAATAAGGCGCAGATATTCTTGCAGATGAAGGCGATACTCAACGAAGGACTTTCATGACCACAATAACCGGCGTGATACACGGCAATACGATTGAACTGAAAGAGAACCCTGGCCTTCCGGAGGGTGCAACGGTCGAAGTGCAGGTCACGATGGCGACGATGAGAGAACGGCAACCAGGAGAAGGGTTTCGTCGATCCGCTGGCGCGATGGCTGATGTCTGGTCTGACGATGATGACCGAATTCTGAATGAGATTGCCCAGTCGCGTTTTGATTCAGTGTCGCGATCGTTCATCAAGCGAAGTCGCCCGTGAATTGGCATTCAACGGGCGACCGGTTTTGCGACATTTTTCCAACACCATGCCGGAATTACACTCCGTGAATTCCGGCATGAATATCGATGGAAACTAGTTTTGAATCAGTCGAGCACGAAGGTGGGCAATCCATGCTTTGTTGAGTTCTTCTTCGCTCAAACCGATCGTCGCTTTCCAGAACTGGCTGGAATACTTTCCTTCACGGACGCTGGTGTTGAGCTTCTGAACCAGGTTTTCGTCATACGTTCGAGAAGCCCAGTCGAGGAAGTTGGCCGTCACTCGATAGCTCCCGTCATACCTCGCCTCTGGCAGCGTATGACTGGTGATGTCTGCGCCTTGCGACTGTGGCTCATACAGGTACCAACGCACATAATCGGGAATTCCCTCGACAATCCATTCCGGCTTGGCGGGGTCGTTGCGTCGAGTGATCGGATAGAGTTGAGCCACGTGAACGAGCTCGTGAACAGCAGCCCCGAGCGCCTCATGCTGCAACTGATCGCGATACCATCCGATATTGAGAGCAATGTTTGGTCCCTCAGCCCATGCGGGCTTGTCACCCATTTGATTTTGAAATCGAAGGGTGACTTTGCGAGGCGGGTAATACTCTTCCGATGTCAACCGTTCGACGATCTTAGGATACCATTCCATCACAACTGGCTGGAGTTTCTCTTGCGACCACTCCTTAAGATCCGGAGCCAGGGTGGCATCGATTGTGAATTCGTATGTCTGACTTTTATCAGTAAAGGTAATCAGAACAGGATCTGGTCGATCGATTCTCCTGGGTTCGGGAGCATCGGCATCAATGACATCAATTTCGCTGAAGAATGTCTGACCAAACGGGTTGTCAGCCACACTTTTTGAGACATCAAACAATAGATAGCGATAGACACCAAGATTGCCTGCGGAATCTGAAATCAGAGCCGCATGCTGACCGCCGCGCTGGCCTCGACGGGGCGAAGTATCGACTTGAGCCACTAAAGCCCAGCCAGCATCTTCCAGTTTGGTCTCAGAAGTCGGGTTCGCATTGAAGCCTGCTTCATCACCTTTTGCAGCGTAGAGTGTATAAACTTGAGGGGCACGTTCATCGGAGTGCCAGGAATAGCTGACCACGTTTTTCACGTTAGTCGCTTTGCCAAGATCAAATAGAATTCGATTCTGATTCGATCCCTCAGAGAAAAAGAAATTCGACGCTGGATGATCACTGTAGCTGGGAAACTCGCCATCATTTAAGGCCTGAGTTCCCTTGCCTTTGCCATCACTTTGTCCGGCAATGATCACGATTTTTGCTGATGAACCCGCATCATCCAAAGCAGGAAGCGGGATCGATCGGAATTCAAACAAAGACCCAGCGGTCTGTTCCGTTTTCACTTCAACAGCAGCAAAAACAGACTGGTTGGCCAATAGCACAGCACCGCTCGCCAGAAACAGCAGTCGTAACATTTTATCCTCACAGACAGCAGAATTGATCGGCGAGAACCGCTGCGCAACAGGTCTAGCCGAATGCGGCAAATCCTATCATCCCTCTGCTGACAATGCGACTGACCAATCTCGTCATTCGCAACTGGGAAGCTGTTCAAGCCGGGTAGTCGCTTGCCGGTTTGGGCAAGCATGTTCTGCGAAGTTGTTCGACGCGAAAACAAGAGGTGAAATCACTTGCTCACCCGGAGTTGTGAGGATGGTACGAAGAGTTCTGAATTGCGAGCATGCCACCCCGCCCACCTCGCCCCAGTGCCGGGCTCAGTCCCCACAGTTCCCGTGGGGGCGTGTGCTTGCCTGGAAGGCTGCTTCAAAAGAAGCGTCTACGAATTCCACAACCTTAGAATCGTAGGGTGATGTTAGTTCCATCTTACGGAACCTCCGTGTTCGCCGCTCCTTCAAATAGCGATACTGCCAGCGGGTCTTATAGATTTCCCACGGAAGCCAGAACGCAAACACGGTCAACGGACCGATCACCATCATTAACAGAGGCTGCCACCACATAACTGCTCCCGAAGTGGTTCTCAATCTGGAGAAGAACTCCCGGTCAAACGGACTTTCCTGCGGGAAGGATCACGGAAATCGGCCCTTTTTAGGAAGTTCAATATCGTCCACTTTCTTCACGGAAGAACTTTCTCACTTCTTTTAACACAGCATTCCTATCTTCGCCATTCACGCTTTGAATAGCCTTCGCAATTGGAATGATACCTTCACCTTTTGACTTCAACTTCGCGACAAGTGTCTCGATATTCCCCCCTGTCTCAAGGTGGGTTCTTGCATCACGACAAAGGTCTTCAAACCAACCGGCGCTATTAGAATCCATAAATCCCTCTACTCGAATAACGCATCATCGAAACCGCGATACTGTCGAATATGCTTCACTATTACAGCTTTTGAAGCAAACTCAAACGGGACTTCAATCCACTTTTGATATTCAAGCTCACACAGATACGCACGAATTTCCGCAGCTGTCGGGCGTGTCAGTTTCTGAATTGCGAGCATGCCACCCAGTCCAGAAGGATTTCGGTTTAGAAAAGTGAAATGGATCCATCTTCCATCATTACATGATAGTCGCGTCCAGATCTTTGGTTGATGAAACTAGCGATATTTTCAAAAGCCTCAAACTGTTTGCGAAAGAGTACACAACCACGTAATGATTTGTTCTTGTCGAATGCAGCAACGATTGCGTCAGCCTGTTCAGGCGTCAGTGCATCGACAGTCCTAAGTAAAGCACCTCGATCATAAAGTTCACCATAATCGGTGACAGTTGAAAGTGAGCGAACAATCGTGTCAGTGATTTTTCCAGTCGCAAAAATAACTCTAGCTATGTGAAATGCTGCTCTATCCCAGCTACATCTTATTGCTTGAAATTTACCAATGAAGCCATAAGGCCCCGTGCCTAAATCTAGAGCAACGCATTTAACCCCTCTTGCCAGAGCGTAACCGATCTCTTGATCAGTCCAGTTGCTTTCATGAAAATTTGTTGTCATCAGTGCCGCAAACCCATCCATGGTAGACAGAGCACTTTCGATCTCAGTCTGCCATAGCTCTGATGGCTCAATATCTTCGTGAGCAACAAAGCTTGATATTCCGTAACCAAGAAGAGTTTTCTTAACGACTGCAGTTTCTTTTTTAAACTCGTCGCGATGGCTTAAGAAAAGTCTATAATGCCCCGGTTCCCAGAGTCTCTTTATCGCATTTTTCGGTACCTTTTTAACACCTGAGAGTAAAAGTCCAGAGTTCTGTCGCCAGTCGACGTCAACATCTACACGTGCTTGTACTCTGACAGAATGGATGTACTCGTTCTGCCACGTCAGCAGGGGATTAAGATCCGTTCGGATTGTCTCTACGACTTGATATTGCGAGTCCGCTACTTTGAAATAAGTTTCGTCAGGAATTGTGAAAACTATCTCGTGGCCTGATATCCCACCGTTCCAATTGTCCCAATGAACGTCACGGATCAAGTCGTACTCGGAATTGACGAGCACTTCCTGAAGAAGTATGTTTTTCTTGACCTGGTAGAATTTATATAGACGCGCAATCGCCATCTCAATTTCATGATTGTCGCCATTTTTTTCAGTTCCCACCACATTCTCCCCGCAATGCTTGCGATGCATGCTCCATAGAACTTGAGACTGGGCATGGGGTAATTGGCGTTAGCACGCCATCCCAGTACTCCCGAATTCAGTCTAATGACTCCCAAAACTCTTGTTCGCGGTCCGGATCTACTAAATTACGAAGAATTTTTTTATCGGGGAAGGCAGCTGAAACCCGATCAAGAACAACAGTTGCCAAAGATCGGAGACGAGTAAGCTTGTCGGGATTTTTGATCCGTCGTTTCAAGATCTCATTGTTCTTAATACAATCTACAAATGCAGCGGCTGCTTCATCGTCGAAAGATGCCATCATTTCAGGAATATGTGTCGCCGCCACATTTGCATAAAAATTTGTGCGAGAAAACTGTGGGCTGGACCCGACTTTGCCGACGTAGGTTAACGTGATTGCAGAGACGTATTTGCTTATGATGTCGGAAGGAATAAGTGAACTGTACGGCTTTAAAAGTTTTACCGCAGTGTTCTCTTCGCCCCAGTTGTCTAGATTGTTCGTCAGCCGTTCTAACAATGGTTCAATCACGTAGCGTCTCGCAGATGCTGAAAGATAACGAGAAGCTTTCATCAACCTGACAAATTTGAATGCGAGTTTTGTGCATCTTGTATTTCCTTTTGACATCACCTGATCGACTCTTCGGACGATTTGAAGCTTGTTTTCCTTTGACACGACCTTCCAAAGAATCGGCGCAACTACTTCAATGTTTCCGCGCAAATCTGATGGAGTTTGTTCGTTAGTGTAAGTGGTAAACAACCTATTGATAAGTTCGTTTTTGTAAATTGCTGGTAGGTCTCCAATCGAATTTTCGATTGCAATTTCGCTTCTATCGAACTCAGATGTTGCCATCGTCGAAAGATACTCATCAATGTCGATTATCTCTAGTGGATATGGCTCCTGTAAGACATACTTAGCACAGTCATCAAGCATTGCCAACACTTTTAGTAGTGACGGTTCACTACTATCGGGATGGCCATCAAAAATATGGCGTACCTCTTTGCAATGCTTTAGGACTTTCGATGCTTCCCAACCGATAACTCCAATTTTATAGGCCCCGTCAATAAGATCGTCATCATTGACCAAGTTTTGGAAATCCTCGTACTCTTTTAACTCGCGTTTTTGCGGAGAAGCTTTGTTGAATAACTTAAGGCTCCGGTGCATTACTTTCCTGCGAAGGTCATCAATCACCGCGTTCCATATGCAACCAATGGCACTCCGGTATCCGGCCACCGGGAGTACACGCATTGCTTCGGCTAAGTATTTGTTTTCGATCATGTCCTCTCGGACACTTTCCAAAACACGCTTGATAAGCTGCTCAGGAAACTCGTCTTTTTCTCTTTTAAGAATATTTGAAGCCATTGAAGTTCCTTGGTTCGGGACTAAAAAAAAGCCCCGGCTCATCGCCGGGGCTTTTTCGATTTCGAAGTCTTACTTCTTCTCAAACTCCGCATCAATCACATCATCCCCGCCGCCCGCATCGGCTGATGCTTCCGGTGCTCCGCCGGCGCCCGGTTGGGCGTTGGCGGCTTCGTAGATGTGTTTGCTGAGGGCGTGGGTGGCCTGGGTCAGTTCGTCGAGGGCGGACTTGATCGCGTCGGGATCGGTGCCCGCTTCGGCTTTCTTGACCTTTTCGATGGACGCTTCGATCGCGCTCTTGGAACCGGCGTCGAGTTTGTCGGCGTGTTCCTTGAGGGTCTTCTCGACTTCGTAGACCATCGTGTTGGCCTGGTTTTTCGCCTGGACGAGTTCGCGTTTCTTCTTGTCTTCGGCGGCGTGAGACTCGGCGTCTTTCTGCATCTTCTCGATCTCTTCTTTCGAGAGGCCGGAAGAATCCTTGATCGTCACCGATTGCTCTTTATTGGTTCCCTTGTCCTTGGCCTTGATCGACAGGATGCCGTTCTTATCGATGTCGAAGGTGACTTCGATTTGAGGCATGCCGCGAGGGGCAGGGGGGATGCCGTCGAGGTTGAACTGGCCGAGGAGTCGGTTGTCGTTGGCCATCGGACGCTCGCCCTGGAAGGCTTTGATCGTCACGGCAGTCTGGTTGTCGGCCGCTGTGGAGAAGGTTTCCTTCTTCTCGAATGGGATCGTGGTGTTGCGTTCGATCAGAACGGTCATCACGCCCCCTTCGGTTTCGATCCCCAGAGACAGCGGTGTGACGTCGAGGAGGAGAATGTCTTTGTATTCTCCGGCCCCGGCGATGATCGCGCCTTGGATGGCGGCACCGATGGAAACGACTTCGTCCGGGTTGACCCCTTTGTGAGGCTCTTTCTTGAAGAGACTCTTGACGAATTCCATGACCTTCGGCACGCGGGTGGAACCGCCGACGAGAACGACTTCATCGATCTGCTCAGGAGTCAGCTTCGCATCTTTCAGCGCGTCGACAACTGGCTTGCGACAGCGTTCGACCAGCGGGTCGATGAGTTTTTCGAACTCAGCCCGGCTGATGGACATCTGAAGGTGCTTGGCTTCGGTTCCCTTCGCCGCGATGAACGGCAGGTTGATTTCGGTGTTGAAGGACGATGAGAGTTCCTTCTTGGCCTTTTCAGACGCTTCACGCAGACGCTGGAGGGCGGTCGGCTCTTTGCGGAGGTCGATGCCTTCTTCTTTGTTGAAGCGGTCTGCGATGTGGTTGATCAGAACTTCGTCGAAGTCATCGCCGCCGAGGTGGGTATCGCCGTTGGTCGAGAGGACCTGGACGAGTTCTTTGTCGACTTCGAGAATCGAGACGTCGAACGTACCGCCCCCGAGGTCGAAGACAGCGATCTTTTCGTCTTTCTTATTCTGAAGACCGTAGGCCAGAGCAGCAGCGGTCGGCTCGTTGATGATCCGCTCGACCTGCAGACCGGCGATTTGGCCAGCATCTTTGGTCGCGTTCCGCTGGGCGTCGTTGAAGTAGGCAGGGACGGTAATGACGGCCTTGGTCACTTTATGACCCAGGTAGTTTTCCGCGGCTTCCTTCAGTTTGCGCAGGACCTTGGCCGAGATTTCTGGCGGGGTGTAGTCCTTGCCGTTGACGTCAATTTTGACGTAATCATTGGCGCCGCCGACGACCTTGTAGGGGACCATCTTCTCTTCGCTTTGGACTTCGCTATGACGACGTCCCATGAAACGCTTGACGGAGTAGAGAGTATTCTTGGGGTTCATGACGGCCTGGCGCTTGGCAGGGTCCCCGACGAGTTCATCGCCTTTGTCGGTGAACGCGATGACGGACGGCGTCGTGCGGTTCCCTTCCTGGTTGGCGATGACCTTGACTTCTCCACCTTCCATGACAGACACGACCGAGTTGGTGGTACCCAGGTCGATCCCGATAATCTTTTCAACATCAACAGCCATATGGACTTCTCCCTCTCTGATTTATTGCTTTTGGGTTGTTTACCTCATGTCGCTGGCAGGGTGCCAGTTTGGGACGCGAATTCGCGTGGTGAGGGAGAAAAGCAAAGGGTATACCGAGCGAAAAAGTTTCGGGAGATGCCTGTTTTTTAAGGACTTACGTCGACACAGAATAGACTTGACGTGATTCCGCTGCCAAATCGACATTGCACACGCGTACCGTACCGGCCTCTATGAACGCCGTTTTGGCATTCCCTTTCGTCGACCGGGAAAAACGCCGTCATGGTAAGCGGGCTGTGGTGGTTATGTGACCCCTTAGTCAGCAATCCTTTAGACTCTTTCCCTGCCGGGATTCCCGCCCCTTGACACTCTTTCACGGCACCGATACAAAGTGGAAACTGAATCCAGCATTCATTTTAGACCGTTTTTGCGGTTGGAATGACGTCATTTGAACATCAATGTTGTTTCAACGCTTGATGTTATGACCGAGCTGGACCTTCAACTGACCATGATCCTCACTTAGGGAATTGCCGGGCCTGTGCAAGTTCTCTGATTGATGTCCTCAATCCTTTATCGCCAAACCACTTACAACATCGGCGCACCTCCATGGCGAAGAAACCGACGAACTCCAAACCGCTTCGCAAAGTGCCAGAAGCTGCCCGTTCGAAGCCAGCCAAGCCTGCACCGGCGTCAAAACCCAAGGCTGCCAAAGGGGTTAGTGCCACTCAACAGCTGAAGAAAGTTGACGAGGAGATCGTCACCCTGCTGAATCGTCGCGCTGAGCTGATGATTGAGCAAATCGATAACCACGAAGAAGTTGCGTCGACCTTCAACGATCCGCAGAAGGAACGCGAGCTCTTCCAGACGCTCGAAAAACTGGCTGACGGCCCACTGCCGCTCAAAGTCGTTCACAGTATCTACCGCGAGATCATCAACGGCGTCCGCCATCACCTGCGTCCGTCTCGCGTGGCGTACCTGGGACCAGCCTATAGCTTCACGCACATTGCTGCGACTGACCGATTTGGCAGCAACGCGGACCTGGTGCCTGTCAATACGATCGCGGCGGTCTTTGATGAAGTGAACCGCGGGCATGTGGATTACGGCGTTGTGCCGATTGAGAACAGCACTGATGGTCGCATCGTTGATACGCTCGACATGTTCCAGCGACTGCCGCTGAAGATCTGCAGCGAAGTTCAAGTCAGCGTGCATCACAATCTGTTGAGCCGATCTCAGCGCAGCGAGATCACTGAAATCTACAGCAAGCCTCAAGCCTTGTCACAGTGCCGCGACTGGCTGGCTCGCAACATGCCGAAGGCTCAGCTGTTCGAAGTCACCAGCACTTCGACGGCGGCTCAACTGGCTCGCGATAAACCGGGAACAGGTGCGATTGCTTCGCGTCAGGCGGCCATTCAGTATGGCCTCGATACGATCGCTGCCAACATTGAAGACAACCCGAACAACATCACGCGTTTCGCGGTCATCGGCGATGATGTCACCAAGCCAACCGGCCACGATCGCACGAGCCTGCTGTTGCATATCCCGCACTCACCTGGCTCGCTGTCGGATGCGTTGAACGCGTTCAAACGCAATCAGGTCAACCTGACCTGGATCGAGTCCTTCCCACTGCGTGGCACGGCCAACAGCTACCTGTTCTTCCTCGACTTCGAAGGCCACCAGGACGAGCCGGAGGTCAAGAAGACCCTGCAGGAACTGGAGAAGAAGGCTGTGTCGCTGCGACTGCTGGGGAGTTATCCGCGAAGCGAGCCGATTGATTAGTAGGGCTTGGGGCTTGGGGCTTAGGGCTTAGGGCTTGGGGCTTAGTTGAGACAAAGAAAACGGGGTGGGAGTTTTTAGGCTTCCACCCCGTTTTTTCGTTTGTTGTTTTGAATTCTCTATTTGCTGAGCGCCTCGCGGATGAAGGCGGGGCGGTTGGTGGTGATGGAGTCGACGCCGAGGGTTTGGTAGCGTTTGGCCTGGTCGGGGCTGTCGACGGTCCAGACGTGAAATTCGAAGCCGGCTTTGCGGACGGCGCTGACGAAGTCTTCGGTGATGACTTCGTCGTTGGCCTGGGTGCCGAAGCCGGTGGCGCCGGTCTTTTTCAGCGTGGCGAGGACTTCCGGCAGGGCAGGGGTCCAGGTGGTCTGGCCTTCGGGTTTCTTGTAGCCGGTGAGCCAGTTGCATTTGTACTGGGGGATCTGCTGGCGGCAGGCGATGACGACATCGGTGCTGAAGGCGATGATGATGATCTGGTCGTCTGTGAGGCCGGAGGCTTCGAGGACTTTCTTCATCGGGGCGACGATTTCAGGACCGGCTTTGACTTCGACGTAGATCTTCTTGCCTTCGGGAACGATCGCGAGGACTTCGGTGAGAAGCGGGATCTTTTCACCGGCGAACTTGGGGTCTTTCCAGCTGCCGAAGTCGAGCTTGCGGAGTTCTTCGAGAGTGGCGTTTTTGGGTTCGAAGTCGCTGGTCTGGCCGGTGGTGCGTTTGGTGGTTTTGTCGTGCAGGCAGACGATCTGGCCGTCGGCGGTCAGGTAGAAGTCCCCTTCGATGACATCGGCGCCCTGCTTCCAGGCTTCGTGGAAAGCGGACATGGTGTTCTCGGGAGCATCAAAGGAAGCGCCGCGGTGGGCAACGATGATTTGTGCGTTGAGGGTCGAGGAATTCATCAGCCAAGTAGCCAGCAATAGAGTCCAGAGCATGCGCATGGGACTTTCTCCTGTTGAGTCGCGCGGACAGAAAGATCGTCGCAGCTTAGATAGTCGATCCGGGGGGACGAATCAAGAAGGGGGAACTTGTTGGGAAATTCATAAATGCCGAGAAAGGGAGGGGAGAGATGTGGTCAACATCTGGTCTCTGGTTGGCATTTAGGGATGAAATCTGGGGCAAAAATATCCATGACAAGGCGGTAGCACAACAAATAGTGACCGACTGTACTATGCACTCAGCTTCGGTAAACCCGCTCTGTAAAGCAACTGAAACGCTCTAAGCCCGACTTTAAAGTCGTTTAACAGCAGCCTCCATTTTCAAAGAGTCAATCACCTCCTGCGAAAATTTAAGATCTTTTCTTGAGAGAAGCTCCTGTACAAATTTCGGAAACTCTTCTTGACCATGAATCATCTTCAAACAACGAGTACAACTTCTCACTTGAGAAGAGCGTTTTAGCTCCAGCATCTGTTTGACAATGCGATCAACAGGTGGAGAAGACATCTGACTGAGAGCAACTTCCGAAGGATATCCCAATGCTTTATTTCCGTAATCTGATATTAGAATTAGACGATCAATGACTTTCTCTTCAGGAAAAAAAGAGCACGCAAATACGAGTTGCACTTGTTGATCAGTAAGCAACCTTGCTTTCTCATTTTCTTTTGGAAGCGAATCCAGAAGAAACAAGATTTGCTTATCCTTAGATTCAATTGTGTTAATTGCTCTTAAAGTGTTTTCATCAAAATGCCATTCAATGTCTTTAAATGGTTTGTCGGGCACTGTGATTGGTTGAACAGAAAGCTGATCTGCGAAAGTAACACTACAGCAAAACAGTATCGTTAGAATATTCATTGGACATCCCTATTCTGGGCCAGGTGGCATGGTCATGAATCAGGGGAACTCGTGCCATGCTTGCAGCTTTGGGCAAGCATGCTCTGCGATGTTGGTCGACGCTCAATCAAGCGGTAAAATCACATGCTCACCCAAAGCTGCTGTCTTTTATACACAAGTCTGTGAACAGGGCACCCGACATACTTGGTCCCCTGTGTCAACCACAAGATATTCGGCATTAGTTGTACTGTGAGGCCCAAGGAATTGTGGTTCCAACTTGTGTATAAAAGACAGCCCAAAGCTGTGAGCATGGCACGAAAACTTCTGAATTGCGAGCATGCCACCCCGCCTTTTTTGGCACGATCAAGGAGTAGCGTCACAACAGTCGGTTGCAGCAGCCGATTTAGGACAGACGGAACCATGTGGCAAATTTCCATCCCATATAACCTGCAAAGAACTGCAGAAACGGTAACCCTGTTGAAAGCAGGAAGCCGACACCGATGTTTGCGCCGTCACTGGACGAAGACATTATCGTCATTCCGTAACAAACAAGGATCAGAAGTGATGTTACGACCGCAACCGATGCACACGCAACGATCGAGGTGTGTGTTGAAACGCCGAAAAACGTGCGAATGAGCTCAATGGCAAAGAAAGGCATGAGACAATAGAAATAAAGAAGCCACACATTGAACAGGCAAGCGAGTGACAGACACGCACTGGATAGTAACGCTAGGAGAATCGTATAGTGAAAATGCTTCATGGCGATACCAGCATGACAACTTTACTGCGTAATCCTCCTTCGCCGGCTCTTTCACTGCGATCCTCAAACCATGCAATGAGATCGTTTCCAAATGCCTCAATAGAAACAATACCTGATCCAGTACTGCTTTGTATGCTTGTCTGGCCGATTGGCTGGCCTTCACTGGACAACTGGCAGACAACGACTGACTTTCCCTTTCTTCCCATGTAATACACATTTTTAGCATCGGTCGCAGTCACGGACAATCTGTTGAAAACTGATCCTAAGCCTTGTTCGCAGTCTCGTTTCCAATTGACTTGCAACGTGTCACTCAAAGAAAATACGCTGTAAGATGAGGACATTGACTTCCCACGATCAATGGTAAGTACAAAACCATCACCAAATTGAGCAATATCAGGATTTCTTCCTTCAAATTGCGACGAGCTAGTGACTGTTCCTTGCTGACTATTAACACGTGCTACGTAAACAACATCATGTTTCACTGGGGTAAGTCCATTTGTGCCGATCGTAGCGACGAGTATAAAGTCTCCGCTAACGTCCTCAACAGCGGAGTGGAAAATAAACTGTTGATTCTGTTGGTCATGATTTAGTGAGAATTCTCTGGCCCAGACGATGTTACCAGATAAATCGATACAAACAAGTTGTGGCTTCCCAACCTGATCACCGAATAAACAAAAGGTTTGGTTTCGATCGGAATATGCTAGAACAGAAGCACTCGTGACCTTCAAATCTTCAGCACCTCTTGTCCACAACAACTTTCCTGCAAATGAGTAAAACGACAGTACGGTTTTAAGGTCGGCCTTAGTGTAAGCTATTCCTACACCACTCCCAGTCACTGTTATACCGATAACTGGATACTTGGTCATCGTTTCGGATTCAAGCCACTTCTCTACCAAAATTGATTGGAGTCGATCACCTTCTTGACGTCCAATGTGAACCAAGCTCAACTCACCTGATTGTCTTGTTTTCGACATCGTAAGTTCTGCAACCCACATCGAATCAGCGCTTGAAGCCGCGGACGCAAAAATTGAGTTGCCTGTATTCGCGGAAGTTAGTTCCCAACTGATGGTAAGAGCCGCAAATTGATACATGCACAAAATAAATATCATAAATCACTCCTTAGGGATCGCAGCACACACAAAATTTAAGCTGTCCTGTTGTGTAAAATTGCCCACCGAATAGTTCAACATAATTCGCATAGTCATTGGCAAGATCCATGCAGTCTGCGGGACTTGTAACGAGGTTACATGGTGGATTACCTGCTAACATGCATATACGTTCCAAATCTTGTCGAAAAGTATAATCTGATGAAGCTCGACTTTTGTTACATGTTTGATAACCAAGGTCGTGTGTATGGCAGGCATCCCCAAAATCAGTTGAAGTAATCCCGCAAGGATCTTCTGGGACATACGAGCAACCATTACCGCCCTTGGGACGAGGCCCTTGAAGACGTAGTCGGCATCGTTCGAGAGCAGCAGCATCGACTATTTTTTTCGGACAACCAGTGCCGTTTGGGCATCCACAACTATCCATTCGATCATCTGCTCCATAGTTCATTGTCCGAAGATCAAAAATATCACAGATATAGCATCCATCATTTTCACCATCGTTGCCGACATTATCACACCGAAAGCAGTCTTCTTTCTCTGGATCAGTGTCTATGTTGCAGGGGTAACAGTAGCGTTCCCCATTATTCTTTACGCAGTTCTTGCAATCATCAGCGATTTCATCGTTATTGTTGTCACATTCCTGGCACGTGAGCACCCCACCTTGTGAACTACAATTCGGACATTTATCTGTAGAATTCGGGCATACAGCGCCATTGGGATGGCAATAACGCGCTACCACATTCCCATTGGCATCCTTACATTCACATGGACATTCCCCGCATGGAGATCCATCCGGGCACTTTGCAATTGGATTCCCCTCAGAGTCTCGACCGCAAGGCGCATCTGGCCCCTTCGAGGAAAGCTCCCCGGAACTGATGGGATCGGCCATCGGCCTCAGCGAAATTTCTTCGCCTTCCGACGAAGATGCTAATGTGACTGGCGACCGAACTGGTGAGCGTTGACAGGTGCAGTCCATCTCCGGTAATGGAGGTGGCGGTGGAACATCAGCACCAGTAAGACTGGCAGCAAAAATCGCTGTCCATAAAAACAAAGACATTCTAGTAATTCGCTTCACGTGGCTTACCTTTCTGAAATGACTATTGGAAGTGAGGGTATGCTTCAAGACGTTTTTCAAGGACGGTTTTCGCCTTTGGGTTGAGTTCTTCGAGTGAAGGCATCATTAACGTGTAGATCTCCGCGGAGACGGGATCGCGAATCTCCGGGCGGTAGTCGAAGTCGGGTTGATAATGCAGCCAATACTGAAATCGTTGGCGTTGTCTGTTCCAAACCCGATCCCGGAGTGGTTTGGATTCTTTCGAGGTCAGATAGAGAGCCGTCGCGCGAGCCATGTGGCCTCCCATGTCCCGCATCTGATCGAGGGACAGATGCTGGTCCTTGGCTTGCGAATTGACTTCGTAAAGCAGCCACAGCGTGCGATATCGTTCTTCCAGGAACTTTGTCAGGCGATGGTAATAGTTGTCTGGCCCCCAGATCTTTTTTTCGATTTTGAAATTGGAAGACTTCATGTTCGTGCCGATGTAAACGTGAAGACCTTGGGACCATTCATGGTCGGGCATGGATTTGGGGATGGAGCCACACGCCAAGTGAGACGCCTCAGCGGATTCCACGTTGTGGAGACTGATGGCGGCATCAACACGGCCCTGTCCGTTGTACCAATGGACAAAGAAGTCAGCCCAGGCGGTGGATTCCTGGCATAGATTGCCCATGCGAAACGTGTCCACCATCCGGTGATACGTCGCGTTTGCGGCGCCGTCGGGGTCGAGGATCGGGATGACCAGCAGGTTGACTTGTTTGAGCAGACGCTGGGCTTCGCGGTCGTCTGATAAAAAGTAGTCGACTGCTCCTTGCGTGAGCCAACTGGAATCGTGTTCGTCACCGTGTTCGCGGGCATAGATCAGGAGTGTCGGCTTGAGGCGGTAATCAGGTACATTCCGATCACTGACTTCGATCACGAAGAGAGGCCGACCTTGGGGTGTGTCGCCGATGTGGTGGACGACTGCTTCTGGATGACTTTTCAGACGCTGAACGTACTGATTCAGATAGGTGGGACTGAAGATCGGACGCATAGCAAGCATGACGTCATCGCTATCATACGTGTGCGTGATGCGAAGTTTTTTGTCGGCAACGGTCACGTCGGGGATGTAGTGCCAGTGGTCGCTCGTAGTGTCGGGGAGGAGAGCTCCGTTGCGGGCCTTGGAAGGCTTGAAATCAGAAGACAGGGAGTTGACACTCCCCGCTCGCCTGGGAGGTTCATCGCGGAGGAAGGCGTTGTAATCGTTGCAGTAGACCGGGTTGAGCGTGTGCCATTTGGAAGGGACACCTGCGAAGTCGATGATGACCTGCTGACCTTGGGCGTTCTTGAGTTGGAACGCGAAAAAGCCCGTGTAATCACGTCCCGACTGGAATTTGACTTCGAAGTGTTGAGGGGCAATCGTTTTGATATCCACATTTCGTAGTGAGCATTCGAAACCGGAGGAAAGCTCGATGCCCGTGGAATCGGTGGCTGATAGATTGATACCAGGAGGAGGTGGTAAGTAGGGGCGGAGGCCGATGATTTTATGATAGGCAACGGGTTTGGAGTGAGGAGGGGATGATTCATTCGAGGAAGTCGTGAGATCTGGAGTTTCGTTCGGAGTTATCACTGCTGTTGTGACGGCATTCGCATCGCTGTCGACGGTGGGATCACCTGAGTAAGCAGAGAGGTCGAAATTGTCAGGGAGCGCGGTGGGGAGATTGGGTACTGCAGAGTTGACAACTGGATCGGTTGCTGGCGGGATCGCGGCGACTTGTATTGGACGTGATGTCACGTCAGGCGACGCATTCATAAGAGATACCAGTTGATCCCCGAGAATGAAGACAGCCAGGGCGCCCACGCCCAATCCAGCGAAGTGGATTGGCGTCCAGCCGGCTGACTTCTTTTTACGCGTACGACGCTTGAGGGGAGGTGTGGCTGACATCTTGAACCTTGTTCACGAGAACATAAACTTACAACAACATGAGCAATTAAGATCAGTTCGTCAACAAAATTTTAGATGAAGAAATGATTTTGACATGTCTCATTGCGCGAAAACAGAAATCAGTAAGACGTCGTATTGAGGGGGATGATGTATTACAAACAAAGATTCATTTCCCACTAACATCTTAGCGGCCCCTCTTCCGTTCCTTGCAGGGCTGCAAGGATTGCTTCATAATCTGGGTGAGCGCCCTCGCGCAAGACTGCGCGGAGGGTCTGTGTTCATTTGGGGAACCGGACCGGCGTTTCGTGTGTCGTCCAGCCAAGGTGAATCGCCGTGATTATTGTTCTCAAAGAAAATACGACTGATAAAGAGCTCGAACACATCCTCGAGAAGATCAACGAGCTGGGTTTCCGTTCCGATGTCAGCCGGGGAGAGAAGCGAACTGTGGTTGGCGTGATTGGCGACGAAGAAAAGCTGCGTGAAGAGCCTCTCAAGGCGCTGCCAGGGGTCGAAAAAGTCATCTCCGTGCTCAAGCCGTACAAACTGGCGAGCCGGGAATTCCAGCGGGAAGACTCTGTTTTCGACCTGGGATATGGTGTCAAAGTCGGTGGCGGCAACCTGATGATGATCGCCGGACCGTGTGCGATCGAGGGGTACGATATCCTGCATGAGATCGCGGTCGCAGTGAAAAAAGCCGGGGCGAATGTCCTGCGAGGGGGTGCCTTCAAACCGCGGACGAGTCCGTACAGCTTCCAGGGGATGGGTGAAGAAGGGCTGAAGATTCTGCGGGATATTGGCCATTCGCTGGGGATGCCCGTCGTGACGGAAGTCATGGACCCGCGACAAGTTGATCTGGTGAACCGCTATACCGATCTGTTCCAGATCGGTGCCCGTAACATGCAGAACTTCAATCTGCTCAATGAAGTCGGCCAGACAAGTAAACCCGTCCTGCTCAAGCGTGGTATGTCCGCCACAGTCACCGACTTGCTGATGTCGGCTGAATATGTGCTCTCGAACGGAAACAAACGCGTGATTCTGTGCGAACGAGGTGTGCGTAGCTTTGATTCTTCGACACGTAACCTGCTGGATCTGGCTGCGATTCCGAACTCCAAGGGACTGTCACACCTGCCGATTATCGTCGACCCATCTCACGCGACGGGCCGTCCGGATCTGATCCCATCAATGTCGCTGGCGGGGATTGCTGCGGGTGCGGATGGGGTTCACATCGAAGTTCACTCCCAGCCTGAACTCGCCAAGAGCGATGGGCCACAGGCGTTGCTGCCGCATCAGTATGAAGAGCTGTGTGGCAAAATGCGGTCAATGGCGGAGTTGCTGGGGAAGACGATTCCGGTGTCTGGAAAAGCGTAAGACATTCACCACAAAGACACTAAGAACACAAAGCTTCACGAAGAGAAAAGGTTAAAGAACAGTCATGCGTAAGAAACTGGTTGCTGGTAACTGGAAGATGAATACGGACAGCAAGTCGGGCGTGGAGCTAGCCAAGGCTGTCGCGACTGCGGCTGGTAACGGGCACGACAAGGTTGATGTCCTGATTTGCCCTCCGTTCGTTTATCTGACGACCATTGCACAGGCGATCTCAGGGTCGGCTGTCAAACTGGGGGCTCAGAACTGCTACTTTGAAAAGCCAGGTGCTTTTACCGGCGAAACCGCTGTTTCAATGATCAAGGATGTTGGCGCGGGCTATGTCATTCTGGGTCACAGCGAACGTCGTCACGTTCTGCATGAATCCGATGAGTTGATCAACCGCAAGATGATTGCCGTCCTCGAAGGGGGATTGATTCCGGTCTTCTGCGTGGGCGAACTGCTCAGCGAACGCGAAGGGAACAAGACCGAAGCTGTTCTCGATACTCAGATGGAGAAGGGACTGGCCGGGATTTCCGAGTCTCAGCTTGGTCAGGTCGTGGTTGCTTATGAACCTGTCTGGGCGATTGGAACCGGCAAGACAGCTTCTCCAGAGCAGGCGGAAGAGGCTCATGCCTACATCCGTGGCTGGCTGGCGAAGCATTATTCGCAAGCTGCGGCTGACAAGATGCTGATCCTGTACGGCGGTAGCGTGAAGCCCGATAATGCCAAAGAACTGATGGCCAAGCCAAACGTCGACGGGGCGCTGGTTGGGGGTGCGAGTTTGAAGGCGGCGGATTTCGTCGGGATTATTGATGCGGCGAAATCGCTGTAGGGGGATTGAAGGTGCTGGTGAATTTTATCCGGCACGAAATTGACTCGATTCATGCCATTCAATAATTCGTTCGGAGTTGATTACAAAGCTGACCCGCCCCTACAGGGCGGAACGACTTCGGTGCCGCGTTTTCCCAGGATTTCATCCTGGGCTGACAGAAATCGTCCTTACAGGACGCAGAAAATTAGACAGGTCGACTGCCTGTTTTGTGTCGAACAGGTTTCCACCCTACTGAGAGCATGGTTTTTCCTGTCGAATTGGAGTTGGCGTGATCGACTAAGGGTGTTCGAGGACATCAACACCTTTTTCGAAGCCCAGCCAGGAGCGAATCATGTCGACTTCATCCAACACCGTTCGTCTGCACCGAGTTTTTACGGCTCCGCCGGAGCGAGTCTACAAGGCGTTCGTTGATGCGAAGGCGCTGGAGCGATGGCTGCCTCCGTTTGGTTTTCTGGGGACGATTCACGAGATCGATGCCCGGGTTGGTGGCGGGTATCGGATGTCGTTTACGAACTTCGGAGCGGGGAGTTCGCATTTTTTCAATGCGAAGTTCGTCGAGCTGACTCCGGGACAGCGGATTGTTCATACCGATACGTTTGAAGATCCGAACCTGCCGGGAGAAATGACCGTCACGATCGATTTCAGGAAGGTGATCTGCGGGACGGAATTGTCGATTGTGCAGGCCGGGATTCCGGAGGCGATTCCTGCTGAAATGTGCTATCTGGGGTGGCAGGAGTCTTTGACGCAGCTGAAGCAGCTGGTTGAGCCGGAGATTCCGGACGGGCAGTAAAAGAAATCCTTGCGGGTTATTTATGGAGTTTTCACACTTACACTGGATCGCTGCAGGTTTCGTGTTGTTGCTGATTGGCACGAATATCAATCTGAAATGTTATCGCGTTGTTCATCCCGAAGTCCTTGCTGCATTTTTTTTCGACATATATGGTCGGATGTGCGATTTTCGTTTCGTGGTTCTACATTTGGCGTCGGCCTCATGCAAATACCCAAAACGATCCCTCATCCGACCTCGAAGACTCGGCCACCTTCTCCCCGGGGGAGAAGGATCGGGAGGGGGGCCAGAAATGAAGTCATTTTTGTCGGGCTTCCCTCGGGGAGTCTGTTGAGGTAGCATCTTTTGCCCAAACTGCTACGATAGCGGTTTGTTTTCACTTCAGGAATTACTGCCCTCAGGAATTCGTAGACCGTCACCATCCAAGGGATTCGATTGTGCCGACATTCTTGTTACTGCTCACTGGATTTGTCAGCTTCCTGCTGATCGTCATCATTCTGCTGCAACGCGGACGGGGTGGCGGACTGGCCGGTGCCCTTGGCGGCATGGGTGGTCAGAGTGCTTTCGGTACTCGCGCGGGTGATGTTTTCACTCGTATTACAGTTGTGCTGGCGATCATCTGGACTGTGCTGGCTGGTCTGACCGGCATGGCGATGCAATCCGACAGTGGCGGGTTGTTCCCCGGTGGCACTGAAGCTGCCACAAGTATGGAATCAACGTCGCCCACCGGTGATGCTCCCCTCTCGCAACCAGCGGGTTCTGCACCTGTGATTTCCGAGCCTGCCACGTCGACACCGCTTGTCACGCCGCCTGCATCTGCTCTGGAACAACCAGCCGCTGCACCGCTGACTGGTGAGAGCGTTCCGCCAATGACCGAGACCAAACCTGAGTCGGTCCCCTCGACTCCGATCAGCACGCCTGCTGGCAGCAACTAATCGTTTCCTCATAACGCATTCGCTTTCAAAGCGGTTGTCCTGACGGGCTGCCGCTTTGTTGCATTGAACTTCCAACCGACTCTGAGTTTTCACGAGCCTTTTCGAGGACGTCACGACGCATGCTGCTGAGTATGACCGGTTTTGGTGACGTCCGTGTGTCCAGGGACGGTTTGACAGTCGCGGTCGAAATGCGGTCTGTCAACAATCGCTATCTGAAAGTCTCTGTCCGCTGCCCTGAGCTGTACGCCCCGTTTGAAAGTCGGATCGAGAAGCTGCTGCGAGAGAAGATTGACCGTGGGACAATCAACGTCAGCCTCAAGGTGCAGAACGCTCAGCAGGACTCGAAGTATTCGCTCAACCCGACCGTCCTGATGCATTACTGGCAGCAGGCCAAAGCCATCGCCAGTGAACTCGGACAACCCGTTCCTGCGATCACCGACTTCCTCTCACTGCCTGGTGCGCTGACCGAGTCGATGACCAAAGAGCAGGGGGATATCGAAGAGAACTGGCCGTTGATTGAGCAGGGGCTCAACGAAGCGCTCAAGAAGCTGTGTCACTTTCGTGAGACCGAAGGTGTCTCCATGCGAAACGAAATCGACGCGCGTGGCAAGTTCATTGGAGAAGAACTGGCGAAGGTCAAACTGCATGCTCCGAATGTTGTCACGGACTACCGCGACAAACTGCTGGACCGAATCAATCAGCTGCTTGCCGATACGAAAGTCCGCGTCGAGCCGAATGATGTCGTCAAGGAAGTCGGCATGTTCGCAGAACGCTGCGATATCCATGAAGAGATCACTCGCATGGAGTGTCACCTGCAGCAGCTGAGCGAGTTTTTGAACCATCGAGCCTCTCAAGGACGTAAGCTCGAATTCCTGTGTCAGGAGATGTTCCGCGAAGTCAATACGATCGCCTCGAAAGCCAATCACATTGGCATTTCACACGCGGTCGTCGAGATGAAAACGTCGATCGAGAAGATCCGCGAGTTAGTGCAGAACATTGAGTGAGCCTGAATCAAGAATTAGACACAGAGGGCACAGAGATCACAGAGGCGGTAGAGAAGAGCACGGGCATTCCTGTCCTTGGTAGGATACGGGTTAATCGTTTTGTCGTTCTCTTCTCTGAGACCTCTGTGTTCTCTGTGTCAAAAACTTCTCTCTGATCAACCAATAAAATCGTCCATGTCCATTGTGCTAATGAGTGAATCGATGACTGACGCCAACGCGACCTGCCGGCCTGGAATCCTGGTGATTTCCGGCCCGAGCGGGACGGGCAAGACGACCCTCGTCAACCGACTGATCGCGCAATCGCCTGTCCCCTTGAAGAAATCGGTTTCTGCAACGACTCGGTCTCCTCGCGCCGGAGAAGTCGATGGAGACGACTACTACTTCCTGTCACGCGAAGAGTTTCTCAAACGGGTCGAGAACAACGAATTCCTCGAGTACGAAGAAGTCCATAAGACGGGTCAGCTTTACGGCACACTCAAGTCACACGTCGACAATGCGCTCAACAACAACTGCTGGTCACTGCTGGAAGTTGACGTCGATGGCATGAAGAACATCACGCAGATCTATCCGGATGCGGTCACTGTCTTCCTGCTGAGTCCTTCTCAAGAAGTTTACGAGCAACGCCTGCGATCTCGCGGGACCGAGTCAGAAGAACTGATCACACGACGTCTGCAGACTGCTCAGCGTGAGCTGACGTTTGCAGACCGTTACCAATATCAAGTCGTCAATGATCAGCTCGACCGGGCTGTTCAGGAAATCTGCGACATTCTCACGCACAAGTCACAACTCACCAGCCAATCAAACTGAGCCCGGCTTACGCTGAGTTCAATCTACAGGGGAGACGGAAGTCATGATCGAAGATCTCAAAGAAGAGCAAATCGTCAACAAAGTCGGCGGGCGTTTCAAACTGTCGACGATCATTCAGAAGCGGATGGTCGCGCTGAACCGCGGTGCCCGTCCTCTGATCGAAACACAGAGCAAGAACCTCATGGAAATCGTCGTCCGTGAGATCCTCGAAGACAAGATCTACCTGGACCGCACGGGCAATGTCGCGATCCGCGGCGAAGTCGCTCCGGACGTCGATAAATTCGACGCTGGCCCGTCACTGGCGGATTTGATGTAATCAAGTCCTCGTTCCTTCTCCCTCGGGGAGAAGGTGGCCGAGTCTTCGAGGTCGGATGAGGGAACTCTGCGAATTACCCAACGCCCGCATCACTGTCCCTTCTCCCTTGAGGGGAGAAGGTGCCCGAAGGGCGGATGAGGGTGGGGCATAGGCACTATGTTCGTATTCATTCGCGAGTTGATCACAGAAAAAACTGTTTCATCAGCTCCATTCGTATTCATCGTTTTGCCTCTGCAGACGCACATGACACAGGGGGTTCACACCCCCCGCTCGCCTTGGGAAATCCATGTCACAGCCTGAGATCATTCTGGGAGTTACGGGCGGGGTTGCGGCTTATAAAGCGGCGGACCTGGCCAGTAAGCTCGTGCAGTCTGGTTATGGCGTGACGACGGTGTTGACCAAAGCGGCTTTGCAGTTCATTGGCAAGACGACCTTCGAAGCATTGACTCAGCGTCACGTTTACACCGATCTGTTTTCGCCACAGGAGCATTTCCTGGGCGAGCACATCGGGTTGGCTCGACAGGGGCAACTTGTCGTCATCGCGCCCGCTTCGGCGGACTGCCTGGCTAAGCTCGCTCACGGCGTTGGCGATGACCTGCTTTCCACGATGTGCTTGGCGACCCGCAGCCCGATTCTGCTCGCCCCTGCGATGAATCTCGAGATGTGGCAAAAGCCAGCCGTCCAGCGGAACCTCGAACAACTGAAAGCGGACGGTCTCTCGATCATCGGCCCAGGCAGCGGCTGGCAAAGCTGCGGCGAATTTGGCCCCGGACGCATGGCAGAGCCGGTAGAGATCCTCGCGGAAGTGAAGCGGTTGCTGCCTGTATAAAATAAGACTGGAACGCAGAGCTCGCTGAGTTGAGCAGAGGAAGCAGAGTCAATCTGAGAGTAAGTTGCTATGAACGACGTCCAGATTTCGCTGACGAATGATGAAGCTCTCATTCTTTTCGAATGGTTATCTCAGTTCGATGCAACAAGACTGGCAACAGATGCTGATCAAGTTGCCAAAGCGGTCCTTTCGAAGATTGAAGGACAGATCGAGTCAACGCTGGTCGAGATTTTGTTGCCGGATTACGCCGACCGGTTAGCTGCCGCAAGAACAAGGCTTCTCGAAGGAAAATAATCCCTTGAGATGCAGCTGACTATCCCGCAGGATTACGGAAAAACTAAACTCTCTCTGCGACCTCTGCTTCACTCTGTTCCCTCTGCGTTCCAGTCTCTCTCTAGATTCAAAACAATGCGAATTCTCATCACCGCCGGGCCGACGCGAGAGTATCTGGATGATGTCCGTTATCTGACGAACGCGAGCAGTGGGCGGATGGGGTATGCGATGGCTCAGGCCGCGATTGCGGCGGGTCATCAGGTTGATCTGGTGAGTGGGCCGGTGGCGTTATCGCCGCCCGTCGGGTGTCAGTTTCATCCGGTCGAGACGACCGAGCAGATGATGCAGGCGTGTCAGACTTTGTTCCCGCAGTGTGACGGCGTGATCGCCGCTGCGGCGGTGTGTGATTACAAACCGAAGACGCGCGTGGCGGGGAAGATGTCGAAGACGGGGGACGGGATCATCCTGGAGATGATTCAGACCGACGATGTCCTCGCGTCCCTGGGGGGCAGTAAAGGAAGCCGTTGGGTGCTGGGCTTCGCGCTGGAAGCCCAGAACGAGCGCGAGAACGCCCTGCAGAAACTGCGTCGCAAAAACTGCGACTGGATCCTGCTCAACCGCCCGACGGCAATCGGAGCGGAGACAAATGAGGTCGAACTGCTAGGGCAGACGGGGGAGACGATTGTCAGCTGGAGCGGGTTGAAGAGTGAGATCGCGAAGGATGTGATTGGTTGGATCTCGTCTAACTTGCCGACGTGAGTTGAGCCTTTGGTTTTCGTAGGGTGCTGGTGAGGCTTTGCGAACCGCACCAAGACCGCGTTCTTTTTAGTTCATCGTTGGAATGGGATTGAATGTCCATTTGGTGCGGTTCGAGGACTCACCGGCACCCTACTTCTGAAAGCTGCCGGCGGCGGTTGGTAACCTAATGCGTTGCCTTTGTCTTTTCGGGCAGGATAATCACACCTGCACCATAGCCATATCCAACGATTTCCTCGTGCTTTTGTCGATACTTCCCGGGAAGGTCAAAAAGGTGCTTGTCTATAGGCATGTTTATCGACGGATGAAAAGCTTCGGTCCTTGGGGGAAGTTTTTCGTTGAGTGATGGGAGATCCCACGTTAACTCATTGAATGCGGATGGTTCGTCGAGGTAGGAAGTATAGTTGGCGTTTTCAGCCAATGGATTGTTGTTCGCCTGCTCTGCTTTGGACTCCTTGCGGACTAGTTGTCGCAAGAGGTCTTCGATTTCTCGGTGAGTCTCCAACTTTGCACGGATAACGAGTTTGTCTTGTCCGACAGAGACCGCTTTGAAACCGTTCGGACCTACCACCGCCGCGGTGCCAAGAGTTTGATCTTGGAACGCAGTGAGTTCATCCACAACAACAAACACCGCACCGAAAACATCTGGTTCCAGGCTGCTGACATCATAAATGCGAAAATAATTCTTTGACTCTGCTTTTTCCTGGGTGGTAATCGATAAGATCTCATTAGAAACGATGTAGCCAAAGTCGTACTTCACCAAGATGATTTTGAGTGCCGATTGAAGCGAGATTCCACTGAGTTCGATGTCGAGAACCTGCTCTCTGAATTCGTCGCCGACCTCTTTTTCGTCGAATGCGAAGTTGATCCCGCTTTCCTTTTGGATTCGGGCGATGGCATCGACGAGTGGTGTGTTGTGGAATTTCGCACTGATCGGTTCACGGAGTCTCTCGGCGATTCGCTGCTGTTCGGGAGTCGCGTACTTGGCGATCTGAATATTGTCCAGCGGAGGCTTCGGAGAAGGCTGCTCCATCGAGACTTCACAGATCACCGGAGAAGCTGCCATCGGTATAGGTGATGGCTGTTCCTGAGCGGACAGGAAGGTTGAAGAAGCCAGCAAAAGATACGTCGCTGCAAAAGCGGAATTCCGAGCGCTGCCAGCCACCATTTTCAACTTCCTCTCCATGACGTGAAAATAGGAACATTTGCGATGGATTGTAAATGTCGGGTGGATTTCTCAGCAATAGCAGTTGGGAAATAAGAAAGGCTCAGGAGAGGTAAGGTGCCTCGCCTGAGCCTATGAGTTGTTATCGAAGAAGAGCACTGGCACAGCCAGTGGCACACAAAACACTCTACTCCAGTACCAGCGTGTTTGAGCAGTCGTTGCCGACGGTTTTGTAGGCGTCGAGTTGCCAGACGACTTTTTTTGTCTTGGGGTCGAGTTCGATCAGGACTGGTTGGCCTTCGCCAGCGTGGCAGTTGCCGATGAGGTAGTGGCCGTTGTCCAGGACGTCGACAGTCGTGACCCAGGCGAGGACGATGCCGGGGAGGTCGTTTTGATGGACTTCCCAGACGATTTCTTTGTCGTGATTGACTTCGAGAATGCAGTGTCCGTTGCCGCCGCCGATGAGGGTGTTGCCGTTTTTCAGGCGGATGGCTGTGAAGAGCTGGTTGCCGAAGGCTTCGGGGCCGTGGCCGCCTTTGGGTTCTTTGTCGAACATCGGGACTTCGTATTCCCAGATGATCGAGCCTTGTTCATCGTACTCGCGGACTTTGCCATCGTTTTCATGAGCAACGAGGTATGTGCCCGCAGCCGTTTTGCGAGCCAGGCGGGTATCGCTGTGGGCGTTTGGTTTGTCGATGACGAAGTCCATCTTTTTGACGATCTTGCCGTCTTTGTCGACTTCAATCATGCGAGCAGGACCAGACTCCGCGATCATGACGTTCCCCCCGTCGAGAGGCTGGACGGCGTGAACTTCGACACGTTTCCCTTCGTTGCCGTTCATCTTGCCGGCGCGGTAGCTCCAGGTGACTTTCTTGTCGTTCATGTTGATGATGCAGACTTCGCCGGGCCCACGGATGGCCATGATATGATCGTCATCGACACGATGGAGATCGTGAGTCGAGGTCCAGGGCATTTCCCAGCTGACCGAGCCATCTTTTTCGATGACGAGCAGCTTGCCGGGGGCTTGGGCGAGGATGCGGTGTTGAGCGTGAACCGTTGCGGGGACAGAGCAGATCACAAGCAGAAGGGCAGCAAGCAAGCGCGGCATCGACGTGACTCCGAGTTGACAGTCAAAGACAAAATATCACCAGAATGACTGTAAACCATTTCGGATCAGTTGTCACGCATCAGTCGTCGATTCACTCAGTGTGGCACGGCCGTGTCGGCCGTGGGATCCGCGCATCGAACGTCCATTAACACGGCTGACACAGCCGTGGCACACATCGACTTCACAGCTGAAGGTTCGCATTTCCTGGGCTTGTCACCAGATGCTAAGCGACTTCGTCAAGCACCGCTTCGTCGACATAAATCGGCAGGGGCGGGTCGAAGTGGACGGCGAGGGCGATCGCGTCGGAGGGGCGGCTGTCGATTTTGATCAGTTCGCCATCTTTGC